>JBHIAC010000071.1:0-16437 GCA_046758365.1 bacterium
ATCAAAAAGGAGATTTACTTGAACAATTACTTAGTAGAAGCCGGCCTCCTAAAATTCCGAACTACACCTCCCAAGAGTTTAGATGACATGCACCCGGATTCTATTGGATACAGTTTGATTCCAGGCCGAGTGTTTGTAAATTTACAGGGACGTGAGCCTAACGGCTCGGTGCCTCAAGAACAATACGAGGCAAGCAGAGAAAAACTTTCAGAGGTTCTTCTTAATCTGAAAGAAAAGGATACGGGTGAGCCAATCATACGTGAAGTCATTAAGCGCGAAGATATTTATGAAGGGCAAAATTTTGAAGCGGCTGCCGACCTTATTGCCGTTCCTCATGATGGGTATGATCTTAAGGGAAATGTCAATAAAGGAGTATTTGGTGAAAAGGGAGCTTTGGTAGGTATGCATACTTTCGAAGATTCTCTTTTATTTATCCGAAATAGAAACCTGACGAAGGGACATAATGAGTTTTGGGTTGGAGACCTAGCCCCAACTATTCTAAAGATGATGGATATTCCAATTCCCAAAGATATGGATGGCGTAGCATTGGTGTAACTGATAGAGACCGATAGTCAAACATTTGTTAGACTGTTTGCACTAACCCCGAATCAAAACAGTATTGATTTATGACTTTGCTGTAAAAAAATGTTCTCACTTAATCCCCACCTGCTTTTCATCGCTATGTTTAAATATTTGCACCTAATTATCAGAAGAACCATATTTTAAAAATCCAATCTTTTTGCACCTACCTCATTTATTAAATAAGAATCCATTATTCAAAATTTGGCCATTCAACTATTTAGAAAAATAAATCACCACTTTATCGAGATTTTTTAATTTCTGCATTTTTATTTTTTGGTATAAATTTGGCATTATCTTTTTAATTGAATTCAATTCAAATAGCGGAGCCATGAGAAATGTTACTAATGTATATGAAATTAACTATTTATGTGTTGTGTGCAATAATCATATATTGCTCTCCTTTGAGACTCCTGTCTCAGGAAAGCACAAAAGAGGAGACCTTACGTAAGACCGGTGCGCAATACTATTTAGGGGCGAAAGATGAGCTTTTAATGAAGGTAAATATTTGGGGATTTGTAAAAAGTCCTGGTCAATATTTGGTTCCAGCCGATACGGATTTAATTTCATTGCTATCTTTTGCTGGCGGACCTGTGGAAGATGCCAAAATAAAAAAAATTAAGGTAATTCGGGCTATTGGACATAATGGAAATGGAATTCAAAGAACTGTAATAAATGTTAATGTTCAAAAATACATTGAAACAGGGGATGATCGTTTAATTCCAGAACTTCATCCAGAAGACACCATTGTAGTGTCTGGGTCTACCATGCATTTTATAGGTAAATTTTTTGATTTTGCCTCAAAGCTTGCTGTCATTGCCCAAATTTATTTCCTGATAAAGGTAGCATCAAGATAAATTTCGGGGACTTGTTTAAGGATATATTAACTTGTTTAGTCAGTTCTAAATATAAAATTCATTCAATACGTTATTGTCATGGAATTTAGAAAAGTTCACACATTGAGTTTGAATGATTTTTTACAAACCTTGTATCGAGGTCGAAAGATTATAGCCATTTCATTCTTTTCGGTTTTAATTGTCACTACCATTTTTATCTTTACGACCGATCCGGTATATGAGGCCACGGTGAAATTGTTGATAAAAGATGATTCCGCAATGACAGATGCCCTTTTTGGATTCTCTGATTTAGCATTCAGAGAGAAAAGAAATGAGATTTATAATCAAGTCGAGATATTAAAAAGTAGAACTCTGGCAGAAATCGTACTCAATAAAATATTAAATTCCGAATATGCTCATGAATTAGAAATTTTTGGAAATAGGAGCGATAAAAAGAATAATTCATTTGATTTTTTAACAAGTTTTTCTCGATTTTTTAACTTATTTAAATTCGAAAACAATGGAGGGTCTCAAGAAGAAAAAGACAGCGCAGAGATATTTGATGAAATTGTCGAGGAGTTGAGAGAAAGAATCAGTATTGAGCTCATTGACTACACAGACATGATATTGATTCAAATTAAGGCAGCTTCTCCTACCGAAGCGGCCTATATTGCTAACACATTAGCTTCTTCTTACTTAGAAAATAACCAGCTTGAAAGCCGGGAAGAGGTTAGACGGGTTAAAAATTTTTTGGAACAACAATTGGCCGTTGTAAAAAACAACTTGGTTCGTTCTGAAGAGGCTTTAAAAAATTATAAAGAGCGTGAGAAGGTAATCGCACTTCCTCAGGAAATTCAAGAATTAATTCAGAAATTGACTGAATTTGAAACTCTGTATAATGAAGCCTTTACAGACCTCAACTCTGCGCAAGAGCGACTCAGGTATATAGAAGAACAACTTGTTAAAAGTCGAGATAATTTTGATATTGAAACGATTTCAATGAGTCCTTATCTCGAAGGGCTTAAAAAGAAAATGGCAGAAATTGAAGGCGCCCGAGCTATCTTTGTGGCCAATTTGGTAAACAGAGGGGTCTACAATCCTAATAGTGCCCAAATAAAACAATATGATCAACAAATTGCTGAATTAAAAGAAAAATTTAAAAGTGAAGTCACCAAATTGGCTTCCAAGGAAATTTTAGATCCAGTTAAACTTTCAGAATCTTTAATTGCACGTAAAATTGAAGTAGAGGCGGAAATTGCATCTCTTCACCCTAAAGTGCAGGCTTTGAAGAATCTTGTTGATGAGTATTCTGCTAAATTGGAGTCTTTGCCAAATTTAAGTCTAAATCTGGCACGATTGGCGCGGGCTGCTAAATTAGATGAAAAAATTTATCTAATGATGAAAGAAAAATATGAAGAAACAAGAATCAAAGAAGTCGGTCAACTTGGGAATGTTAGAATTATTGACTCTGCTAAGCCTCCCAAATATCCCATTAAACCTAAAAAGACTTTAAACCTTATATTAGCCACTTTTATGGGATTAGGCTTGGGAGTCGCAATTACGTTTCTTTTAGATTTTATGGACAATTCCGTTCGAGGTGTTGAAGAGATAGAACGATTGGGTCTACCTGTGCTTAGTTCCATTTCTGTTATTAAAGAGGACGGAAATTCTCCTAAAAAAAGGCGAAATAGTAAAGTTGATGTTGAAGAGCGGCAATATAATCATAATGGAGCTCAATTGATTACTCAATTTGCTCCTAAATCTCCAATTTCTGAGGCCTTTCGGGCATTTCGAACAAGTATTCGATATTCAAAGGTTGATGAACCCTTAAAAAGCATTTTGGTAACCAGCCCAGGAATAGGAGAAGGTAAAACGACTTCTGTGGCAAATTTGGCTATAACCATAGCTCAACAAGGGAGTAAAGTTTTATTGGTGGATGCGGACTTAAGACGACCCATTCTTCATTCAATTTTTAATGTAGACAAAAAGAACGGTTTAACTAATCGTCTTGTGGGAAGAATTAGTACAAAGGAAGCCATTAATAAGACAGCGGTAGAAAATTTGTTTTTAATACCATGCGGCATAATTCCACCAAATCCTTCGGAGCTTTTAGGGTCTGAGGCTATGAAAAATTTGATTGATGAGCTCAATTTGCAATTTGATATGATTCTTTTTGACAGTCCCCCAATTATTGCCGTAACAGACCCTGTTGTTTTAAGTTCCATGGTGGATGGTGCAGTGTTGGTGGTTAAAGCTGGGCTGACCAATCGAAAAGCAATCTTGAGGAGTTTTACTCTTCTTAAAAATGTTAACTCCCAAGTTTTGGGTGTGTTGCTTAATTGTGTTCCGATTGACGGCGTGAATGGTTCCTACTATTACGCCTATCAATATCATTACTATGATAATAATGGATAAAAGCGAAGCAAAAATAGTACTGTTGTTTGAATCGCTTCCTATTTAACATCAAAGATTATGCCCAGGGTTGTACCTTTTTTTCGAGATTTCATTTTCTACATTCCTGCAAATTTAGTTACCGCGTTTGGTACTCTGATTACAATCATAATAGTTACAAATATTTTTGAACCCACCAATTTTGGAATATATATTCTTTTTTTAAATGGTACCAATCTTTGCACCATACTGTTTTCTCGTTGGTTACAACAGAGTGTAATTCGTTTTCTCCCCGAGACCAAAACTCAAGGCAAACTTGAAAGTTTTCAATCACAAGTGTTACAGTTGTTAATTATTATCTCCCTCATAATTGTTGTAATGAGTTTAATGTTTTTGTTCCCCGTAGATTATTTTAACGAGCATTTTACGTTATTAACAGTATGCGTTCTTTATGGTATTTCTTCAATCTGGTTCAATAGTGTTCTTTCATTTTATCAAGCGTCCTTAAGTTCAAAAGAATTCACAACATTCAACATTTACAATTCGGTTTTACAATTATTGTTTGTTTTGTTCTTTATTTTTCTAATCAAGCCTTTGATTGTATTTCTATTTCTTAGTCCATTTCTTTCCCAAACAATTTTAGTTTTAATTATAATTAACAAAGATAGAATTAAGGTTTTTAATTATAATATAGATTGGTCACTTATAAAGTCATTTTTGTTTTATGGATTTCCATTAGTGGGTTGGTTTTTAGCTTCACAAATCCTGTCCGTTTCAGATCGCTATGTAATCTCGTACTTTCGGGGTAATTCAGAAGTTGGTATTTATTCAGCGACTTATTCAATTATTAATCGAGGATTAGGTCTTTTTTTTTCTCCTATGTTAATGGCGGCACATCCATTATTAATAAACAAATGGGAAAATAGTGGACGCCAAAATACACAACGCATGACGGTTGAATTGATACGATATTTCATAATATTCGCATTGCCCATTGTCATTTTGTTTTTCCTTTTGGGAAAGTATATTGTAACTGTTCTGCTTGGTACGAATTATGAAAGTGGCTATATTCTGGTACCTATTTTGACGCTTGGCTTTTTTATTTGGCATTTGAGTATGTATTTGCAGAAGGGAATAGAGCTTTCACATCGAACTTATATAATGTTAATTTTACTTATCATAATCGCAGGTTTAAATCTGTTGGCAAATTTTTTGATTGTGCCTAAATTTGGTATGCTGGGGGCGTCATATACAACCACTTTTTCTTATTTATTTTATGCTATTGGAATATTTATCACTTCATCAAAATATTTAACAATTAGATTAAAATTTTCATTTTTTGTTAAGCTATGCATAATAGGTGTAGCACTTGTGATTTTCTATAAAATTTTTCACGCAATCGTGCAAATTAGTCCTACGAAATGGCTGTTTCTAATACCCATTCCCTTTTTGATAATCTATGGGATATTGTTGAAATTATTTGGTGAAATAAGTTACAAAAATATTCGAAAACGGATATTTGAACAATGCATTTAGAACATAGCGAAGATTATTTTATTTCAATTCCAAAAGGGGTCACTCTGGCGGTAGTATTAATATCTTCTACAATTGTAGCTTATATAATTTCTTACCATACTAAATTCTTACCTCTATTCATTATACTAGTATTAAGTATTTACTTTTTACGATTATCCTATTTAGCTATTTTCCCATTTGTTTTCGCAGCCTTTATATCGTCAGACTACATAATTCAATTCAGAATTTCAACTGCATGGGGATTATTACATCCATCAATAATAATAATCTTTTTTACTATTATTTTAACATTTTTTCAAAAATATATTTCTAAATCTCCATCTTTTACCTTCCCAAAACTTGTTCTAATCTCTTTTCTTATGTTTAGTCTTTCTTTAGGATTCACTGTATTGCTGAATGGTCCTGATTTAGATGCTTTGATGTGGCTATCTATCCTTTTGTTAGGAAGTGGAGGTGTATACTTTATTGCTGCGAATCATAATAGCCAGCGCCTTGATGGTGTGGTACTTTTAAAAATCGTTTGTGGTGTGGCTACAATAATATCCATTTTAGCTATTATTGAATATCTCATTGGTTATAATCCTTATTCTGAACTGTACCTTTCCAATCGCCACTGGTATTCTAGAAATCTTTTAGATGGAAAATTTTACGGTCGTCTAATACGAGTTATATCCACTGTGGGACACCCCTTAGTTTTATCATCTTTTCTTTTATTGATTCTTCCTGTAACTTTACATTTTACATTTCGAGCAGAAAGAAAATTGTTTTGGATTTTATCTTCTGGAATTCAATATCTTGGAATTTTTGTCACGTTTTCAAGATCTGCTTACTTATTTGGAGGTTTATTATTATTGGTTTATCTCATCCGATTTAAAGTAATTAGCTTTAAACGTCTGATATCCGTAATGGGGTTTTTAACTTTATCGTTCTTAATTGGCTATGTTTTGCTTTATAAATTTGGAGTCATCGATGCATTTCTGGACAGGATTTCTTTACAAACAGCCAAAGAATCTATCCTATTCAGACTGAAAGGATTGTTTTTGGCAAGTCATTTCATTTCTGGAAACCCCTTCTTTGGAGTTGGGGTTAGACAATTACCAATTTTTATAAATAAAGATTTACCATTCTTTCCTCTTACAACCTTTGATAACACGTTTCTTGACCTGTTTTGCGAAATTGGAATACTTGGTCTTGGTTCCTACATTTTTTTTATTTTATCGCCTATCTTATGTGTCCAAATTTCTAATAAAAGTAAATTTGATTTTTTTCTACCTTTAATTATTTTCTTAGCAATGATATATTTATCTTTTCTATTTAATTTAGTTTACCACCAAATTATTTGGATCACTTATTGGTCCCTTCAAGGGCTATTCTTGATGATTCGAACAAGAAGCTCCAATGAAATTTGAATTTAACATGGCTCAAGTTTCTGTAATAATTCCTTTGTATAACGGGAGCCAAACTATTTCTTCGGCTATCCAAAGTGTAAGAGATCAAACTTTCAAGGATCTTGAGCTTTTGTTAGTGGATGACGCATCAACCGATGGCTCGCTAAAAGAAGTTGAACACCACCTCACAGACCAACGAGTTAGGCTATTTAGAAATACTCGAAATCTTGGTATTCCTGCCACAAAAAATAAAGCACTTAGGATGGCTAAAGGCCCGTACATTGCTTTTCTGGATCAAGACGATATCTGGCTACCCAACAAAATAGAAACCCAACTATCTATTTTAGAGCAGCAGGACAAAATTGGGTTGATTGCCTCCGCAGTTTATTTTATTAACAAACATGGACAAGTAATAGGTAAAAAGGTATTAGATATTCAAGAGGCCCAACCACCATTACAGGTCAAACGTTTGCTTTTGGGTAATTTTATTACGAACTCTTCCGCAATGGTTAGAAGAAGCTGTATTGATAAGATTGGCTATTTCAATGAAAATTTACGTGGCTCAGATGACTACGATATGTGGGTTAGAATTGCAGAGTATTATGGGATTTATTATTTGAAAAGAATATTAATTAAAAAAAGAATACATAGCTCTAATTTTTCGGAAAAAAATATTCATTCTATGATGATAGATAAATTAACTACCATTTATTCCACAATAAAAAGAAATCCATATCTTGCGGATGAATTGAGAAATTTTAGTGGAAATGTCTATCGTTCAACCGCTATTAAATATGCTGTTAGCGGTCAGAATGTAAAAGCTAAAAAGCATTTTTTACTTGCGTTTAAATCAGGGAATCGTTCATTCGTTACATTGGCAGGTTATATTTTATCATTTTTATCTCCTTGGATTCTTTCAAAAATTACATACTTAGGTCAGTTCACGAAGCGTCGCTTTGGTTTCAACTTGTGATGAAATAGCGCGGCGAAGCCGCATGTAAAATTAAGACAAAGATTACAAATCCTAATGGAACCCAACGGATAGATGCTGCTAACAGATAAAAGTCCAACTCTGATTGTACGAATTGGTTACCTGAACAGTGCAATGAGATGCTTTTGGACGATGCGCTATTCGAAAATAATTTTCAAAATATTCATTGACTGCATTAATCCGTTGGGAAATATTTTAGTAATCAATTTTCTTGCAAGAGAATCAAAAATTTGATTGATAATATAAACTATTTTTAAAGACGACCTGTTATGCCGAAAGTGAGTGTCTTGCTACCAGTTTACAATGAAGAAAAGTGGATTGCCTCCGCCATCAGGAGCATTTTAAATCAAACGTTCAATGATTTTGAGTTTCTAATTATAAACGATGGCTCCCAAGATAAAACTGAATCCATTATCCGGTCGTTTTCAGATAGAAGGATCCGATTAATAAACAACGACAAGAATCTTGGTGTTGTAAAATCTTCAAATAAAGGCATCTTTTCTGCTGATGGTGAATATATTGCTCGAGTTGATGCCGATGATATCTCATTGCCTTCGCGTTTAGAAAAGCAAGTACAATTTATGGAACAACATCCTGAGGTGGCGGTCTTGGGAACAGCCGCATATCATAATAATAAAATAAGAAAAGAAAAATTTATTCGAATTCCTCCATTAGATGATTACAAAATTAAATGTGAGATGGTTAAATATGTTCCTCTCGAACAAAGTAGTGTTATTGCACGCACTTCTATCATGAAAGAGATGGGAGGCTATGACGAAAGTTATGATGATGTAGAAGATTTGGAACTATGGATAAGAATTGGGAAAATGTTTAAATTGGCGAATTTATCGGAGCCATTAATCATAAGAAACGTTCGACCAGATAGCTTTTGGTATTCCAATTTCAATGTTGTTGCAAGACAACTAAAATTTTCAAAGGTAGCCATGAAGGCAATTTCTACATTTGATTTGCCGAAATGGAATTATTTTTACATATTAACTAAAGTAATTTATGGAATTGTCCCACACTCTATTAAGCGGCTTATTCGAAAAATAGCCTCAAAAAGTTTGGAAATTGAAGTAGAGGAATTACCTTCAACTGTAATAGGTTATTGAAGTGCGGTGTTCTTATTAGACAGGATGAACAGGAATATCAGGATTTTATTATTAATTTTATTTATTTAAAATAAATCTTTTGGTTAAGCTAATTAGAGCGTTAAGATGTATTTGCCGAATATAATGTTGCTTGTTTTGGATACAACCCGAGCGAGAAATCTCTCGTGCTATGGCTATTCAAAAGAAACGAGTCCTAATCTGGACAAAATCGCCAGTGAGGGAGTCTTGTTCACCCAAGCCATTAGCAATGCCTCTTGGACCCTACCCGCTCATGCGAGTCTTTTTACAGGTACCTTTCCATCTTTTCATTTGGTAAACAATTGGAGCGACCGTCTTTCTGACCAATTTGTTACTATGGCTCAGTTTTTTTCGGGCCTGGGCTACCAAACCATGGCTATCAACAACAATTCATGGATAAATGAACAATTCGGGTTAGATCGAGGGTTTGAGGTACATAAAAAAATGTGGCTGCTTTTTCAATCTTCTAATGATTTAAATATTACGAGCCGCTCTATTAAACATCGAAATCTATTAAGAAAAATAACGGAACTATCCAAAAACATTATAAAAGGTAACGTATTTCTAAATCTAATGAATGGATTTTACGGTCAGTTTTTATACAATCGGCAGGACCTAGGAGGAAGACGGATCATTAGGGCTTTTGAAAAGTGGCTTCATACAGAAAGAAATGAAGAGAAGCCTTATTTTTTGTTTATAAATCTCTTAGAGCCACATCTACCCTATAAGCCTCCCCGTGAGTATCTTAATCGATTTCTAAATGGTAAATTTACTGAAGAACGCATAAAACGTCTGAATCAAGACCCTTTATCATATATCACGGGTAATGAGGAAAAAGATGAAACAGACATTGAAATATTAACACATTTATACAATGCCGAAATTAATTATCTTGATTCATTGATCGGCTCCATTTATAGCATCCTTGCAAGTGCTTGCCTTCTTGATAAGACTATTTTAATAATCGTAGGAGATCACGGTGAGAATCTTGGCGAACATAAGTTGATGAGTCATTTTTTTTGTTTATATGATACGCTTATTCATGTCCCATTTATTATGCGGTATCCATCCGTATTACCAAAAGCAACAAAGAATGAAAAAATAGTTCAACTTAGTGACATTTTTCCTACCTTAGCTGCTTCAGTAGGATTTGAAGATCATTTGCCAAAAGATCAAATAGAAGGAAGAAATATATTCACCTCTACCCAAAATCAAAATAATAGAATTGCGGTATCCGAACTTTTGGGTGTTAACCCGCCCTTAAATGTAATTGCCAAAAAAACTGGCCTGCGTGGAAAGGAATTAGCAAAGTATGATAAAAAGATTGTAGCTTTTCGTGATAAACAATACAAATATATTCAGGATAGCTTAGGAAATGAGGAACTGTATAACATTGTAGAAGATCCGCATGAATTAAAGAATCTAATTGATCAAAAGCTAAGGAAACGTAAAAAGTTTAAACGAGTCAAAAAGTCTTGGGATTCAAGGGGAATACAAGACGGCCGTCCCCACCCTGAGAGTACAAAAGTCGATTCCGAGACCTTAGATCGATTAAAAGCTCTTGGTTATTTATAAAATTTAGAATTATTTTATGAGCTACTCGTACTTATCAATTATTATTCCAACCAAAAACCGAGCCACAGATCTCACAATCACCTTACGATCTGTCTTTGCACAAACTCGACTACCTGATGAGATTGTAATTGTTGATCAAAGTAATTCTAATGATGCTCAGCGATCTGTTGAAGAACTCATTAGTGAATTACAAATGCAACCAAAAATTATATATTTACACGATGAGCATATTTGTGGGGCTTCGCAGGCAAGAAATAAAGGCTTCGAAAACTGTCAAGGTACTCATATTTTAATTTTAGACGATGATGTTACGTTGCAGCCTAATTATATCGAAACATGTCTTTCAAAGATGCAAAATACGACCTGGCTGGATGGAATTGCAGGATACCGGCAAGTACCCGGAGAAAAGCTTTTAAGAACACGATTATTTTGGCTTGGATTATTTTATGTTGGACCTTTTCGATATTATTTTCAAAATATGCATGTTACGTTTAGAGCATCTAAGAAAAATATTAGAAATGTATTATATAAACTTGATGCTATTGGAGGGGGCTGGTTTTTAATAAAACGTGAGGTTTTTGAGCATATTAAATATGATGAAAATTTAATTGGAATTTGTGAGGATCAAGATTATTTTCTCCGAGCCAGCTCAAAATTCAAATTTGCCCTCACACCGGAAACCTATGTCATTCATAGAAAATCAACCGCTAATTCATACTTAATAAACCGAGTCAAAAATAAAGATCATCATGAATGTAAAATGCTTTCGATGGGGTATTTATTTAAAAAGAATCTAAGTGGGACTTTCATCAATGGATTGTGTTATGGATGGCTGTGCATTGGTCTGTTTTTGGATGCGGTTCGGAGTTCGCTATTTTCTTTTTCATTCGGCCCAATTAAGGGCACCTTAATGGGCTTATACAAGATATTGCATGGATTTAAGGGCGCTCCGATTCTTATTCAAGAAAACCTGAAATCATGCAGTATAGTAAAATAAAGATTTTACATATTACTGAACCAACTATCGATGGAGTTAAAACCCATGTTGTTGATTTGCTTGCTCACTTAAACAAAGATACCTTCCAAATAACACTAATTTATTCAATACATCGAAGTGATCCCAATTTTAAAAGCGAATTAGCATTCTTAGAGTCTAGAGGCATACAAACTTTCCCGTGCACAATATCAGGCCAGATAAGACCCATGGAGGATTGGATTGTGTTTCTTAATATTTTAAATTTTATTAGAAACAATAAATTTGATATCGTTCATGGCCATAGTTCAAAAGCTGGATTTATAGCTCGTTTGGCATCCAAAATCGTGCATGTACCAGTCATAATTTATACGCCTCATGCATTTCCCTTTCAGAATAATCATAGTTATGTTAAGAGCCTGGGTTATATTTATCTTGAGAAGTTAGCAGCCAAATTTTGTGATAGGATAATCTGTGTTTCTCAAGAAGAAAAAAAGGTGGCTGTGAGTAACAAAATTGCTCCTGTAACTAAATTCCAGGTGATTCCTAATGCAATTAATTTTAATAAGTTCAGGTTCACCAAGCCGGTCAATTTACAGCAGATATACCCAAACTTTATTCAAGATGGAGATTTAATAATTACCACAGTAGGGAGAATATCTTATCAAAAGGCCCCAGAAATCTTCGTAAAAGCTGCTTCGATTGTTGCCAAAGAATTAAATAACACCAAATTTCTTTACATAGGTTCAGGTGAATTGAGAGAAACAATGGAAAGACTGGCGTTAAAATTAGGCTTAAGGAACAGAATGATTTTTACAGGATATCGAAATGATGTTTTCGACCTTTTAAAGTCTTCTGATATATTCGTGCTTTCTTCCCGATATGAAGGATTACCCTATTCAATTCTGGAGGCCATGGCATTAAAGTTACCGGTGGTTGCTACCAATGTAACGGGCACCTCTGAATTGGTCATTAACGGCAAAACAGGTATTTTGGTACCTCCTGAAAATGACAAAGCATTAGGACGGGGAATTTTATCTTTAATTAAAAATCCAAAAGCAAGAAAGAAATTAGGGATGGCAGGCTACAAACATGTTTTGGAAAATTATGATTTGGATACAATGATTCGTTTAACAGAAGATTTATATGAGCAACTCTTTCTTAATTACATTAATAGAAAAAGAAGTGCAATAAATATCCATTAAATTTAATATTTATAACTAAAGTTTTTTAGCTTCCTGTCTTTTTGCACCTACGCCATTTATTGTTTTGGAGGGTTTTTCCATTTCAGTCCCCATTAATTAAATAGTGTTTGAACGAAAACTCGACCATCAATGTCATTCCGGCAATCTTTAAGCCGGCCTGTCCCGAACTCTATTCGGGGAATCTCATCATCTCAGGCAGGGGATTCCCACTTAAAAAATGCGGGAATGACAAGAAAAGGATGTTTTCGGTCAAACCCTAAATAGGAAACTTATTTTCTGCCTCTTCTATTGAATTATAGTTTCTGGAAAACGTCTACAATTTCTGCAAATCGTTCTAAATGTTTGTATAACAATAAGTAATACAGTAGTTGAACAAAGAATATCAGGCTTAATTTTCATTGGAAGAAAAAAATATTATTTAATCAGCCAGTTATTTCTTAAACCTATCGATGTTAAAAAAGTATTCAAAACTTTTTGTTTTATTACTTGCGATTTCAGACGTTGTTATCATTGGGTCGTCTTTTTTATTGGCCTATTATCTGCGGTTTTATTCAAATATTTTTGTAGTTACAACTGTACATCCTTTTGACTTCTATCTATACTTTTTTATATTAGCTATTGCTTTATGGCTTATTCTTTTTACAGCCCTAGATTTATATAAACCTCGTAGAACCAACTCCGTTTTTGCTGATGCAAAACCTCTGTTTTTGGGAAATGCTTTAGGTATCCTTGTTATTTGCTCCTTCTCCTTTTTCTATCGGGAACATTCCTATTCACGACTTACCTTTATCTTATTTGGAGGGATAAATTTTGTTTTATTGCAAGGTAGCCGTTTCGTCATTCGAGGTTTTCTAAAATGGTTAAGAAAAAAAGGGTATAACAAACGAAGAGCTTTAATTGTTGGTGCGGGTAAGCTGGGCCTGCGAGTGGCCAAAGCCTTTCAGCAACCTACTTCCTATGGATATGAAGTCATAGGTTTTTTAGATGATGTTTACACCAACGGCAAGTATAAAAAGCAGGGCTTAGAGATCTTAGGAAGAACTTCCTGTATAAAAAAAATATTAAATTCACGGAATGTAGATAGAGTCATTATAGCCCTGCCCATTAAGGACTATAAGAAAATTTATCACATCGTTACCATCTGTGAAGCCGAAGGAGTTGAGACGGATATAGTCCCAGATCTTTTTCAAATAGTACAGCCGATTACAAAGGTAATAAATTTTAACGGTCTTCCCATGGTGAGCGTTCGAAGGACGCCAGTTAATACCTGGACTTATAGAGTTTTAAAACGAATATTTGATATTATATTTTCTTTGTTGATTCTTATAGTAACTCTTCCCATCACGATTCTAATTGCTGTTGGAATTAAATTAACCTCCCCAGGGCCAATCTTTTTTAAACAAGAGCGAATTGGCAAAAAAAGAAAACCGTTTTTAATGTACAAGTTTCGCACTATGCGGGTTTGTTCAAAAAAAGTAAGCGATACCATCTGGACTTTAGAATCAGACAAAAGAAGGACTAAATTCGGGGTTTTTTTGAGGAAAACCAGTTTGGATGAACTGCCGCAATTTATAAATGTGCTCAAAGGAGATATGAGTGTAGTAGGCCCTCGTCCAGAACGGCCCTATTTTGCGAAACGGTTCAAAGGCCGCATTCCTAAATATATGGTACGCTATCAGGTGAGAACGGGCATTACTGGATTGGCGCAAGTAAATGGCTGGCGCGGTGATACTTCAATCAAAAAAAGGTTAGAGCACGATTTGTTTTATCTCGAGAATTGGTCTTTATGGCTGGATCTTAAAATTATTCTTAAGACAATTATCAATGGTTTAATAAATAAAAACGCCTACTAACCTCTACTTACCTAACTATTATCAATTTAATTCCAAATCCTTACCTTTCATTACTTTTATTTTATATTCCGTTTTTAATAATATTAAAAAATATTGACAAAATGTGTTAGTATTAGTAAATTAATACACAATAAATGAATCTTTTTAATTTAATTCTGAATTTTTAGTAACTTTTTAGAGAAAAAAATAGATAATTATTAATTTCTCTACAAAAAATATTTTCCATTATTACTTTTTTGCCTTTATTTTAGGCATCTAAAAATTAAATATTTCTCAAAAATGAGGAATTTGATATGCCATTGTAATCAAGATCCCTTTTTATTTAATCGGATAGCCAAGGTAAATAACATCTAATATTTCTTGATGTTTTCTAAGGAGAAACATAGAAATGAAGAAAACTCTTTGTTTGTTTTGTATCCTACTATTCGTGAGTACAATGTATTCAGACATAAGAGGTCAAAATATTTTTTTAGATATTTTTTTTGCAGAGCCGCGGCACGGTGGCTTTAAAATACTAAAACATGACGATTATGATATATCCGATGCCAATCACTTTGTAGGAAGTGGCGTCCTTGCTTTAGGATTCTACAAGCTTTTCCAGTCCCGGAAAATTAAGCATCCGAAAGTTTGGGCGGGGGTGTTAACTACTAGCTTGGGATTGCTAAAGGAATGGGAAGATGGCTACAGAGAAGGTTGGTCGATTAAAGATACAATTCTTAACCAGTTTGGGATTGTCTCCTTTTTGTTATTAAGCGAATATACCCATTTCACTTTGACAATTGATGAAGTCTTTTCACGTCCACACTATTTCGGAGTGGGACTTCGATTCTTTAGAACCTCTGAAATAAAGCCCCTGAACTCTTCGATTGGATTTTTCGCCTACTATATAACAATGATGAAATTAGGATGGGTTTGGACATCCACCTATTTCACGTAGAGCGGTTGGAATTTCACATCGGACTCACGTTTTTTAATGTAAGAGATGCAAACAATTTAGATATCCAGCCTGATTTCGGACTTGGATTCAAATTGTATTAGAATTGGGTATAAATAAAATTTTTCTAATTCCAAGGAAAGAAACCATTTTGAAAATATTATTTTTATGTTTGTGGGTTACCTTATTTATTTTTCCAAATACTTATGCTGGGGTCCACGAATCTTTACCCACTTTCCACTGGGCCTATGATTATATCGACGAACTCCGGGTCCGAGGTTATTTTGAAAGTCTTTATATCTTAAATAAGCCTTTCACCCGTGGACAAATTGCTGAATATTTAATCAAAATCAATGAAGAAGTTGAGTCCAGAGCATTACAAATTAAAAAGACTGATAGATGGATTTTAAATAGATTGAATTCTGAGTTTGAACCGGAAATTCAACTTTTGTCTAAAAAAAGCAAGAAAAAGCAATTCAGTATCGGAACCTATGTTATTCAAGAGTTAGATAGAAACGGTGGTCGAACTGTAGGGCACAGCCGTATTCGAAGTAAACTTAACTTAGTGCTCTCGGACAAATTTGAATTTTACAACGGCATCGTGGTGGATAATCGATTGGACGAGGACCCTAACTATATAGGAAGGCGGCAGAGTGACTTAGCCTCGTTTACTGAGCAGGCTTATGCGACTTTTAACTGGCATAATTTGAATATTAAATTAGGTCGAGATTTTGTACGCTTTAGTTCGGGGAAGTCAGGAAGCTTGATGATTTCTGACCATGCCCGCCCTATGGATCAACTTTGGGCCAGTTATGATTTAAAGTTTCTTAAATTTTCGTTTTTTATGGCTAATTTAGACCCCATCATGGTTCCAGATTCGTTATCAGGTGAATTAGTTCGTGCCAATCGGTTTCTTTCTACCCACCGTATGGATGTCAAATTGTTTAACCGATTTTATTTGGGAATCGCTGAGTCTATTATTTATGGAGGTCCGGAAAGCAATTGGGAGTTAGCCTTTTTGAATCCGTTTATTTTTTATCACG
>JBHIAC010000072.1:0-16188 GCA_046758365.1 bacterium
TTCGCTTCGCTGTCATTTGGTCATTGGTTGTCATTCTTTGGTTTTTGTTTTCCAATTGATTTGATGTAATTATTTAATTTAATTGCAATTGTGTCTAAATCTTTTTGTATTTCATGAAAGTTTTCATTATCAATTAATTTGCGATTCCAAGCTTTTGTAATCCACGTTCTTGTTTCGCAAAGAGAACCGCGGCTATAGTAGCAAAATTGTTTGTTTTCTTTATAAAAAAATCTTCCAAAGCCCTCACTTAAATTTGCAGCCACTGAATCTGCCGCTTTAACTAATTGCTTTCCAACGGTATCCTTAGCAAAATAATCCCATTGAATCACAATATTCCAAATTCTTTCAGCTATATCCATAGCAAGCTGATAAACTTGTAGCTCCTCTAACTTCATTTCAAATCCTCCCAATATTAATTTCCATTCACTAATTGACTAATTGCTTAATGACCCAATGACTTAATGACCCAATGACGCCGAAGGCAAATGACTAAATGACTTTTACTATATTAATCGCTAACTTAATATAAAAAGTAGTCCCCTCACCTTCTGTACTTTCTAAATAAATCTTTCCGCCATGTTCTTCAACAATTCTTTTAACAATAGCCAGTCCTAATCCTACGCCGCTTTTCTTAGTGGAAAAATAAGGCTCAAAAATTTTCTCCTTTAAATCTGGTGAAATACCGTTTCCAGTATCAGTGACTTGAAGTACTAATGTTTTATCTTGTTGATAAGTTTTTATAAAAATATTCCCTTCACCCTTACTTTTAATACTGTCAAAACTGTTTTCGAGTAAGTTAATCAACACTCGCCGCATCTTTTCATAATCAAAATTTATTGCTGGCATTGAGAGCTCCAGCTCCATAGGTTTATCAATATCTTTATAAAGCTTACATACCTCTTCAACAAGTTCGTTCAAGTTTCCCAGAGCCAAATTTAATTTCGGCATGCGGGCAAATTCAGAAAACTCTCGCACCAGAGTTCGTAGGCTTTCGATTTCATCAGAAATAATCTCGGTGCACTCTTCCAACAAGCGGCGGTATTCGGAATCTTCTCCCGGATATTTGTCTTTCATCTGTTGGACGGTGAGTTGAATGGGCGTGAGAGGATTTTTGATTTCATGGGCTAAAATGCGGGCGATTTCCCGCCAGACGGCCATTTTCTCCAGGGCAATCACCTGATCCTGCTTCTCTTTCAAGGCGCCAATCATTTTATTAAATGCTTGTACCAATTGACCTACCTCATCCTTGGAGGTGACTTCCATGCGGTAGTTCCAATCTCCAGCAGCCACTTTTTGAGTACCTTTTGCCAGCGTTATGAGAGGCGAAGTGATTCTTCGAGAGAAATAATAACCCATGCCAATGGAGAGAGCCGCGATGGGCACATAGACCATAAAAAAAGAAAGCAGAAAACCCCACTTCAAATCATCTCGCACCAGATCTAATGTCTTGAACATTTGGTGGACTTTCACCACTTGCTGGGAACCCCGGATAAATTTATCATCCAAGGATTTAGTCATCACCAAAAAGCCCAACCGTTTACCATTTGCATATATCGGTGCAAAAGCAGAGATGTGGCTGGGATCTGTCCCAATTTCTAAGAACCCTGGCTCTGTTTTTTCGATCAGCCGAGTTAAGGTGCTTTTATAAAAATGGGGAAACTCGTGATCAGGGGCATTATTACCCGAATAATTTAGATTTCCATTTATATCATACAGTTCGATTTTACTAACACCAACCAGGTTTGTTTTTTCCACGATCATTGAGCCAAGACCAATTTGTTTTTTTAACCTAGTTTTTACCCAATGTGAAGCCGCTAAATTTATAGCAGTGGTCAATGTTTCCTCTTTATATTTTGCATAAAGGTCTTGTGAAATACCCGCAGCCTGTTCCAAAGCCATTTCAACATTTTTGTTGAATCCAATTTCTAGACTCCGATCCAACAGCCCCTTCACTAAATAATAAAGAGGGAAAACAGGCAGCAAGGTGATCAGCAAAAGTGCGATAACCAGTTTAGTGCGAATTCGTTTCATTTTTGTGGGCTAATGTTTTAAATCTTCAACCCTAAATATTTTTGAAGAATACCATTTGGAGCTATTTTGTGGACGTTTGTTACCACCGACAAAAAAGGATACCAGTTTACTAATATTCAATTTGAAACCACTGGAACGATCCTCAGAGGCCAAATATTCTTCGGTCTGATTGGGTTCTTGCAGCCAGTCGGCGAGCTTTTCTTGTTGATGCATTGAAATTGGAATGATTCCCACCCGAATCTGAATCGAATATTTAGCCGCTGAATCTAACAACGATGACCGAATCAAAGCTATATGGTCAAGATGGCTGCTTAAGTACTTAGCTTTTTCTAATTCAAAGCAAAATTCGGTTGTGTCTTCGCTCTGAATCGAATAGCGCTCTTCCCAAATATTGTAAGAAATAGAGCGAGTAATTCGCTTACGCAGGACACTCTTTTTACCAGCCTGTAAAAGTTTAATTTCAATTTCAATTATTGAGGGCAGGCCGCTTTGGATAGTACCGACTATTTTTGTGGAAAATAAGTTCTGAAGACCCGCGGACACGGTCAGATAGCCGCTATTCAGCCTCGGTTCAATCTGGTCCACACGGATTTCTCCTCCCTCTCCAGCGAAGCCTTTGTGAATATTCAAATAGAGTGTCAACAGTAAAAATAAGAAAAAATTTAACCCTTTATCAAACTGTCTCAAAAAGTATGCCCCAGTGATATATGAAATTGAAAATCGTTTTCGTCCACATTATTTAATGGAAAAGAAAAGTCAAACCGCGTGAGGCCCATAATTGGCAATTTAACTCTGAACCCGAAGCCTATTGAGGTAAAAAAATCCTGCAAATCTGGTGTTTGATCAGATAACCATATCCCTCCCGCATCGAAAAACAAAACGCCTGAGACCTTATGGTAGGGAAAATTCTTACTAGATAAAGGAAAGCGAAACTCGGTATTGGTCAAAATTAATTTAGATCCCCAGCCAACCGGCGTCAAACGTCGATCTGGATACCCCCTAAGGGAGTTGGCCCCACCGAGGTAAAACCTTTCATAAAAGGGCGCGTTTTCAGTGGTGTATCCGGTTTTTAAATGGAAGGCAAAAACCTGACGGCCAAAGACCCTTTGATAGAATCTAGTATCTAAAGTGATCTTTGAAAAATTGACTTCACTACCGACTTCATCGTGAGCCAATTCTCCTGACAAGGCCCCCCAAAAGCCATTGAGTGGATAATAAGGATTGTCTCTAAGATCGGCGTGCAAAACCAAAGAAAAAACACCGATGTTGGTTTTTTGCAGGTCATCCGCAATGTCTGATGGGAAAAAGGTGATGGTTGAGTCGTTGTCTGTAAGTTTGGCTGTGAAGCTCGGCTCGTAAGTTTCTATTCTGTAAGCAAAATAGATATGTTTAAATACGCCTTCTGTGCCACCCAACTTTATGCGGAGTCCTCCAGAATTGACGTTTTGACTTATACGACTGCTGCCAAAATAATGAATAAAGTCATGGCCAGCCGCATAAAGTTCGATATCCAAAAAGGCATTATCATCAAACAAGTTCGGATTGCGATAACCCAGTGAAAGCTTACTCACCCGGTCACCAATAAACCACTGAATCCCGATAAAATTTCCGTTTCCGAAAAAGTTGTCAAACCTAAGACTCGCTGGCACAAAATACCATCCATTTAAGTCACTGTGGCCCCCTTCGAATTGGAAATATGGCCAGTGACGCTCCTTGACTTCAATTACAACCACCACCTTGCCTTTCGCTGAACCCGGCCGGGTGTAAATGTCTACCTCTTTGAAAAAATTTGTTTGGGATAATCGTCGGTAGTTCGCTTCTACCCGAGCCGGATTAATGACCTCACCTTCTTGCAGGGTTAAATATCGAAAAATCACATTCCTGTTGGTTTTGGTGATTCCAGTGACTTCAATATGCTCAATAATCAGTTGCCGGGTTGAATCAGCGGTTTGGCTGAATGCTAATAGAGGAAGGATAAACAGGATGATATAAGATAAAAAAATAATTAAACAATTCTTTATTAAAGTTTTCGTTAAATTCATGAATAATAATTGAGAAAGTATTAAATTGACCAAATTATAATATTTTAAATTTAATATATTACTACTTTTAACGCAATGAAAAATTAAACCCAGGCGTAAAACCTCAGTTACGGGTAAGCACTGATTATTCTGAATATTCATCCTGAACATGAAATAATAGAGGACATTTGTCCCCATTCCTTAACCCGAATAGAGGGATAAATATCCAATATAATCTTGTATTCAGCATGAATATATTGAACGATCAGCTATTAAGCTGCAAAAAGCTGACCTTCTTTTAATTTTTATTAACAAATCTATTAATATTGTTTCGTAACTCATTAATAATCAATATTATTTTCCTAAAATAAGAAGGTCAGCTTTTAAACAAACTATGATGTAAATGCTTTTAATTAAAAATGATAGAATTACTGCCAAAGATTAAGCTTTGATAAATTGCCAGAGGAATCTTTAACAGAAATAGTGCCGTCTGGATTGAAAGTTATTTCATAACTTTGATTCCCTTGCGTTACGGTTCCATGTCCAGAGCCGTCGGGGAAGAAATCGAACTCACCACTGGCAATTGGATCTTCGCCATTTTCATAGGCAACTTCGGATTCATAAAGATCAAATTTTAAATGTGCACTACCATCGGAATAAAATTCTGCCGAAAAGACCAAAAAGGTGTCGTCAGGATTCGTCCATTCCCCAGAGATTTGATCAACTTCCGGGGATTCTACGATAGTAATAAAGCCGCTGCCACCATGCGTACTCTCCACGTTTATCGTAGTGGTTTTGACATCCCCCACCAACGTTTGATTCACGGTGACGCTTTCTTTACGAACGCTGCCGTTTTTGAATCGGACTTCTTTTTCAAAAGAGCCGTTCAAGGTTGAATCCGTCGGGTTAATAGTAAATTCACCGCTCTCGGAAATAGAAACTGGATCGTGGCCTTCAGGGAAGGTGATGATCTTGGTAAAGCTGCCTTGGCCATCCTCTTCAGCGCTATCGAACGTTCCTGCAATACGGGTTCCATCGCGACGATTTTCTTCAAACGTGCCAGTGCCATCCTCGTTAAAGGTTACCGATTCAGAGTGTCTGGTCCCATCGGAGAAATTCACTTCCTTCAAATAACTTCCACCGCTGCCCTCATGGTACTCCAATTGGGCATGGGTATTGCTGATGAAACTGGAGTTGGAATACGTGATATCACTTGTCAAAACTCCACCAGTTGGCTCGGCTCCAGCCGGGTAAGGATCCGGCACAAAGCTCCCCATTTCTTGTTGAATTAAGTGTCCTGGTTTAAATCGCTTTAAATTGTTAAGTGAAAGGAGGACATCATCCGTATCATCTAAAAGTGTAAAATTGAGATCAGCGGCTATTTCGGTGGAATCGTATTCTAAGGGGTGATTTTCTCGAAACTCATATCGGACCAGAAAAAGCCGACCTTCTCCAGTGTCCGTGTCATAAATAAGGCTGCTTCTAATGGTGACGCCTACAATTTCGTCCCGAATAGTAACATCCCAAATAACCGAATCGGACAGGACACCTTGAGGCTTTGATAATAAATTGGCCTTGTTTCTAACACGGTCAAAGGATTCTTTCATGACCGATTTTGCGAAGCTCATGGCCTTTTGCGGATTTTCTACTTCGGGAACTTCTAAATCCACTATGGATTCGGGGCCCTGAATCAACCCACTAATCTGTTGAAACGAAGAAACGGTATTGTAAATCTCCACGCCATTGGCGCTTACGGTTTGTACGGATTGGTTGATCTGATCATCGTTATTGTCCGGTCCTGAAGGATTATTATTAGAGCATCCAATCGCAATCAAAAGAGTAAAGCTAAGCAATAAAACTATGAGCCAATGAGTATAAGATATTTGTTTCATAATAGACTCCTTTCTTTTTTAAGATTCTGCTTGTTTATTAGACCGGTCTGGATTTAAATTAATTTGTTTGTAAGATATTCAATTTTTGGGCCAAAAAATTCTTCCTTGATTCAATAAGAAATTAATTACTGATTTATATAAAATTATAGACAAATTATATTTTGAATTTTAAATATAATATCTGTGAAATTGGACAACAGGTGTGGTATTTATGCGACAGGTGATTGAAAATTGTTTGGTGTAAAACAACCTTAACCAATAATCTTGGGTGGAGGGTGTGAGCCACTGCATCCTTGCATAGGTCTGGATGCTATTAGACGGCGGACCCCCTTGTGCTCCAAGACCTTTTTGGGCAGAGCAAGTCCCAAACTGTGGCAGTGCGATTATACATGTGTTAGATAAATATGTCGAATAGGATGAAACCTCACTTAACTTATTGATTTATGAAAGAGCACAATACTACTTTAATAAGCAACCGCCCTTTTTATTCTTATTTTAACAATAGCATTTTATGTGTTTGTTGAAAGGGACCAGCAGTAATTTTGTAAAAATATAGACCGCTCGTGACCCTTTGACCGGACTCATCAAACCCATCCCAAATGGCTTCATGTTTACCAGCTTTCATTTTTTCATCAAGAAGAACTTTTATCTTTTGGCCTAAGACATTGTAAATTGAAAGGTGTACATGAGTTGATCTAAGCAGCTCAAATTGGATGGCAGTGGATGGATTAAATGGATTGGGATAGTTTTGATGCAATGTGAAAAGCTTTGGTATCTCCAAGGATTGATCGCCTTCCACTCTGACAGGAGGATTTTGGTATGTCTTACCTCCAATAATTACCAATTCTATTTTCAAATCTTTTATTTGGTTAACTGGAACGGAGTAGAGATCATTTGACCACACATCCATGTCTGCAAATTTCCCCTCTTCAATAGACCCCTTGATGTCTTCTTCAAAAGCTGCATAGGCAGATCCCATCGTAAAGGCTCGCAGCGCCTCTTGTATAGTAATCCTCTCCTGCGGGGCTATCACCTTTCCGGAAGAAGTCTGTCTTACCACTGCTGCCCAAAGTACTAACTGCGGAGCCAGCTCTGGTACGGTGGGGAAATCTGAACCCAGTGCCACATGAATGCCGGCATCTAAGAATGACCTCAGAGGTATCAGTCGCTGGATTCGTTCACCCCAGATCGGAATATACATATCACCGCCGCTATAAATGGCGGCCGGCTGTGCAGAAACCACGACTCCTAAACTTTTTATCCTGTCAATCGCTGCAGTGGTTGGTATCATAGCATGCTCAAGTCGGTGGCGGTGGTCTGCTCTGGTCGTATCATTCAAGGCTTCTTCAATTGCATCCAAAGCCAGATCTATCGCCTTGTCTCCCATTACATGAAAAGCCAATTGACGGCCAGCCCGGTGAAGCTCCTTCACAACAGTTTTCAAGGTATCAGGATTCCAGGTTGGAAGATTATAAGACGGACCTGGGTGAGGTGCATATGTGTACGATGTAGGAGGCTGACCATCTAAAAGGAATTTATTTCCTCCAAAGCTCAGCATGGGTCCGGTGAAAAGTTGGCTATGTTCAAGACTAAGAGTTGCATCTTCTGGCCTTTCAACCGTGAATAACAAAAAACCTCTCAGCTTTAGCTCGTCTTTTGACGCCAGATAGGCCTGAAACCTGGTAGCTCCTCTAGTGTTGACATCTTGGAAACTCGTCAGACCTTCAGCCACATATCTTTCTTGCGCAAATTTAACGTCATTAACCAAATCTTCCACGGTGAACACAGGATAGTACCTTCGCACTAAATCCATTGCCGGATGATTCCATAAAACCCCGGTAGGCTCACCGGTAGTTGAGTCCTTTTCAATGATGCCGCCTACAGGATTGGGAGTATTTTTATCAATACCGGCGATTTCAAGCGCTTTGCTGTTTGCCGTACCAAAATGTCCACCTATACTATTCAGAAAAACAGGATTGTTGGGTGATACGGGGTCCAGATCCCAGCGTGTTGGCAATCTTCCATCGGTTAGCTGAAAAAACCCATCCCCGATAACCCACTCACCTGAAGATAATTGACTAATTCGCTCCGCCACGCGCGACACGATGTCAGCTATTGATGTAACTCCGGGCGGACGGAGGTTCAGATAATCGTTCTCTGCCTGTCCGTAGTACATAAGATGAGTATGACTATCAATGAGCCCCGGTGTTACTATTTTTCCGTTTAGGTCCAGACTATCTGTATCCGGTCCAATGAATGGCTGAATGTCCTCATTCGTTCCTACCTTGATAATGATGCTATCTTTCACTGCAACAGCCTGTGCAATAGTATCATTTGCATCGACTGTAATGATCTTACCGTTTTTGAGAACCAAGTCAGCGTAGGTTTGACCGCCGGATTGGCCGGGAAAAGAACTCAACAGAACCAAAACCATAATTACACTTATGGTTGGGGTTAAATGAACTAATTGTTTGTGCTGTTTCATGGCAAAAGTCCTCCTATTTAAATGATGATATAAAAAAGGATAGCTTCTTTAATGTCATTCAAAGTAAACCTTCTGCCAGGGTTGACAATATTGCTACAAAATAATACAGAAAATATCTTTTGTCAAGCGTATTGTTAAAAAAATTATTGAGAGCTCCTAACTTTTTCTGAATAAATAATCGGTGGGTGATATTCATCTGGCCAAATTTTAAAATTTCTATTCCCCTTTTTGCTGCCGTGCCGCTTTTATAAAAATATAAAGATATAATATCTATTTATCATTTTCAAGCATTTTGGAGATTTGTTTTGAAGTGAATTTTTTTGAATACAGGTAACCAGTGAACAATTGTATGTGTAGTGAGATAGATACCATCATCATGAACGATTTTATATCTTGCCGTTAAACTCTGTACAAATGGCCTATCACAACGTAACTTGCACTCAAATTTGGGATAGTCTAAAAAATGGGAGGGGAATGTCAAGTTATGCAAGAATTTTCTATTGCATCTAACCTACATTTTTTTTAATTTTATTATTCGTATGAAAATTTAAGTAAAGCATATTTTACAACTGATGAATGACGTAGGTGCAAAGTACCAACGTTATGGATGGTGGGAAATTTTTCCCGCCTTTCTATTTTTAGTTAGATATCATATGAAAGGAATTTATGGCATATCCAAGAGAAGCGGGAACCTATTAAATGTTTTGGAATTTTAATTATAACCAATAAAATAATGGAGTAAACGTGAAACGTCATCCACAAATTTTGAATCGAAATCGTACGGCTCTTTTGATAGTTGATGTACAACAAAAGATTAATGCTGTGATGCTGTATGGAGATATAGTTGTTAATAGTATTGTCAAATTAATCAAGGCTTGTAAGATATTAAATGTCCCAATTTTTATAACCGAACAGTACCCAAAGGGTTTGGGCCCCACGGAACCGAAAATTTTAGAAGCCCTGGAAGGCAAAGTTCCTATTCAAAAAATGACTTTTAGCTGTTGTGGAGTTGAACAACTCATTTCCCAATTTAAAGAAAAAAATATCCAGCAGGTGATTGTGACGGGTATCGAATCCCATGTATGTGTCCAACAGACAGCACTAGATTTGTTGGAACAAAATATTCAGGTCCATGTGCCTAAGGAGGCTGTATCATCAAGAAATGAACTAGATTACCAAACGGCCTTGGAAAGAATGTCTAAAACCGGCGTGGTGCTAACTACGGTGGAGGCAGCCCTTTTTGAATTGTTGGAAGAAGCTGGAACGCCCGAGTTTAAGGAGGTGTCAAATCTAATTAAGTAAAGTTTAATCTTGATTTATGTCTATTTTTTTACTATATTATATAAAAATAAATATTGTTGTTGCATAAAAGTAGGAAGCTAAAAAATTTAAGTTGTCAAGGATGTTGGATACATCCCATAGGAAATTTATCCAAAAGAAGAGAAATCCTATGTCCTAAATGACTTAGGTTTAAAGCATCGACGTCATAAATAGGATTATAACAGTAGATTTTATTGGAAATATCAAAATATCAAATCTTAAAAAATCAAGTATTAACTCTATCCCGCCTTGAATCGTTGTTTCCAAAATAATTATTTAACAGGAAAAAGAGGAAAAATATGGACAAAAAAGTAAATAATATTACAGAGCGTAAATTGGTGGTGTCTGTAGTATTACGGGCGGTAAAGGATTATTTAGATGGTCATAATATTCACAAAATAGCCAGATTGAAAGCAAAGGGGTTGGAACATGATCTGAGCCAACTTGAAAAAAATTGTAAAAGTGCAAAATTTTGGTTATATGAAGAAAAAAATTCCGATTATATATTCTCATTTGAAAAATGTTGTGAGATCATCTCAATCAGTCCTGATAGAATTCGACGCGGATTGAGACAGCTCATTCAAAGAAATTTTAATTCACCAAAAAGGGAGATTACAAGGCTATCTAACTAAATCTTAATTTATAACAAAATTATCTACTAAAATCTGACAGAGAAATTGGTAGTTTAGATTATTAGAAATTGATTCGAGGTGATTATGATGGCCGAGGCCATGACATTGAAAGACGTTTTGAAAACCTACACCATGAAAGGAGAACTATACGAAGCACACCCCGACGGTAGTTTAACTTGTTTTGCCTGTGGCCATCGTTGTTTAATCAAAGATGGTAGGGATGGCATCTGCCGGGTGCGTTTTAATCAAGGTGGTGAACTGTACGTACCGGCCAACTACGCCGCAGGAGTTCAGTGTGATCCTATCGAGAAAAAGCCTTTTTATCATGCCTATCCTGGCTCGTTAGCTGTTACATTTGGGATGTTAGGATGTGACTATCACTGTGGCTATTGTCAAAACTGGGTATCTTCTCAAGCGCTCCGCGATCCGAATGCTGTATCGCTGCCCCAAGAAGTCCGTCCTATTGATTTAATCATCATGGGAAAAAAATTTAATGCTAAACTTATCGTTAGTAGTTATAACGAACCCCTTATAACCAGTGAATGGGCCGTAAAAATTTTCAAAGAGGCAAAAAAAGAAGGCTTTGTAACAGGATATGTTTCTAATGGAAATGCAACGCCAGAAGTGCTGGACTATATAAGGCCTGACACAGACCTTTACAAAATCGATCTAAAGTCTTTCAACGATAAAAATTATCGTAAATTGGGTGGCGTGCTCCAGCACGTTTTGGATGCCATTGTCATGGTGTATGAAAGAGGGTTTTGGATTGAAATTGTTACATTGGTTGTTCCAGGTTTTAATGATTCTGATGGGGAGTTCAAATCCATAGCTAAATTTTTAGTTGATATTTCACCAAATATCCCTTGGCATATTACCGCATTTCATCAAGATTATAAAATGACGAAGCCTGATAATACTCCAATAGAAACCTTAGTTCGAGCAGCAGAAATCGGATATGAAGCGGGATTAAACTTTGTTTATGCTGGAAATCTGCCAGGCATGGTAGGTAAATATGAAAATACTTACTGCCCGCAATGCGGCGAAGAATTAATTACAAGGCTTGGATTTCGGGTTGTGAAAAATAAAATTAAAAAAGGGGAGTGCTATAGATGCAATACTCCTATTCCAGGGTGTTGGGAGGGCGTCGATTAATCTATTTCAAAGTTAACAATTTTATTCAGGAGGAAAGAGGAGATGGCTAAAAAAAGGTTAACAGTTGTTTTATTGTCATTAATTGGTTTATTTATATTTACTCAACTCAACTGTCAATCGCCGGAAACTGTAGGAAGGCTAGAGGGTGCCTTAAAGTTGCACAGAATCAGGGCACACCTGCAATATCTTTCAGATGACCTCATGGAAGGTCGAGGTACCGGGAGCCGGGGAAGCGAATTAGCAGCTAAATATATTGCCTCCCAATTTCAGACCGCTGGCTTAATTCCAGCCGTGGGTGATTCTAGTTATTTTCAAAATGTCGAGTTATTGGGAATGATCCCTACGGCCTCTCTTACTATTAGAGGGCCAAGTAAAACTTGGAAGTTAAAGCAAGGAAGTCAGTTTGTTGGTTGGACTGAGATAGAGCAGGCTAACGTTTCGTTCAAGGATCTTGATGTTATTTTTATGGGATTTGGAATTGTCGCCCCCGAATATAATTGGAACGATTACACTAACATCGATGTGACTGGTAAAGTGCTTATGATGTTTGTGAACGAGCCTCAGACGGCGGATTCTTTGCTTTTCGGCGGTAGGGCTTTGACTTATTACGGTCGTTGGACCTACAAATTTGAAGAGGCGATACGAAAAGGAGCAGAAGCGGTAATTCTTATACATACCACACCTTTAGCTGGATACGGTTGGAATGTTGTCCAAAATTCCTGGACTGGCAAACAATTTTATATAAAAAGTCCAGAAGATACTAAATTCTTGAAATTTGAGTCCTGGATAACCCAGGATGTAGCACAAGAGGTATTACAGGCTGCTGGATTGAGTTTGGATAACCTCATTGACCAAGCGAGCTCTTCGGATTTTAAACCCATTACTTTACCTCTGAAAGTGACCGCCTCGGTTCAAAATGAAATCCTTCACATTCAATCACCCAATGTAATCGCAAAGCTTGAAGGCAGTGATCCGCAATTAAAAGAAGAATGTATTATCTACACTAGTCATTATGATCATTTGGGTAAAAATGAATCTGAGTCTGGAGATAATATATTCAATGGAGCTTATGATAATGCGTCTGGAACCGCTGCTTTAATTGAAATTGCCCAAGCTTTTACCCGCTTATCTAATCCACCAAAAAGAACCGTTCTATTTGCAGCCGTAACCGCAGAAGAATCTGGCCTTTTGGGATCGCAATATTACGCTCAACATCCCATTTACTCACTGGCAAAAACAGCAGCCAACATTAACATTGATGCCGTGAACGTATGGGGCAGAACGGAAAATATTATTGCCATGGGCGCTGACCGTTCAACCATAAGTAAAGTGGTTCAAAAAGTTGCTGATGAGATGCACATGGAAATTTCTCCAGATCCGATGCCTGAACAGGGATTCTTTTATCGTTCCGATCAATTTAGTTTGGTTAAAGTGGGAGTACCTGCTGTTTATTTTGATGCTGGCTTGAAATTTGTTGGAAAACCGGCAGATTGGGGTAAAAAATTAATGGAAGAGTATATCGAAAAACGGTACCATTCTGTCGAGGATGAGTACGATCCTTCTTGGAGTTTAGAAGGCACGGTTCAAGTATCAAAATTTGCATTGAAGACCGGACTATATTTAGCGAATGCCCCAACTATGCCTGAATGGAATGAGGGAGATCAATTTAAACGAATTAGAGAACAATCTATTCAGAAATTTTCAAAGAAATAAAATATTTATTTTCTAAGAATGTTTCGTAGTTTGCATTTAATAAAAAAACCGCTTCTCTAATGGAAGCGGTTTTTATTTTTGACCTAAGGTGAACGATGTGTTGTTTGCAAGCACTCCCCGTTGGGTTATAAAACGTATGGGAGTTAACCTGTCAGGTTGAATCTTTGTTTGTAAAGGAGGAGAAAGTGGGTAGACAAGTCCCGGTAAAGCTTGAGCTATCATCTTCAGAATAGGTAACAGCGATATCTCATTTTTTTCGTGGAGAAATGAACCGGACCAATGTTTGGCGTACCCGTTTAGATACCACAACTTATTGGGCCATTGTCACCAAAGCGGCCTTTTTGTCTTTTGGTTTTGGCAGTCGTGAAATCCCTCACTTTATAATCATTCTAGCTTCGATATTCGTGTTATTTTTTTTAATCATTGAGACCAGACGATATAAATATTTTGATCTTTGGAGATGGCGGGAAAATGAGATTTCAAATAGGTAAGTTTTTACTCGTAAGTTTCCTCTTATTGAATTTTCTCTTCATAGTAAAGTCCCTTGAGGCCCAAATTAAATCTCCAAAGGAATTCGTTGGATTTCAGGTTGGAGAGGATAAAAAGCTTTTTGGGTGGGATACCGTGTTGGACTATTTTTGGTTATTGGATGAAAAATCAGATCGAGTAAAAGTTAAAGAATTGGGTACAACCACACTTGGCAAACAGTTCATTATGGCAATCATTTCTTCTCCAAACAGTTTATTAAATTTAGCTAAATATAAAAATTTGCAAAAACAAGCGGCAAATCCTCACCATCTTTCTGAACAAGACGCAAGATTGCTGGCTCGAAAAAATAAGGTAGTCGTAATGATTACTCTAAATATTCATTCCACCGAAATAGCCTCCAGTCAAGAGTCTATTGAATTAGCCTATTTGTTAGCAACGGAAAACACACCACGCATGCAGAGAATTTTGGAGAATGTTATTATCCTATTAGTGCCATCTTTAAATCCAGACGGCATGCAGACGGTAGTAGATTGGTATAATAAATATTTAGATACTCCCTTCGAAGGAAGTCCTTTACCATTTCTTTACCATCAATATGCCGGACATGATAACAACCGAGATTGGTTTATGATGAATTTAATTGAGACTAAGTTAGTTTCTAAACAGTACTATCAGGAATGGTTTCCAGAAATTGTTTTTGATCAACATCAAATGAGGTCCGAAAGTGCCCGTCTATTTTTACCGCCCTATACGGATCCTGTGAATCCTAATCTGCACCCGCTTTTACTTTCTCAAATGAACAAGTTTGGAAAACACATTGTGAGTGATTTACAGGCCCAAAACTTTTGTGGAATTGTAACCGATGCTTTTTATACTGCGTGGTGGGAAGGCACTTCCGTCATGACCCCCTGGTGGCACAATATGATGGGTATTTTATCTGAAGTGGCAAGTGTACATATTGCTACTCCCCTTTATTTTCCTAAAGGCAGTCTCAGGGGTGGTAGAAGAGGACTTCCGCAATACAATCAGAGAATGAATTTTTTGGATCCCTGGCCCGGTGGATGGTGGCGGCTTAGAGATATTATTAATTACGAATTGGCTATAACATTTTCTCTTTTGGATTTAGCTGCTAAAGAAAAAGAGTCTATAATTTACAATTTCTGCAAAATGAATAAAGCTGCCATAGAAAAAGGCAAAACCGAACCCCCGTTTGCATTTGTAATTCCTAAAGCCCAACACGACCCAATCACCGCCTTGAAGATGGTCGAAGTGCTCATGATGGGAGGCGTAGAAGTGCATCAAGCCAATAGGGATTTTTTTGCTGGAAATATTAAAATGGATAAAAGCTCCTTTATAATTTTACTCTCGCAACCTTTTCGGCCCTATGTTAAAGATTTACTCGAAAGGCAGAAGTACCCTGACTTGAGGAATTATCCCGGCGGTCCACCAATTCGGCCCTATGATATAGCCGGCTGGACTCTGCCCTTAATGATGGGCGTTGAAACTCTACAGATCAACTCACTTTTTGAAGCCGATTTAACCCCAATTAAATCTGTCAGCTATCCCAAAGGTTTTCTTGAAAAGGAAAAAAATGGGAATTACCTTATTGATCATCGAGCCAACCGCAGTTTTATTATAGTAAATAGTTTATTAAACCAAGAAAAGAAGGTTTATTGGTTGAAAAATGCCATTAAAATAGATAATAAATCCTATCCTCCTGGGACGATTTACATTCCCAGAAAAGAATTGAAATCCCAGATGATGGAATTATTAGCACAGGAACTATCTCTTAAAATTGTACAAACGAATTATGACTTTTTAGGACAATCAGCCTATCGTTTAAACAATTTCAACTTGGGTCTTTACCGACCATGGACATCTAATACGGATGAAGGTTGGACACGATTAATTTTGAAACAGTTTAAATTTCCATATCAAGCGATTTTAAATTCAAGAATGAGAAGGGGAAAATTAAAAAGGGATTTTGATGTTATAATCTTACCAGATATGGAGATTGAACAAATAATCAATGGAAGAAAAAAGGAAAAGCCGGATATTTATACACCTGAAGTACCCAAAATTTATCAAGATGGTATCACTGAAAAAGGGGTGGAAAATTTAAAAGAATTTGTCGAAAAGGGGGGTACTTTAATTACACTTGACAGCGCTTGTGATTTGGCTATTGAGAAATTTGGTTTACCGGTAGAAAATGTATTGAAAGAGGTAAATAATACAGACTTTTTTTGTCCAGGTTCTTTGCTTGAAATTATTGTAGACCATTCCGAACCGATTGCTTTTGGCATGCCTTCAAAAGCCGCAGCCATGTTTATCAACAGCCCGGCGTTTCGCCCGATGCATTGGACAAAACGCACAGGTGTTGCCGCCTACTACCCTGATTACAATCCGCTGTTAAGCGGCTGGATCTTAGGGGAAGAGAAAATTCAGGGTCGCTC
>JBHIAC010000073.1:0-16063 GCA_046758365.1 bacterium
CCTCGTAATGACAGGAAGGGAACTTTTTCGACAGTCTCAACAGGCCAATCAATGAGGTCGTTGATTGAGTCTACTTTGTCAATTCATCGTCTGTTGTAAATATAAAAGTTACGGACTCTAATTCTCCAAAAATTGAGTTTATTAACAACGTCATCAATCTATTCGTATAGCCGAGGTAATATAACCAACAATCTGTGTGCTGTCAAGCAAAAAGTATGACGATGATACGTTTGTCTTTAACCACCTTAATATTATTAATCTACCAGATTTTGTGGGCAGCATTTTTACTGTTAAGACATTCAGATCAGTACTGAACAATTCAACTAAGGATACTGTCTGGTGGCGAGAAATTTAAAGTTCTAAGGAATGAAAGTTTAGTTCGTGGCTTAATTCCCGTAGAATTTTGCTCTTAATCGAATCCCTGCTCCTTCAATTTGATCCCGATAAGCCTGAAAAAACTTTTTAATCGTTTTTGGGCCTACAAAATAAGCCGTACCATATTCTACCATAATTTCATTTTTGACTATTAGATTTTCAAAATCGTTCTGAGTCAATTGATAACCCATTGGTAAAGAATTTTTGGGAGCAATAAATTCAAGGTTACTGCGAGGTACGCTTTTAATCAATCCAACAAAAACCAACTTTGTCCGGTCTTTTGAAATAGCAAAAACTGGCCCGCCTGAAAAACCAAATCTTACCACGGCATCTACAGCTAAAGTACCAGGATAAGGAGCTTCACTCACCCAGCCTCCGGTCATCTGTTTTATTCCTCTTGGGAAACCAAATAGAAATACCCAATCACCCCAACTCAAATTTAAATTGTATCCAAACTCATTGGGAAATTCAGTTCCTAATAGCCTACTGGTTTGTACTTCAATTACCGCTAAATCATTAATTGGATCATTGCTTAGCACCTCTGCTTGAACGCGCCAATTGCTACGCCCTCGTACAGACACATTCACATCTTTAACAATATATCTAGCAAATAATACGTCTGTAGGCAGGTTGTTTTCATCCATATAATAAACATCTGTTGTATCATTAGGTGAAACCAAATGATTGCTGGTCAATATTGTATATCTGGACTTATCGCGATCAATGTCAATGATTAAACCACCTCCAGAAATGGTCTTTTGAGTCTTTTCAACCATTATCCCATTTTTACCATCACCTGAGTGAAGTTTATATTTAAGCGGGCTTTTCGGATCAGGGACAACCTGACCATTTTCAATCACGTAATTGTAATTTTGAATTTCATACTTTATATCCGTATTAATTCCAACAACAGAGTTAGCAACACCCCTAAGTTCATCTCTTAATGCATCAGATAAAAGAGACACGCCATTCTGAATTTGCGTTGAAGGCATATTTCCAGCGCATTCTATTAAAGTTATAGATAACATTAACAGAAAGAAACCTAATTTGAAAATTTTCAAAATATAATTCTCAAATATTTTCAAAATTTAACCACAGAGAATTTAGAGTATTTTCTATAGTTACTCTTTGAATTTAAATTTTCCTACTGTTATTTGAAACTTTTGACACGACCTCAATTTTTGGAATTAACTTTTTGTTGAATTTGTCTAAATTATTTACTCCCAACTTATTTATTTCATCCAGCCCTTTTTCAATTTTTTCAACTAACTGGTTGCCATTATACTAATTCCTCAGGCTTTAACCTGCTTTTCTACGGTAGAATCTAAATTCATTTAAAATATGTCATCCCCATGGCCTGTCTCATCAATCGTACTGTTTCACGTCCTTCTTTGGTAACAACCTCTGTACCGTGTTGAATAACTTCCTCGACAAACTTGGGCATGGCTATGTATTTTTGCCGCCGCTCTCGAAATGGTTCAAGAAAATTATTGATAGCAGTTATCAACCGCTTCTTTACTTCTACATCTCCCACTCTGCCTTTGCGGTAACGATCCTTGAGTTCTTTTACTTCTTCTTTATTAGAATTAAAAGCATCATGGTAAATAAAAATTGGATTCCCTTCTACATGTCCTGGGTCTGTGGCGTGAATTCTGGTGGGGTCGGTGTACATATTCATGACTTTTTTCGCCACCACTTCATCATCGTCAGAAATGAATATGGCATTATTCAAGCTCTTGCTCATTTTAGCTTTTCCATCTGTCCCCACAAGGGTAGCCACTTCACCAATCAATGCCTCAGGTTCTGGAAAGACTTTACCATATTGCTGATTGAATCTCCGAGCAATTTCTCGACACAGTTCAATATGGGACTCTTGGTCCTTTCCCACTGGAACAAGGTCAGCTCTTACAATCAAAATATCGGCCGCTTGCAGAACTGGATAGGCCAAGAGGCCCGCCGATGGATTTTCAATAAATTGGTCCGCCATGACCTCTTTAAGTGTGGGCACCCGCTGTAAACGCGGAACCGTGACAAGCATGGAAAAAAATAGGTAAATTTCCGCTACTTCTGGCACCAAAGACTGTACGTAGATGGTAGTTTTTTCAGGGTCTATTCCAACACTTAAATAGTCCAGTATCATTTCTCGCGAATTCTCAGCCACCTCAAGAATATTTTTTTTCTCATTGTGGGTGGTGAGCATATGGTAATCGGCAACCAATAAAAATACTTCGTATTCATCTTGTAGTCGTACCCGATTGACCAAGGTGCCAACATAGTGCCCTAGATGAAGCTTTCCGGTAGGCCTATCTCCAGTTAAAATTCTTTTTCTTTTTTTTAAGGTTTCGGTTGTGTTCATTCGTTACCCCTGCTTAGTAAAATTAACCTACGACTCTGCCGCTTTCTTCTCTAGATCGCGTCGTCTCGGTCGTACGGGCTGCCCCTCTTTTACAGGCTCCCGCTCCCACTGCTGATCCACAATGCTTTGAAGAGTCCAATCAGGTGCAATTTTATAGGCTTCGTCAAATGAAAACATTTCAATTGTCTCCCAAGGACAAAACTGAGCGCAAAGGGTACAACCAATACAACGTGATAGGTCCACTTCCACCAATTTATGTACAGTTGGTTTTTCGGGGTCTGGACCTGGAACTAGTTCGATGCAGTCCACAGGACAAAAATCTACACAAACCATACACCCAGTACATCCACCTTGATTTATGACCGCTAACTGTTTAGGTCTACGCTTTACTCGTATTGCCGCTGCTTTTTGATATTTTGGCTCCGTCAATATTGGCATATTAAACTCCTCCGATTAGATCTCTTACTTTTCTAACTTAGCTTTTAACGCTTTATAAAGCTCCTCAGCTTCATCATACATTTTTTTTCGTTTTTCAAAAATTTTGAATTTACAAAAAATACGTACTGCAAGGCTTTACTTTTAACCAAAGGGCAATTTTGATCTATCCGGTTTTATTTAAATCAATCCCTCTGTAAAACTTTAAGTCAATAGCTTTTCTTGATTTAACAAAATAAACAATCTGGCCTAGGTGGTAAGAGAAATGTTCCATTACATGTACTAAAATGCTGATACCTGATTCGTCAAATCCTTGTACATATCTTTTGTCCAAAAGAGTTTTTGGATTTAAGTTATGCAGTACGGACCGGGCTTCATCCATGGTTTTTTCCAAACGCTCTAAAAGCTCTATTGTGGGAATAGGTCCCGGCTCTGAAAATTCTTTAGAACGTACACGTGTATCAGGCGCTCCACCAAGCCCAGAAATGATCCACTGTCTGACATTTCCACACAAATGAAGAATCAAGTTACCAACACTCACCGTTTCTGAATTGGGGCTAAACCAAATCTCCTCTTGGGTTAGAAGGGTAAGACACTTTTTTAGCCGGGGTAAAGATTCATCAAACAGTCTTCTTTCACACTCAGTAATGAAAATTTGTTCGAACGATTTGGTATTAATGTTCATATTAATTAAAGCTAAATTATAAAAGTACACTATGGCTTAAAAAGCTAACAATGGGCTTTAGTGCTTGGCCATCCCATCAGATTTAAATGTTTTAAACCGACTTTGTACCATAATACATGCATTGGCCAGATAATTGAAATTATGTTTCTGTAGGAAAGTCAAAACTTCTGGACTTTCTGCACCAGGCTGTACCCAAACATTCATTATGCCTAAGTCCAGACATTGCTGAAGTATATTGATGGTCATTTCTGGTGGCACCACGATGTTTACAATGGTCGGTTTCTCTTGAATGTCCGCAAGGCTTTGAAAGACCCGATCTCCGTCAACCGTTGCTCTTTTTGGATTCACTGGATAGACGTGAAAGCCTTTCTGTTTGAGATCACGATAAATTACATAACCGTATTTAGATGGGTTATCCGTGGCCCCGACAACGGCGATGGTTGTTTCAGGCTTGTCTAAAAGTGCAGCAATGTCTTTCATAATTAACCAATATATAATAATAGCAATATTAATCCATCATGGACTCTTGACCCTCCACCGTCCATCCCAGTTAAACATTTCATAGCGATTGGTCATGGGAAAGTAAGGAGGTCGGCGAGTCTCCAGTCGCTTGTCGAAACGTACTCGAGTGGCGTAGCGCGGTTCAGTAGCTGTTAATGAACCAGCAGAAAGACTCCCATAAATATAGAGTGTGGCTTCTCCATTTCCATATAAATTACCAACTCTAAATCGCCGTTTGGCAAAGATAGAGGCAAAGATGTTAAGGTCGCCAGGACCCGTGACAGAAGGACGGGCGATTTCGATATCCTTCTCACTTACCAAGCCCAGGTAGTCATCCGAGAAAGTAAAAATTTCGGGATTGTGAACGTAAGTTAAATCATCATCGATAATAATTTTGCCGGCAGAATAGACAAGAACTTTCCCTTTGATAACACCTTTAACATGGATAACCGATTTCTTAATTCCTGCAATCAAAAAGGGTTCTTCTTTAGGAAGCTTGTGTCGCTGAACATTATCCTGCGCCGAGGCAGTTTGCCAAGAATATGATCCGTCACGATTAAACGTGATCCAAGTCTCTTCTGTTAAAAGATGACTGTGACTGCTATCGGTGGTGGCGTCCAAAGAGAATGGCAAAAAGTTTTTAGGAATACGAATAGGCTTTACCCCAAATTCAATCCCACCAAGAAAAACAGATTCTTGATCAAAGAATGGAAAGTTCCCATCACCAGAACGCACTTTATAGCCCGCGGTACTGACTTTGCCGTTAAATTTCGGTATTATTCCACGTCGTCTACTAACCGTAAAAGATGTGTTGGTGTGAAAGCGACCATCCAATTCATCATTATGGACAGCGACGTAAGGATCCCAATAATCCACGAATTGCGCAAAATTTGAGAAGGCCATTCGTCTCATACGCATCTCTGTGATTAACCTTTGGCCACTCTCTTTTGTACTTACCTCGACTAAGACCTCATCAAGTCCCATGTTAGATTGTGCGGACCGAAGGTGCAATTTGACATCATAGCGCTGGCCTTTTATTTTCCAAACAAACGTTGAATCAGAATATTCTAATTTATGCAGTTTCTGAGCTAATTTCTTTACTTTCTTCAACAAATGCTTCCGTTGCTTCTTTGACATAGTAATTTTGGCTGATACGAGATTTGGGGTTCGAATATCTAAGCGATGCAGGTATCGTGTTAAAGGCTCGAGAGAGCTGATGTAAAACGGCTTTATTAATTTATTTTTACTTTTCTCTTTTGGAACATAGTTTAATTCTTCTACGGCCAACGCACTTTTACTCACGTTTTTGGTTTGTAATTCATTTGAGGAAATTTCGCGAGATAAAGGTTTAGTTGGTAAATCCTGTGGTTGTTCTTGAGTCTTATTATGCGCAATCGCTGGCTGAAATTCTTTTTTGTTATTACCTTCTTCGCTAAACTGCCTAATGTCTTCAGTAGGGATGTAAGCAAAATCAAATACTAATGGCGGTTTATAAAGATTCGGCACTTCAAAAAGAACCACGATTAAGGACATGATGAAAAACAAAATTGCGTGTAAGAAGATCGAAAGCAGACAAGCTTTACGAAAAAATAATGGCTGTCTTAAAAGTCTCAATATTTTTTCTTTTGCCCAACGATTGAAATACATCATATCTACTACTAACTGTAAAATAAATAAAAAACGTAGGAGCAAAAACACTAAAACCCAACGCGGACAAACCGCAACTAAAAAGGTTTTTAACAAAAAAATCTATCCCAACGGATAGAAACAAACCAACCGATACAAAATCATTTCATCCGTTGGAAATTGTTTTTTCTCATTTCTTTACTTTTTTAGCACAGAATTTACTTAAAAGATACCAATAACCGCCAATTATAATTTAACTCATTTAACTAAAAAAGCAAGTATTTTTAAAAAACAATAGTCCTGGAGCACGAGGAAATTGCCTGGAATAGATAAGGGAGAATACTGAGAAAAGCTGGTACTTACTTAGTCATCTGACCGAAGAGTCTCAAAACGCTGTAGCCCAGATTTTCCTGAATTATATTCAATAATAAAAGTCGAAGTTCTCACCTGCCAAAAGACTCATATATTCAAATTAATATTCCAGAAGGAAAATCGGGGCCTATAGTATTAACTATCAAATCTTCGTTTTTTTGAAAAGAAATGGCATATATTGCGGAATAATATATTGGGATTGTTGCATTGTTCCCTGGTTGAATTGTTAGTCAGGGCCAACAGTAGAACAATGAAACAATAGAACAATCCGTTGCTCCTTTGTTGAATTGATAATATTTGCGATTTCGTGGCGCTAGGTTTTAAGCCATGAATCATTTTTACCCCAAAATTATTTCCTTGGCAACCTATCATTAATTTACAGCATTCACTGGAGAACGCTCTTTTAACAATTTCAATGGTTTTGCTGCAAAAAGATATCTCAGCGCTCTATGCGTTCCTTTGATTTTTAATGGTGGGATATTTAACCTATAGATTAATTTATCTCTCTCAGTGGCTGATTTGATTTCTGTGTAAAGCATATAAATTGCCCGTAAATATGCCACCTGATCAGAATTAAGCATTCCTTGTTTAATCAAACTGTATTGTAAATGGTATTGTTCTGAAAGGGCAACTTCTACCATAGGACTATAACTGGGACGATTAGGATGAATAGAATCTTTATTCTTTTTCATTTTTCTCAGTCTTTTATTTAGTTTTGCCAATTTATTTTCATTCAAATCAAAGCATACTGAATCTCCATATTTCAATATCGTATATACTGCTTCCAATAACTCCTTTTGCTTTACTACTTTTGGATTCTGATGATCTGTAATTGTATTAAGAATAAACCGTGCTTTATTCAGATAAGTAACAGCACTTTCATTATCATTTAAAATACGTAAGGCTGATGAGATAATAAGGTAATTCCAGGGATTGACATAGAGCTTAGTTCGTGTATCTTTAAAAGCAAAATTATTCTCTAACAATCTTAATACATTTATATGAGAAGAATCAATCTTTTTCCCATGGTAAGCCTCAATTCTTAAAGCATTTTGAAAGCATGTTATTGCTTCTCTTAAAAAATCCGTGTAGTGTTTTTGCCGACCATTTATTATTAATCCCCTCTCTGATTGCTGTACAATACCGGCTAGATCTAATTTCGCTCTTCCTAATCTCTCATAGAGTCTAACACTTACTGGAAATTTTTTTAAATATAGTTCTACATGGGTCTGAATTTTTAACAAACAATGTATTGCTTTATTCAATTCAGTTGATGTAATGATACCTTTAACAGGCACATACTCATTATTCTTCAAGCTCCATAAAAAATAGTAGAGTTTGTTTGGAACCTTCTTAAAAAGTATCGAAGTTTCATTAATTACAACATTTTCTGATTTTCCATTGGTTCTTTTATTAAACAAGGCAATGAATTGTTTTGAAGGCAATTCTTCATTCAACACTTTGCTAATGAGATGTGTTGGAATGTTTTGGTCAACTCTAAATTCATTGTTTAATCTTATTAAATCATCTAAACTGTGTATATTACTTGCGCCGATGATTTCTTTAAAATATGACCGTGAACTTAAAGTCTTATTATTCTCAATCAAGTTCCACCACCCCTAAAAATCTATTTAAGTAAAATTAAATAGCGGTTAATAATCTATACCTCTATTTGTTTGAATTAATACTTAAATAATTTTTTATGTTTGGGAGACTTTTCAAATGCGCGGATTTGTTTTGAGTGCAGATGACAGAATGCAATACAGCTTGTGCAGGATTATTCGCAGAAAGAGTTTTTATCGATAACGGTTGATTTACATACCTTCCGCGCACAGGTAAGAAATTGTAGATTATTAGTTCCATCTTTTGCCCCTTTCAAACATCTCTACATGCAAAAGATATGCCAGAATTATTATGAAAGGTATTTATTAATAAACTATATTATTTTATGCATTGATATTTATAGAATTAGAGGGGATATTTGTAATAACTTTATAAATAGATTATTTAAATTTTATAATCAAATTATGTAATTTATACATAATTATGCGGTAAATATTTGACCAGTCGAAGATAATAGAATAAAACTTCTTATTTATCAATAGTTTAATGTCTTATTATCATAGATTCCTATATGTGTAGATTTTACATAGTTAATCAATGAGCCACCTTTTTCAATTTTAAAAACAATTCGTTTTAAAAAAATCATTTTCTATTCTTCCTCAATTTCTACAGACCAAGACACATCAATACCCCGTTTCACACTAACAGCCGCAGGACATTTATGCTGGTGGATGCTTAATGCGCGTTCAGCCGCGTCTTGTTTCCCTTTCACATACCTTCATCAGCGGTTGGGCCATAGACTTGTGGTAACGGCACATCATTGAGCCGAAGATAAACAGAAAGCTGGCCGCGGTGGTGGATGATGTGACTGAGAAGCCAGGTTCGGATTACAGCAATGCGCGGTATTTCATGGATAACTTCATCGCCCTTTTTCAATCGCCAATTAGCTGCGAGTTGATCATCGGACATTGGTTTAAGTTTTTCTATGGCATGGGCAAGGTTTTTATCAAAAGTCTCTAATGTCTCTGATACACGAGTCGCGGTTGGCGGTTCATATTCAACAGCCCCAAGCACCAACTCATCCTGATCCACGAAGGCATCTACCCAGCCGGGGATTTCGGTAATGTGCGCTGCCAGTCGTCCTAAGGTCATTGACTTTTCCTGCGGTTTCCATTTAAGTTTATCCTCTGGTATGAGTTCCAGCATTTTTCGAGTGGGTTTTGCTTCTTGTTCAAGTTCAGCTAAAATGGGTTCGATTAAGTTCATTTTTCAGCCTCCAGAATAAATGATAGGGATTGATTTATTAGCCATCTTGTTAAAAAAACAATTTGTGTAATCGGATATCAAGCGAAAGATGGGGTTGTTATAAAAGATAAATAATTCTCTCTGAAAAGTCAAGCCAATGTATTGGGCACTTTAAATGCGGCCAGGGGAGGTCATTTCATAATTAAATATTGATATGCCACACTTAAAGTAAAAACACTTTGGGTGTACAGTTTAATTAAAAACTAGGTATGACATAAAATTCCTCTTCCGAAAATTCTTTAACTTGTAATAGATATAATAGCCGAATTCTTTACTTTTTCTCCATCAGAAACCGATCAAAAAAATCAGCCGCCGCGCTGTAAGCCTGAAGCCAGCGATCGTGACGTAAAAACCCATGCACTTCGTCTGGGAAAATCAGCGTTTCAATGTGCACTTTGCCTTCTTTTCGCAGCCTCTGGACCAAATCTGTTGTCTGGATAAAATCTACATTTCTATCATCATCTCCGTGAATAAACAGTACCGGTGAATACCAAAAGCTTACATCAGCAATAGGAGAAGACTCATAGGCCTTTCTCATGAGATCATCGCCAAAAATGCCCCAACCGCCTCCGTGGCGACGGCGTCCACGCAAAGCCCAATCATGGACTCCGTGTAAATCCACCCCTGCCTTAAAAAGCTCAGAGTCGCGTGCCAGCGCCAGGGCTGTGAGATAGCCACCGTAGGAACCGCCCCAAAGTCCAATTTTCTCTGAATCGACTTCCGGCCGTTTCTGTAAATATCGCGCCGCTGCCAATATATCCTGGTATTCGGAAGCCCCTCGGGGTCCTTGATTGGGTGCGTTACGAAATGCACGACCATAACCAATGCCGGAACGATAATTTACCGACAGGACTACATAGCCTTTGTTAGCTAAATACTGATTCATGGCGTAGGCTCTGTGGTAATAACCTCGCATGTGCCACCCTAACATCATTTGACGAATCGGACCGCCGTGCATGAAAATTACTGCCGGTCGCTTATCGCCAGCTTTGGCGTTTTTGGGAAGGAAGAGCTGTCCATGAATCTTTAAACCGTCTGGCGTTTTGAAAATCACCCGCTGAGGTTCTACTAATTTATTTCTGGAAAATTCGTCTGGAATCACCTCAGCAGCAATTAAGCGATATTTGCCACCTTTAACGCTCATAACCGCAGGCGCCGCAGGTTGAAAGGCCGTGGAACACAAAAATACTAAATCTTTACTATGACCCGAAACCACCGGCCGCCATTCAATTCCTCTCCCTTCTGTCAAACGTTTGGCGTTGCCCCCTGTCACAGATACCGACCACAAGTGTCGGCGATCGATATCGCCCTTGTTGGCGTTGTAGAATACCGTTTTACCATCAGGAGAAATAGAGCAGTCTTCAACCTCGTACTCACCTGGGGTCAAACAGACAGCCTTACCATCGTGGATGGAGACCGAGTAGAGATGCATCCAACCATCATGTTCAGAATAGAAAACGAGATGATCATCGGCGCCCCACATAAACGGATTTAACGGGTAGAACTGAGCAAAGCCTCCACTGGAATCCGGAGACACCCAAATTTGCCTGCTTTTGCCCGATTCAACATCCGCTACCCAAAGGGCCAATGGTAAACTCAGTTCCCGTTTTCGAGGTGGATCTGCCAGGGTGCCGGGGAAGCGTATAAAAGCGATCTGTTTTCCATCTAGTGACCAGACCGGTTCCCTGTCCCGATCGACACTGGGTGCAATCCAGTTGATGGCATTTTTGTTAAAATCATAAATCCCGATAAAGCTGTGATCTTCTCGTGAACTGACAAATGCCAATTTGGAGCCATCGGGCGCCCAAACAGGTGAGCCATTTCTTCCACGGGCCTCAATCAAGGGAGCGCTCTTATCCACGCTATCAATGTTGGTTTTAAAGAGCTTGCCTTCCTTTACAAATATCACCCAATTCCCTTTCGGTGAAACCTTTGGACTGGAACCCTCGCCCAATAACCACGGCTCTCCCCCGGAGAGTTTGACCGCCCAAACATTTTGTTCGGCGCCTCCAGGATCGCTGGTAGGATTCGGATGCTCTCCCTGGCGGTTGGGTGATCCTCCATGAACAAAAACGATAATACTTCCGTCCGGACTGAAATCAAGGCCACCCAATACCTGTCCATCGTCTTTATCGAAGTTGGTAATTCTCTTGGCCTGATATTCAGGTCCTTCCGCAACCCAAATATTGCGATGGCCTCGATTGTTAAAAACCCAGGCAGCCTTATCTTCTGAAGGAGATACAATTAAATTGGAAGGAAAGGGTGCACTCATGATTTGCTCAATAGTGAAAGATTGAGCATAAGATATACCGGTCTTGGAAATCGCGAGAAAACCAATAATCAAAAACAGAATCATGTATACACTTTTTCGAGTTAATCGTAGCATTTGTTCTTCACTCCTTAATGGTCAACTTTTCAGCCGGCTGGAGAAATATCGCTGGAATTTCTTGTTCCCTCACCAACTGATTGAATTTGGGTACATCTTTATCCATAATTCCTTTCAGACTTGCCAATTGCTCATCCAATTTACCTGAGAGCTTGTCAAATACCTCGTAGGCCTGTTTCGTTGGTTTGGCGTCCGAACTAGCCACCACACTCGCTAAAGACGCAAGCTTATTGTTTAACTTGATTGGGTAATTTAGAGCATCCTGTCTGGCTTTGATTTTGACCTGAATGATTTCTTCCTCAACGGCTGTTAGCTTTTCTTTTAGCGATTTTGCTGTCTCTGCAATGGCTTCTTCACTCGGCTGATCCTTCATCCGCTTGACTAGGGCATCGACTTGCTTCCTAATATCACGGATTGAGATAACAGCCTCATGAGCTTCTGAAACTTTATCACGAATTTGGATGAGTAGAGCGAACTGCTCTTGGAATTCATCTAACGTTATTTCTATGCGTGGATCTTTTTTAATCTCAAAGGGCTGTGTTATCGTTTTGTCGCCGACCACTAAGCGCACTTGATAGTTCCCTGGCACTGCAACAGGGCCCCGAGTAGAACCACCCCACATCAACGCACGAGGGATTTTTTTCGCATCGGGATAGCGCATATCCCAAACGAATCGATTCATACCAGACTCGGCTGAAACTTTCTCTTTTTTGGAGGCCCTTCCGAAAAATACTGCCATTTCATCTTCAGATTTCTCTTCCTTTTCTTCTTTTTTACTGGTGAATGACTTTATCAAATTGCCGGTCTCGTCCAGGATTTCCAATTTGACTTCCTCTTTAGGTTTTTCTTTGAAGTAGTAATAAAAGACAGCGCCATTGGGTGGATTTTTGCCAATGCTTAAACCACTACGCCTAAAGCTGAAACTGCGGATTCTAAAAGTGGGTCGCACTTTAAAAAGGTGCCTATCCGCGATAGCAATTTCATCGTTGATTTCATGGAGTGGGGAAAGGTCATCTAAAATCCAAAACGATCTTCCATGAGTTGCGACCACTAAATCCTTTTCCCGTGGTTGAATTATCATATCGTGGATGGGCACGGCTGGTAGGTTGAGTTGCAGCGATTGCCAATGCCTACCATCGTCAAAAGATACATACACGCCTCTTTCGGTTCCGGCATAAAGCAGTCCCCTGCGGTGAGGATCTTCGCGCACGACGCGGGTGTATTCATTCTCAGGAATACCTCTTGTGATCTTCTTCCAGGATTTGCCATAGTTATTGGTTTTGAAGATATACGGTTTGAAGTCATCTAGCTTGTATCTTGTGGCTGCGACGTAGGCGGTTGCTGGGTCATGGGGCGAGGCTTCGATTATGCTGATAAGGGTCCATTCAGGGAGCTTTTTTGGTGTTATGTTCTCCCATGTTTTACCACCGTCCTTGGTTATGTGGACAAGCCCATCGTCGGAGCCAGCCCACAGAAGCCCTTTTTGCAGTGGGGATTCTACTAGAGAAAAGATAGTGCAATAATACTCGACACTTGTGTTGTCCTTCGTAATAGGACCACCCGAGGGACCTTGTTTGCTTGGGTCGTTACGGGTCAGATCAGGACTGATTACCTCCCAACTTATGCCTTCATTCATACTTTTGAAAACATGATTTCCAGCTACATATAACACATTGGGATCGTGTGGTGAAATTAAAATGGGATAAGTCCACTGGAAGCGGTATTTTAAGTCCGCTGCCCCGGCTCCCATGGGATTTTCTGGCCAGACTTGAATGTTTTGTGCCTGTCTGGTACGATGATTGTACTTTGTTAGATAACCATCATAACTGCCTGCATAAACAATATTTGGATTATCCGGACGGACAGCAATGTAACCGCTTTCACCGCCCCCTACGGAATACCAATCGGCTCGACCGATACCAAAGCTATTTGTCCGACTGGCGATGCTCATAGTGCTGTTGTCTTGTTGGGCACCATAAACACGATAGGGGAATTGGTTATCGACCGTTACGTGGTAGAACTGCGCTGTTGGGATGTCTTGATCCGTCCAACTCTTACCACCGTTGTAAGAAACATTTATGGAGCCGTCGTTGCCGTTGATCATGCGCAGTGGATTATGGGGATCGATCCACAGGTCGTGGTTATCCCCATGGGGCACTGAGATGGTCGTGTCAAAGGTTTTCCCCCCGTCATTTGATTTATGAAATCGAACGTTCAGCACGTAAACCGTTTCAGGATCCTTTGGATCCGCGTAAATATGCGAATAGTACCAGGCTCGCTGACGTAGGTTGCGATCCTTATTCAGCAGACGCCAGGTCTGGCCGCCATCCTCGGAACGGAACACACCCCCTTTTTCTGCTTCGATGATTGCCCACACACGGCCAGGTAATGCGGGTGATACGGTCACACCGATTTTGCCTTTGACTCCTTTTGGCATACCTGTATTGTTTGTTAGTTCGCTCCAGGTATCGCCACCATCGGTTGATTTGTAAAGACCACTACCCGGACCACCACTTGACATGCTCCAGGGATTACGATACGCTTCCCACAATGCAGCATAAAGGATGCGAGGATTAGTTGGGTCCATCGCTAGATCAATAGCACCAGTCTTCTCATTTTTAAAGAGGATTTTTTCCCAAGTTTTTCCACCATTTGTGGAACGAAAAACTCCTCGCTCGGGATTAGGTCCAAACACGTGCCCAAATGCTGCTACATAAACCATATCTGAATTATTTGGGTGTACCCTAATCTTGCCAATGGTTTGGGTCTCAGTCAAACCAACCTGTTTCCACGTTTTCCCGCCATCATCGGATTTGTAGACGCCATCACCCGCAGAGACATTGCCACGGATGCAGGCCTCACCCATCCCAACATAAATCACATTTGGGTCAGATTCTGCCACCGCAATGGCACCTACCGAACCAGTTTTAAATAAACTATCGGATATATTAAACCAGATAAGCCCCCCATCTTCTGTTTTCCAGACCCCACCACCGGTTGCTCCGAAGTAGTAAGTGAATGGTTGGTCAGGATGCCCAACGACCGCAACAGATCGTCCACCTCGAAATGGACCGATGTTACGCCATTCCAGCGCTTTGTAGAGGCTGGGATCGTATTTCGCGGCCACATCATTGGATGCTTGTTGCGCATGGACGTTTATAACTAGTCCTAAGATTAGAAATACTATGAATACCAAAGAAAAACTGTGTGCTTGCAATCTGCTAGGCAGGTAAGATTTTGATATTTTAGAATTTTTCATGATTCTCCCTCCTATTTAATTTTTTAAACGAGATTCCTTGTTTTCATAAATTTTTTAAACCAACCGCGTAAATATAGAATCTGCGAAATCTTATTCGACGGGTGCCAACATGGATAGGAATTTGATTTTTCTCCTTCCAACACGAAAGGCTATTAAATATAGTTTGGATACTTGTTATAACTAATAAGACGAATGTCGAAAAGATCAAATCCTGAACATTCATTGAGCTTATTTGTAAGAAATGTCAAAATATTTTAAAAATATACACAAATCTCTTGGAAAAGTCAAACTTTTCACCAACAAGAAATTTTAGCGGATATGAGCGTTGGAAGAAGGTTTTGTAATAACCTGCATTTTTCCTTTCATCATTAACCAAAGTCAACACTTCTTTTCCTAAAATATTGTAAACTTTCAATGTTATTCTTTCTTCTTTTGGCAAGCCATAGCGAATGGTGGTCACCGGATTGAACGGATTCGGGAAGTTCTGGGACAATACAAATTCGGTTGGAATATTTTGAACGTTGGAGAGATTGTCACCAATAAACTCGTTTTTGCCTACCAGCAGCTTCAGCCGTTTGGGATGCTCTTCAACAGTACCAGCAAGGACAAAATGGTTATCCTTTCTTTGGCCTGAAAACCTCCCGCAGGTTCAGAACCTGCGGGAGGTTCGAAGGGGCGATATTGAAAAAAGCCGCGGCGCTTACAAACTATGAATGTGGAGTCCTGCCAAAGGAAAAGGCAGATATTATCGTGAAAGTATGTGATGAAATTTTGGACGGCAAGCTGGACGACCATTTCCCACTGGTTGCCTGGCAGACTGGCTCCGGCACACAAACTAATATGAACGTAAACGAGGTCATCTCTAATCGTGCAATTGAACTCTTGAGGGGCGAGCCCGGCTCAAAAGACCCCATTCATCCCAACGATGATGTTAATAAGTCGCAATCTTCCAACGACACTTTTCCAACGGCCATGCATATTGCGGCATATCAATTAATCACCAGAAACACCTTGCCGAATTTGCAAGCCTTGCGCGATACACTGGCTGACAAAGCGAAAGAATTTATGCCTATTGTAAAGATTGGCCGTACCCATTTGATGGACGCCACGCCGCTCACTTTAGTACAGGAGTTCTCTGGTTATGCCTCCCAAATACAGCACGGCATCAAGACCATCGAGAATACCTTACCGCACCTTTCT
>JBHIAC010000074.1:0-15937 GCA_046758365.1 bacterium
CCAAATCAGACTTTTATGGCCAGTTGGCCACTGGCCGCATCAATATCTTCTCCTTTACTCCAGTGGATGGTTACAGGAGCTTTTAGTTATGCCAAGCTCTCATAAAATCGCAACATACGCTCCTAAGATGGCCGACGAAATATCCCCATGGTGGCGTTGTAGAGAATCAAATTATCTCTTTTTCTCAATATTTGGAACTTTAAACCAAGAAAGAGTACTTTAATGAAAGCCATCGGTTGTTCATTAGTTTAATCAAGTCAGTCTTAAGGCTCGAGGAAAATCATTGACATTTGAGTGGGAAATGGTTACTTTAAATTAGTCAATTATGAAAAGGATAAGATACATTAGAATGGCCAATCTTTTTTGACTTTCGTAACTTGTAAGTTTCAAAGATTAGTAAATTTGGAGGAGGCATGGCAGCAACGGCTTTTAAATCAAAGGACGTAGAAATTGTTCAACAGCTAAAAGAAGCACATGATAACATCACTGAAGAAATTGGAAAAATAATTGTCGGACAGAAAAAAGTAATTAAAGAATTACTGATATCTCTGTTAGCCAGAGGTCACTGTTTGTTGATCGGTGTACCGGGTTTGGCTAAGACTCTTTTAATTAGCACATTGGCGAGAGTTCTAAATCTAAAATTTAACCGAATTCAATTTACACCAGACTTAATGCCCTCAGACATTACCGGCACGGAAATTATTGAGGAGAATACAACCACAGGTCACAAAGCCTTCAAATTTGTTAAGGGACCTGTTTTTGCAAACATTGTTTTAGCAGATGAAATTAATAGGACACCGCCGAAAACTCAAGCGGCACTCCTTCAGGCTATGCAGGAACACGAGGTATCCGCGGCCGGTACCACCTACATATTGGAAGAACCGTTCTTTGTTCTGGCTACCCAAAATCCTATTGAACAAGAAGGAACCTATCCCCTACCAGAAGCCCAGTTGGATCGATTTATGTTCAACTTGTGGGTGGACTATCCTTCTCAGCAAGAAGAGGCGCAAATTGTAAAATCCACCACTAGTGCTTATGAGGCAGAACTCAGTGTGATCTTAAATGCGGTTGAAATTTTAAACCTGCAAAAATTGGTGCGCCGAGTTCCCGTTGCTGATCATGTCATCGATTATGCCGTAAATTTAGTTCGCAATACCCGGCCTAATTATGATGGTTCGCCAGATTTTATCCGGGATTGGATAAGTTGGGGAGCAGGCCCACGGGCCTCACAATATTTGATATTAGGGGCTAAGACCCGCGCTATATTAGATGGACGCCCTACTCCTGAAATTGAAGACGTGAAAGCGTTGGCCAAGCCCGTGCTCCGCCATCGCTTAGTGACAAATTTTAACGCAGAAGCTGAGGGCATCGGCACAGTCGATGTTGTAGAGCGCCTCTTGAAAAATGAGGTTAAATAGATGAAAGTTTCTCAGGTCTCAGACTACCGTAAATATCTCAATCCCGAGTTAGTCTCTAAGCTCGCCTCCATGGATTTAAGAGCGCGTCTGGTGGTCGAAGGCTTTATTACAGGCCTGCACAAAAGCCCATACCATGGTTTTAGCGTAGAATTCGCTGAACATCGTCAATACATGCCAGGAGATGAAATTAAGCACGTGGACTGGAAAGTTTATGGTAAGACCGACCGCTTTTATGTCAAACAGTTTGAAGAAGAAACAAATTTGAAATCGTATATCCTTATGGATGCTTCTGCCTCTATGGACTATTCTTCTAATGGAATTAACAAATTGCATTATGCCACCTATTTAGCTGGGGCCCTCACTTACTTGATGATACACCAGCGGGATGCCGTGGGATTGCTTATTTTCGATGAAAATATACGCCGATATCTACCACCTCGATCAGTTACCACCTATTTATATCAAATTTTGAAAGAGTTGGACCATACCAATAGTAGTTCAAAGACCAATATAGCTACTGCCCTTCACCAAATGGCTGAACGAATCAAACGACGCGGATTAATTATTCTCTTTTCAGACCTATTTGACGAGCCGCAAAAAGTGATTTCTGGACTCAAACATTTTCGACACAAAAAGCACGAAGTCATTGTATTTCACATATTAGACCCTTTGGAACTGTCATTTGATTTTGATCAAGACGCGGTTTTTAAAGACATGGAAACTGGGGAAGAAATTAACACGCAACCTTGGCATATCCGTCACGAATATCAAACGCAAGTGGAAAAATTTATTAATGAATATAAAAAGGTCTGTCGGGAAAATCAGATAGATTACGTTCTACTAAACACCAAAACAAGTTACGACCGCGCCCTATTTGAATATCTTCTAAAAAGAAAAAGAATTGGCGGTTAACTGCTAAAAAAAGGGCATCGTCAGAGAAAGCGAGTTTTTGGAGTCCGTCTGTGATGCAGGGAGCCTAGCTCTCTTTTTAAAATGACGATGCCCAATTAATTTTTATATTAAGCCTAATTAAAAAGATTATTAAAATTCAAATCACTTACTTAATACACTACAAAAGTTGATTTTGAAGAAAAATTATTCATTATTCGCATTTATTCTGATTGAAAAACTATCACCTAACCCATAAATCCCGCTGTCATTGGAAGAATCTTATCGTTTGCGTAGCACGGTACTTTAAATTGTTCGATTTCTTCGTGTGGTTGCCCGTTGGTAACAAGATTCCCCGAAATAAATTCAGGATAAGCCTACGGAATGACAGCCCCTATCGACCCAGAATTGATTATATTGGTAGAGATAGCTTTCCTTAAGAAACGAAGGTTTGCTATTCGAAGACTTACTCTTTTTTCTTGCTTTCAAAATCTGAAAATGCCCAGTAACCTAAGATGATCAAGTTTACTGGTGAAATGATGGACAGTATCCCATAAATAATGGGGTTCTTGCCGTGCTTGGCTGCGATCTTGCCGAAACATACAGCGATATAGACAATCATGAGCAACACAATTGTACCCCCTAAAGTATCCATGTTGAACACCTCCTTTCATTACCGAACTTTTGCTTAATGTTCTGCTTGTTTATGGAGTTGACAAAGGCTATTTAGTGAAGCGTCGCAAACACGCCGTTAACTTCCGTGAGTCAATTAGATAGTTTCTTCTTCATCCGATAACTGTTTCCATAATGATTCAACATCTAATTTCTGTGCCCAATGTTCTAAATAATCTATATCATGGGTAGACCTGGGTTCATCTTATAAGCTTGAAATGACAGAACCTGTTATCATATAAAAGTTGATTGGCAACTTCAGAAAACTCAAACGCCTTAAGTAATCTTTTTTCAGGTGACATTTGACGAAGTACTTGAATGTATATCTTATGATTTGGACGTTTTTAATATTCATAATCTCCTATAATTTTTTAGTGTTTGTTTAAGTACCCTCATAGCAAAATTTAATAATCTTTCCGAAAGGTTATTTCTTTTCACATTTAGCAGTGGTTATTTCCTCGTCTCAGGAATAATCTTTGGCCACTGTTTTGAGTGTTCATAACATGGGTCTGGCTTGTTCCGGTGCCGTATAACAGTAAAAGCGTACTGAATTAGTAGGAAAATGTCAAGTGAAAAGTTCACACTTTTGCGTAACAGTGGACTATCTAGAAGTGTGCTCAAGGGGTTTGCTTTTTAAGGATAATGCTTAAATTTTAATGTTTTATTCAAGAGCTCAGCAGCTAGACTTCTGCCAAGTTCGTTAGATCGAACGGTCTGATGATGTGAGCGAAGACGACTGACGGTTTGCTGCTGCTAAGATGACGATGCTTTTAAATTATTAGTAAATTATCTATTTCAATCCAAAGAAATTCTTCACCACATAACCAGCTATCTTCGGATTTTCCTTCAGGCGTCTAATTGAATATTCATACCACCTTTGACCATAGGGCACATAGACCCTCAGCCTATGCCCATCTTTTAGAATAATTCGCCTAAGTTGCTCATCTACTCCAAGAAGCATCTGGAATTCATAATCTTCTTTGGCTAACTTGAGCTCGTCTATAATTTTATAGGAGGCCCACACCAGCTTTTCATCATGTGTGGCTACTCCAACATAATTCCGGTTGCGAAAAAGTTCTTCTACAAGTAAAATAAAATTTGAGTTGATAATTTCCTTATCCTTATACGCAATATCACGAGGTTCATTATAAATTCCTTTGCATACCCGAACGTTTATCTTTAAGTTATTGTTCATTTGGGCTCGAATATCCTGCAGACTTCTTCGCAAGTAAGTCTGAATCACAAATCCTACATTTGTAAAATCCTTTTTAAGTTCGCTGTAAACCTTAAGAGTGTCAGTGGTACAGGTGGAGTCTTCCATGTCTATTCGAACAAAGTTCCCATATTCTTGGGCCTTTTTGACCAGTCTCCGCATATTCTCAAGGCATAAATTCACATCTAATTTAAGGCCCAACATAGTGAGTTTTACCGAAATGTTAGAATCCAGCTTTTCTTGTTCAATTCTTTGGAGGGCTTTTATATACTCCTGAACAGCCAATTCTACTTCATCTTCCTTGGAAACGTGTTCCCCTAAAACGTCCAGAGTTGCACAACACCCTTCTTCATTCAGACTTCTAACCACCCTTACGGCATCATCCAGAGTTGACCCGGCGATGTATCTGGCTGAAGCGCATCTAACCAAAAATTTGGGAACAAAAGGAATGGTCCAAACTGCTAACTTATCAAAAACACTCAAGGCAAGGTACCTCTTTTTTCACTAATTGAATAATTTCTAATCGAATAATTATTAGTGAAATATGGTGTAATTTCCCTCCTACTAACCCGGACGAGCCGGAATCAAAACTTTACTAAACTTCCAAAGTTTAGTAAAGTTACTTCGTAAAAATCTTTGCTTCTTGTGCAAGGATTTTATTCTTAAAGTACTAGGCCTTTTCGCAGACTGCACTGCGAAAATGAGGCTGGCGCAGCCATGGCGAAAAGGTAATCCGAAATTCTAAATCCGAAACAAATACGAATGAACAAAATACAAAATTCAAAACAGTTTAGAACATTTGAATTTCGAGTTTTGAATTTGTTTCGATATTCGAGTTTCGAATTTTAATGTGCGTGAACAACTTTGCAAGTTCAACATATCGGCAAAAAATTGTCGATGTACGTTCACTAAGCGCCTAAAACTTCTGGGTTTACCAAATTAGGTGGTTTGTTATCATTTAGACCCTCTATCAAATTTTGGGCTGCCATACTGGCCATTTTATTTCTGGTTTCAATTGAAGCGCTGGCGATGTGTGGGGTGAGTACCACGTTTTTTAATTTTAGTAATTGCGGGTGAACTGCGGGTTCATTTTCAAAGACGTCGAGGGCTGCACCCGCAATGATACCCTTCTTCAACGCCTCGGCCAGCGCAACTTCATCCACGACTGGCCCGCGGCTGGTATTAATGAGATAGGCTGTCTTTTTCATCATCCGGAGTGTAGTGGCATTAATCAAATGTTTGGTACTCGGCATCAGAGGAACGTGAATTGAGACAAAATCGGATTCACGCAGCAACGCCTCCACACTCACCTTGCGGGCTTCGAGTTCGTTTTCAAGTCGAGGCTTCGGTATCCTGTCTGCGTAGAGTATACACATATTGAAACCACGTGACTTCATGGCCATCGCTTGGCCGATGCGGCCAGCGCCGATAATCCCTAATGTACGGCCGGTGATATCGCCACCTAGAAACATGAGAGGGCCCCAGCCGTTAAATTTCCCCGCGCGTAAAAATCTTTCCGATTCCGGAATACGACGCGTAACCGCGAAAAGTAATGCCCAAGCATGATCAGCCGTGGCATCGGTCAATATGCCTGGCGTGTTGGTAACCAAAACCCCACGAGCCGTAGCTGCCGGTACATCAATGTTATCGAATCCAACCGCCATGTTCGCGACAATCTTCAATTGCGGTCCAGCTGTGTCAAGTAGCTTAGCATCGATTTTATCAGTCAACAGCGTCAAAAGTGCGTTAGCACCTTTTGCCTTTTCCAGTAATTCTTGACGACTTAGCACCCGGTTTTCAGAGATCATCTGAAAATCAGGATAAGCCTGGCGTATAACCGCTAAACCAGCTTCAGGAATCGAACGTGTCACGAAAATTTTCATCTTGTGTCACCTCTATTTTAAATTTCGTGAACATCAAACCAATCTTTTCATTCAAGCCTACTACAATTCTCATAAATTGATTCCAGGCCAACTATCTAAGGGATCGGTAGAATGGACAACATGCATTCCCGCCCCAGCAAACCTCTGGAATGCTAAATCCGCTTGATCGGTATAGTCTATGACTCCTGGCACAACCACTGGAGAAGTACAATCTTCAAGGATATACACTTTCTCTGCCAGCTTCTTATCTTTAACAAAAATGTCTTGCAATAGATCGTCGATAGTCCAAGCCACACAATGACTCTTAGCCTGGCCTGCGATGATAATGGCATCAAATTGCAAGAGCTGCTCGAGAAACTTAGTGTTCTTCTTGGCAATCGGCGCTCCTTCATGACCCGCCAACACCTCTGGACCAAGAACAGAATAGTGCTCAGTTAACGGTTCATTTCCTTTGATTTGAAAATTCGGCTGACTTTTCCGGGCTATGCTATGAAAAAAGATAGCTTCCTCTACAGACGAAACAAGAGCATGACCAATACCTCCCAACATGGCGTGGTACGGCCATACGGTCAGATCATATTTAGCCCCTTTTTTTAGTGTGTCGGTATAGTGTAGAAGGTGTTGCTGTCCGTAATCATCGTTGATCTGAAGACTCTGACTTAGTGCAGCATTAAACTTCCAATAACCTTTTTTTACATCTTCCGCAGAAATGAGCGTGTAAGGGGCTGGATGTTCTCCTTTGTCATTGACCATAAAGATACTGTGGAAAATCTGCATCGGTTGATGTGTATCCATAGTCGGACTGATCACTGTAATCACATCAAGATTTCGATATATGAATTCACTCAGCCGTCGATTGTCGTCAATCGCTCCAGTTCCTGAACGTCCACCAACGTATAATTCAAATTCAGGAATACAAAACGTATTCTGCACGTCTACTGTCACTAAACAGATTTTGAATTTATCAATAGCTGCAGGTTGAATATTATGATGCTTTGCCCACTTCTCGGCTTCCTCAGCCTGATCCTGGTAAGGAACTCTCCAAACTTCGCCTACTTTTTTTGGATCATAGTGAGGTGGAATGGGAAGATCATTGTGTGACATGGATACTACCTTTTTAGTTAGGGAAAACTAAACTACGATTTATCATGTTTAAAAAAATTATTTTCGATAATTTCTTTAAGAATCACAGCATGATTGTGTAAAGGATCCTCATTGCCATACAAAAGCGTGACATCCCCGTTTTGAGACTTCTTAGCGATCTCCGCTAAAAGTTTTTTTTTGTGGTTGGAAGATAACATTTCCTCAACATACTTAGATTTGTACTTTTCCCAATTAGGGGTACTAAAGTGGAAACGTTGTAAATCGTATGAAGGTCCTAATTCTTGAAGCCATTCATCAACGTATGTCTCCCGGGTTTTCAAGCCCTCTGGCCAAAACAGATCGACCAAAATTCGATAACCATCTTCCTGTTGTGCTTTAGCGTGAACACTTTTACACTTTAACATATTACACACCATCACTCCTTTAAGTGCTTTTCAGTCTGTTCATCCAAAGGGAAACCAGCATTTTGCCAAGCTTCTTTTCCACCTTGGAATAATAAAACATTGGAAAAGCCCATTCTCTGTAGGATTCGAGCCGCCGTACTGCCTACACTGGAGGATGTTTCTTGGCAGTAAACAACTATTTGCTCATATTTTCGGAACTTTTGATCAGCAGTTTCTCTAAGAGTATTCAATGGCATATTGACAGCACCTGGGATATGGCCTTTATTATAATCTTCTTCATTAGAAACTTCCACTAAATGAAAAATTTCTCCCTCATCTATTTTTAATTTTAATTCCTCTAAACTGAGTTCGGCGACCATCTCTTCGAGATTGTACAGTCGCTTCTCTGTTAGCAAATCCTTTATATTCATGTTGGACTTTATATAAAGCGTTAACCCTAAACAAATTAAATAACTTCAAACAAAGTGAAATATAATAAAATGAATTGTTTTGTGCAACAAGAAAGTCATTTTTACTCTACGCTCTATACTCTACACTCCACGCTATTCGCACTACGCTCCAAACTTTTTCAACCGCAGCGCATGGGCGAGGGCCACAGCCATAAGATTCTGGGCCAGCGTTTGTCCTAATGCTCCTTTCAAACATTCTAATTCATTAAATCTTTCTACTCTGTCTATGCGGGCATATTTGGAGTACAAAAGCACAGGCACCGGATGCCAACTGTGGCTGCGCAAAGCCGAAGGTGTTGAATGATCCCCTGTAATTACCAAAACATCGGGATTCAATCGGGTAATTTTGGGTATCATGGCATCTAACTCTTCAATGGCTTTTACCTTGGCTTCGAAATTACCATCCTCACCAGTGGCATCGGTAGTTTTGACATGCAGGAAAATAAAATCGTACTTATTGTAATTCTTTTCTAAAGCCTCAAATTGCGATAGAATATCTGGCGTCACTGGATGAATGTCCATACCAATCAAAAAAGAGACTCCACGATACATCGGGTAATTAGCGATGCAAAGCGCTTTCAACTTATACCGCTCCTTCATGGACTTGTAAGGGCGATGTTTTGCAAAACCGCGCAGAGTGATCATATTAGCTTGCTTTTCATTGGTTAAAATTTCCTTAGCCTGATGAATAAATTCTTTCACCATATCGGCCGTTTTCTTTGCTTCCGGTCGAAGGGGTTCTGGGTCTAGTGCTGGAACGCCGGTGATCTGGGGATCGGTCTCAAAAATATTTTCCTCCAAGCCATCGCCGCGTAATACCAACAGAAATCGATGATCTTTAACCGTCTCAATAATAACTTCCACCCCATCAAGCTTTATGTTTTCCCGCAGTTTTTGACAAATTCTTTTGTTCTCATCGGTAGGGATACGACCCGCCCTCCGGTCAACAATATTACCATCTTTGTCTACTGTGGCAAAATTGCCGCGAACCGCCAAATCTTTATCGGTTAAATGGAAACTAATTCCAGCCGCCTCCAAGACTCCTCGACCGATATTGCTTTCGAGGGGTTCATAGCCAAAAAGAGCAAAATGGCCAGGACCACTACCGGGAGTAACGCCTGGGCTAACTGGAATCAACAAACCACAAGAAGATTTCTTAACAAGTACATCCAAGTTGGGTGTTTTAGCCATCTCCAATTCAGTGCCCGGATAATTTCCCATGTGCAGTCCGCCAATCCCGTCCATAATAAAAAAAATAATTTTTGTATCATTTTCAATCGTTAGCTCGTCAATTATATTTTGATAATTAGACATGAATCCTCCAAAATCTTATGTTCCCTTTTTTAGTTTTTTTGCAGTTATCTTAATTTATAAAAAATAAAAAATTCCATTACATTAGTCAAGAAACAAAAGTAGATTTTTATGCGCATTTTTACAAAAGGTATTTAAAATGTTATGGGCCTTTATTGATTCTTCCTTTCCCGTCCATGAATTGTCCCGCCTTTCCTCTAGGATGTATAAATGGACAATCGGGTTGGACATTAACAAATTAGGATCATTCAGTATATTCATGCTGAATGCAAGATTATATAGGATATTTATCCCTCTATTCGGACTAACGAGTGGGGACAAATGTCCTCTATTATTTCATGTTCAGGCTGGAATATCCAGAACAATCAGTGTCTACCTGTAACTGAGGTATTACTAAAAATGTAAAATTTCCCTTGCACTTAAAAGAATTTTTTTTTATTTATAATTTAAACATCTTAAGCACTCCTTTTAAAATCAAATCATTTGAAACAATACTCTGTTTCCATGTCAAATTTAGGAGGTCTAATTATGAATTTTCGAAGGCGTCGTACACTCATTTGTTTAACCATTTCCTTTCATCTCATTTTGGGCGTGTGTTACCTACAAGCTCAAAATGTACCATCTCCCGCATCTCATTTCAGATTTGAACTTGGTACAGACGGCAAATTAGCTTCATGGAAATCAATCGTAGAATACTACTACAAGCTGGCTGATGCCTCTGATCGGGTGACGGTTCGAAATCTCGGCAAGACCACACTGGGCAATCCTTTTCTGCTGGTCATCATAACCGCACCAGAAAATCAGGCTCGGCTGGATCGCCTTGCTGAAATCAGCCGCAGCCTGGCCGATCTGCGTGGGCTTTCTGAAGCCGAAATTGAACAACTCATTGCCGATGGCAAAAGTGTGGTTGCCGTCACCGTCGGATTGCATTCCACGGAAGTGGCCGCCACACAAATGGCTCCAGGTTTGGCTTATCGCCTGGCTACTTCAAACGATCCGCAAACCAGCAGAATTTTGCATGAATCGGTCTTGTTACTTTTCGGCTGTTTCAATCCAGATGGCACGGAAATGGTCGTCGAATGGGTAGATAAAACCCGAGGCACAAAGTACCAGGGCTCTCGCCTGCCCGATCTCTACCATCATTATGCCGGCCATGATAATAATCGTGATTCTTATATGCTGTCCCTCAATGAATCACAGATGTTCGCGCAAGTGGTATACCATGAGTGGATCCCCCAAATGTACCTTGATGTCCACCAAATGGGCAGCTACGGAGCGCGTTTGTATGTGCCGCCTTACCACGACCCGATCAACCCAAACGTCGATCCATTGATCTGGATGGAGCACGAGCTGGTGGGTGCCAATATGGAAATAGCCCTGGAACGGGCAGGCATAAAAGGAGTTGTGGCTGGGGCGCCTTATACAGGCTGGTGGTTCCCCTCGTTTCACATGAGCACAAATCATCGCAATATTGCCGGCATGCTCACAGAAACCGCCAGTGCACGCTTGGCTTGGCCTCTCTACATCCATCCGCACCAGCTTCGTCCACATGGGCGCAGCCACTCTGAGTATGAGCCTATGCAAATCTTCCCAAATCCCTGGCCGGGCGGCTGGTGGCGACTGGCAGACATGATTAAACAGCAAGAGATCAGTACCTATTCTTTGCTCGTTACCGCTGCTAACAATCGCGAGCTTCTGTTACAGAATAGGGTCTTCAAAGCGCGTCGAACTATCAAGCGTGGGAAAGAAGGGCCGGTATTCGCCTATATTATTCCGGCAGGGCAGCACGATCCACTCACCATTGAAAAATTCATCGGCGTCCTTATGAATAACAATATTGAAGTGCATCGGGCAACATCGGATTTTATCCAGGATGGGCGCGCATATACCACAGGTGATTTTGTGGTTTCGCTTGCGCAGCCGAACGGCGTTTTGGCGAAATCTCTGCTGGCTGAGGCACATTATCCCGATAACGCCATCACCCGTCGCGCGGATGGCAGTATCTTGCGTCCCTATGATATGGCAAACTTCGTCCTTGCTGAACACATGGATGTTCAGGCTCAACCTGCTTATAATCAGTTGAATGTTTCACTGGAACGACTGACTGAAACGCCAAAAAGTCAGGGGAGCGTTAAAGGCTCTGGAAGCGCAGGTTGGATTTTATCACATCAATACAATGATGCATTTAGAGCAATGAATGAAATTCTCGCTCAAGGTAGTGATATTTTCTGGTTAAAACAGCCAATAGAGCTGGAAGGTAAAAAATATGCTCCTGGGGCAATTTGGATTCCTGGCGGGCGAACTTCTGCTTCCCAAATATCTGACCTGACACAGAAATATGGCCTCCCCTTTCAAGCAGTATCCCAGCCTCCAAAAGGGACAGTCCTTAAACTGAAAAAACTTCGTTTTGGCTTGTACCGACGCTATATGGGTGGAAATATAGATGAAGGCTGGACGCGTTACTTACTGGATACATGGGATTTTCCCTATGAACGTGTCAATATAGATGCGATTCATAAGGATGCCCTCAAAAATCTCGATGTTTTGCTTATCCCACACGATAACATGCGAGCACTCATGGGTGGTGTAACTAAAGAGAAAAAAGATGAAGGAGTTGAAGAAGAATATCCTGATGTTTTTTTGCCGCCTGCATATAAAAAAAGCTTTGACGATAAGGGCCTAAAAAAGCTAAAGGATTTTATACGGCAAGGAGGTACATTAATATTGCTTGGAGGGGCTTCGCAATTTGCATTGGAAAAATTAGGCGTTCCCATCCGCAACGTGGTGCAAGATCTCCCTGATACAGAATATTTTTGTCCGGGTTCAACTTTGCGGGCACAATTCGATACCAGCCATCCATTAGCCTATGGCATGCCCAAAAATGGCTTGATTCTTAACTGGAGTAATCCTACTTTTGCAATCAATCCTTCGTCACTAAACGAGCAAATAGCAGCCCCTGTGACTTATCCTAAGCAAAACCTTTTGAAAAGCGGCTGGCTCATCGGTGAAGAAAAAATCGCAGGCAAAGCAGCAGCGCTTGACATCGACTACGGTAAAGGGCGTATCATTTTGATTGGCTTTCGTCCACAGCATCGATCACAGACCCATGGTACGTTCAAGATAATTTTTAATGCCATCTACTATGGCGCGGCAGAGGAAGTCTTTCTATAAGTTGATGGGATAAACTAGAATATGATTGGAAAAATTATATCAGCAGGTGTACCAAATGCTGGGGGAATTGAAGACAATTTTAAAGAGCTTAGACACTTGACAGATTATTGGAAGGTAAATAATCAATTTTTGCTAGCGTATTTAATTTAGTGGAAAATGGTGCAGTTAATATCGAGTTTAGTAAAATTGCTCGCCTGTCTGAAATGAATTTATAAAGAATGAGGGTTTAATTAAGATTATGAAATTTGCTGATGAAGTAAAAGTAGCTTTAGTAACCGCCGCCTGCGTTCTTGGCAGTGCAATCATATTCAAAAATGTTCTTTACGTACAAGCTGACTTCATAGTATCAAACGGCCCTTTCTATTTATTTATCGTTTATCTGATTACAAGAGGCCAAACAAAGAAATCAAAATGTAATAAACCATTATACTGGAGTTTAGCAATAATTTTTGTTACATTATCTACTATAGTGTTGTATGCAATATGACTTTCGGTGGTCGCGCAACATTACACTCCAATTTCATCGAAACCTGCCCCGCTTCGTTCGGTTACTTATCAGGACGTTATAAGATTCACTTTGCTAACCCAAAATCTGTTCTCAATTCGAAAACACATTAACCTTTTTGTGAAACAATCCTTCGACCGTTAATACTCAGCTAATAAATAAAAAAAATCTTGACAATATCAATCTGAATTTGTATATTATTCAGTAATAACTGATTATTCAGATTAATCTAATAATACTGATTCCATTAACTTATGAGGTGTGAAAAATGGCCAAAAATGATATAAACAATAAAAGTTTTGTGCCAACGGGCAAAGGAATAGGTTGCTGTAAAGTAGAATCATTAACAAGCGTTGATGAACGAGGCCAGATGGTGCTTCCTAAAGAGTTAAGAGCGCGGGCAAATATTCGTGCTGGTGATAAGTTAGCAATTATGAGTTGGGAAAAAGATGGCGAGGTGTGCTGTATCTCTTTAATTAAAGTGAAAGATCTCACAGAGATGGTAAAAGGTATGCTTGGACCATTAATGAAAGACATATTACAATAATAATGGAGGCAGCCAAAATGAAGGAAGAAAAAATAAAAAGAGTGGTAAGAGAAGGCTATGCTAAAATAGCCAGAAATAACAGCTCCAGTTGTGGAAGTACTGACATAAATGACAGTGTCTGTTGTGGCCCTGCTGACTTAGCAGAGGACATTAGTAAAAAGATGGGTTATTCCGAAGATGAACTTAATGCGGTTCCAAAGAATGCCAATTTAGGTCTTGGTTGTGGGAATCCTGTCGCGCTTGCATCTTTAACCGAAGGTGAGACCGTTCTTGATCTTGGTTCAGGTGCGGGATTCGATTGTTTTCTCGCTGCAAATAAAGTTGGTAAAAATGGCAAAGTAATCGGTATAGATATGACACCGGAGATGCTTGAAAAAGCCATAGAAAATGCCAGAAAAGGGAATTACAGTAATGTAGAGTTTAGGCTCGGAGAGATTGAAAATCTACCGGTGGCTGATAATTTTGCTGATATTGTCACCTCAAATTGCGTTATCAATCTCTCCCCCGACAAAAGAAGGGTTTTCATGGAAGCTTTCAGAGTGTTAAAACCAGGTGGAAGAATGATGATTTCAGACATTGTGTTGACAAAGGAACTGCCAGATTTCATAAAGAACTCGATTGATGCCTACATTGGATGTGTTTCAGGAGCAATATTAAAGGACAAATACATAGAGATTATAAAAGAAGCAGGATTTCAGGAAATCCGGATAATTAATGAGACCTCTTTACCTAGTGAGACTATTGCTAATGATCCTACTGCACAGGCATTCATTAAAGACTTAAAAATACCACTTGAAAAAGTAAGGGAGATTGCAAGTTCGGTTGTGAGTATAAAGGTGTATGGGATTAAACCAAAAAATAATTCCTAAGAAAAGCTGAGCCCGAAAGCATACGGTTACACCAATCAAAAGCTAACCTTCTTGAAGAAGGTCAGCTTTTCTTAGGAAGAGTTTAAAAACTCTAATATAAGTTATGAATCGCTTGAGCTGGATTTTGGCGATGAAGGGAGCACGGCTTAATGCGTTGATGACGCAACACACGCGCCTTTTGGTGATCACCACCATCACTTTGGCGGTGATCGTGGTCCTACTAGCTCTACCGCCAATTCCACAGAGCCAGGCCTACCACAGCTTTGTTGACCAACGCACCCTGCTTGGCATTTCCAACTTCCTCAACGTTATCTCCAATGCCCCGTTCTTTCTTGTCGGTACGCTGGGCTTATTTTTCTTGTGGCAAAAACGGGCCACGGATGCCGGCGGTGCTTTCGTTAAAAGTTCTGAGCAATGGCCCTATGGGGTCTTTTTTTGTGGGGTGGTGCTCACGGGCTTTGGATCGGTTTACTATCACCTAGCACCCGATAATGCGCGGCTCTTCTGGGACCGTTTACCGATGACCTTGGTCTTCATGTCTTTTTTTGCCGCCATCCTCACCGAGCGGATCAGTGTGAAGGCTGGCTTGCTTTCTCTCTTACCTCTGGTCTCCTTCGGCATTGGTACTGTGATTTACTGGCACTGGAGTGAGCTTAGGGGAGTGGGCGACCTACGCCTCTACATCATGGTGCAGTTTTATCCGATTTTAGCTATCCCTCTCATTGTGCTTCTTTTCCCATCAAAATACACTCGAAGCACGGACCTTTTGGGCGTGTTCGCTCTTTATGCTGTAGCAAAGGGTTTTGAGCTTCTCGATACCAAGATTTTCGCCTTAGGCCGGATTGTGAGCGGTCATACTCTAAAGCATCTCGCAGCGGCATTTGCCACCTACTGGATTCTGCAGATGCTCCGAAACAGACATCCCTTGACTACAAAGTTGCGCTCAGCCTCAGCAAGCTAACGGCGGCTTAGATCGCAACAACATCCCATTTTCTTTCGTCTTACGTATTAAACTCACTTGCGTTACATTTCTTTAATGATTCTATTAAAAATAGTAGGTCTTTCATATCCTTGAATAAGGGCGTACAGTACTTTTTCACATTTTAGTAGGTAAAAAGGAAGCTCATAATGCAGCAGTTGATGTTACAGCTTGTGCTAAATGTTTTTTTGAGTTAAAAAAAATAGGGATTATAAGATAAGTAAAGAATGATCAGAAATTTAATTAATGAAAAATGGCACAACAAATAACTTCAGTGAAAACATAACGACTTAAAAGCGCTTTTAGTTTATCCGTGAATCGTTATTAATAGACACAACAGCAATGCTCGATTTCCTGATTGGGTTCCAACGGGCAGCTTTGTTTCAATCAAACAAACATTATCCGAAATTCGCACTTGACAAAACCCCTAGAGACGTGGTCGAAAAGTCCGTTTCTTGAAAAATGCTAAACTAAAAAAATAGCTTACATCCCGTTGAACCGTAAAATAGGGCTTTTCCGACTAC
>JBHIAC010000075.1:0-15838 GCA_046758365.1 bacterium
TTAGCAGAAATGTGGACAGAGAGGTTAGCGGAACGAAAAAGGTCTATTTTTGTGACAATGGTATGATAAACTTGTTTGGCAAAATCTCAGATGGCGGTCTGCTCGAAAATGCCGTTTTCAAGAATCTCCGTCACTACGGTAAAGTGAATTATTATCAAAAACGCAGCGGAGCTGAGATAGACTTTGTCCTACCGGACGAAATGATGGCTTTTGAGGTCAAGAAGTGGGGACACGAACAAGACTATCTAAAATTACAAAAATTATCCCAATCTCTAAATATGAAAGAATGGTATGTCATTTCTCAGGACTTTTCAGCCGACCGGGGAATTGTGCTTGCTCAGGATTTATGAATGAAATAAAGAATCGAAGACAACCTCCCGAAGGTTTTGAACCTTCGGGAGGTTTTGGACATCGCCATTCAGGTTGCCGAAGGCTTGCAAGAGGCGCACGAGAAAGGTATTGTGCACCGTGACATAAAAAGTGCCAACATCATGGTAACCCAAAAGGGACAGGCGAAGATCATGGATTTTGGTTTGGCGAAATTAGCTGGGCGAACGATGGTGACCAAAACTGCTTCCACCATGGGCACGGTCGCCTACATGTCACCGGAGCAGGCGCGGGGAGAAAAGGTTGACCATCGAACAGATATCTGGTCTTTTGGCGTCGTGCTTTATGAAATGCTCACCGGAGAGTTGCCTTTCAAGGGGGATTATGAACAAGCGGTGGTGTATTCGGTTTTAAATGAAGAGCCAGAGCCGATTACTGCTTTGCGAACCGGCGTACCGATGGAATTAGAACAAATTATTTTTAAAGCAATGGCCAAGAATCCTGACGAACGCTATCAGCATACAGATGAAATTTTGACTGATTTGCAGCGGATGCAAAAGACCATGACTACTAAACCTTTGCAGCAAGTCCCCATTCAGGTAATGTCGCGGCCGCAGAGATGGATGACTTCGCCGATACTCTGGACGCTGGTTATTATCCTTTTCGGACTTGCCGCTGGCGTATTGCTTTTTTATCCTTACAGGCGCTGAAGCAGTACTCGCTCGGCATTGAGAATCATCGACAGGCGAACTTTGATGAGGCTAAGCTGTTCTACGAAAATGCACTGCAGATCGACTCAACCTTTACCACCGCGCGAGCTTCCCTTGGGATGATTCATTTCGAGAGATTTGACCAAGAGAAGGGAAAGAAGCTGATTGCCAAAGCTGTACAGGATTTGGATGATCTCACTGACAAGGAGAAATATGGCATTCTTGCCTTTTACGCTCGAGCGGTAGAGAATGATCTGGAAAAGGCTGTCAAGCACTGGAAGACGCTGATAGCTTTATACCCTGATTACAGCCCTGCACACAATAATCTTGGATGGTTTTACCAGCAGATGGGCCGCTATGAAGAGGCTGCTGCGGAATATAAGGAGGCTATCCGAATCGATCCATATTTTATGTTGACCTATGATGGTCTTAATTGGATTTACCTTTACAATCTGGGTGAGGTGGATTCTGCTGTGGTCTGGTGCAAGCAGCAAATCTCCAATGATCCGAACCATCTCAGGGCCTACGATAATCTCGGTTGGGCCTACTTGGGCAAAGACAGTCTGAAGCAAGCACAAGCGGCTTTTGAGAAAGCTTTGGAGATTGACCCACGTTTTACCTTGGATCTATATCGACTGGCCTACACCTACCGCTTACAAGGCCGCTTGCAAGTAGCTCTTCAAACTTTAGAGAAGATTCTCGAGGTCGACTCCTCGGATTCATGGTCTCATTACCAATTGGGGGTTGTTTATCAGTTGATAGGAGATAACCAAATGGCCCAAAAACTTTTTGAAAGGTTTCGTAAGGTGGCAGAGAAATGGGTAAAAGATAATCCTAAAAATGGGTATAATTATATTGCTTTAGGGTTAACTCTCAGTCGAATGGGGCAAACGGAACAGGGTTGGGCCATGGGTCAGAAAGCAATGACCATGGACTCTACCCAACATTTCAGCTTTGCGCAACTGCTCAGTGTTCAGGGGAAAAAACAAGAGGTCTTAGATCAGTTAGAACTAGCTGTGCAAAAAGGATTTACCAATTACATCTGGATAAAAATTCATCCCGATTTCCAGGGGTTGTATGAAGAGCCAAGATTTAAGGATTTAATGAATCGGGTTTTAATAAACCAAAAAGGAGGAAATTCAAATGAGAAATAGGGTAAAACTTTATTTCGAGAAAAATTGCTTCATTTGGATGAGAAGGATGAGAAATAAATTTAAGACAACGACTTTTTGGCTCGTAACAATTCTCCTCTCCATTTCCGTATTAGGATACAAGGACAGTCCGGAAAAGGAGAAAAATATCAAAATTGCAGTTGCCAGATTTTCACACGAGACCTGCACATTCTGCCCGAATCCGACCACAATCGAAGACTGGGAATACTACGGACCGCCCACCCGTGACATCCTTACTTCGAATCGGGGATATATTGGCGGCTTTAAAACTATGTGTGAGGAGTTTGGCGGTATTGAGCTGGTTGGAATCCTTTCTCCACGCGGTGCCCGCGGTGGTTCTTCGGGTAGCTGGATTACGAAGGAGGCATTTGATAAATACACAGGCCTCATCGTAGACGACCTGAAAAAAGCCGGCCATCTTGACGGAGTTTTCCTTTCGCTCCACGGTGCTATGGCGGTTACTGATGTCCCGAAACCAGAAGCTGAAATTGTGCGCAGGGTGCGGAAAGTGGTAGGAGACATCCCTATTATGGTCACCCTCGACCTTCATGCCAATGAAGATCATGAGTTATCCGATGCGGCCGATGCGGTTTTCATTGTGAAGCGCTACCCCCATTATGATGCGGCCATGCAAGGAGAGCGTGCGGCACGAGTGATGATCAAAACTATTCGTGGAAGATATAAGCCGACCATGGCTACCAGAAAGCCAGGCGTCATCACACCAAGTGTTTTTCAAGGCACCGGGGTTCCGCCTGCTATGGATATTATGGAACGGGCTCGTCGATGGGAATGTCGGTATAGGGACGTTTATGTGTCGGTTGCCTTCGGGTTTGCCTATGCAGATGTCCCGGAGGTTGGGGCGACCGTTATGGTCGTGACCAATAATGATCAGGATCTGGCTAATCGGATTGCAGATGACATGTCTAACTACATCTGGCGCATGCGCAAGGAATTCGCTGGTAAGAAACTCCCCAAAACAAAAGAAGGGGTGGCCTTAGCCATCGCAGCGGCCAAAGCTGGTAAAACGCCAGTCATAATTGCAGACCACAGCGACAGGACAGGCGGTTCCACACATATCCTCGAGGAATTGATTAAACAGGGAGCAAAGAATTTTTGTATCACTACCCTGCGGGATGAAAAGGCCATTGAAAAGCTGATAGCAACCGCAAAGGTAGGCGACACGGTTAACCTTGAGGTGGGTGGATATTCGGATAAATTTGCCGGTAATCCAGTTAAAATTAGCGGGAAGCTCTCGTTTCTGGGCGAGTACGGCAGAGATGGCGTAGCGGTGCTTTCTTTTGGTGATAATAACCATGTCATCTTAACCCAACATCTTATGCAGGTAACGAATACGAATATCTTTACACCACTTGGCATCGATTTCGATAGTCTGGATATCATCGTTTTAAAATCACGAGTGCACTTCAGGAGAGGTTACTATGAGACTGGCGTCGCTGGAGCCATTTTTGAAGTCGATGCACCAGGCTGGGGCCCTGCTGATCTGACCACACTGCCGTATAAGAATATTCCAAAGGATATTTATCCGATATACAGGCGCGATTAGCTATATTTGCTAGGTTTGAATTGCAACATGATTTAATTGCTTTAGTGTAAAATTTGGTTCACTGGTAATCTTTATTCTTATTGTTTATGACCCAAAGTGATTGAAAATGCTGGCCATATTCTACAAATCGAGTGTCCAGAAGTTTTGAATCCAAGACCAATCTGCGTTCTATAAGATTAGGAATAACCAGGAATGGAACATAAGACCGAACCAAGACTAAATCGCGCAATTGGCTTACCACACGCGACGGCGTTAGTCGTCGGTACCATAATCGGAGCTTCAATCTTTGTTCAACCTTCCGAGATTACCGGCCAGGTTCCCTCGGTTCTTGGTGTGTTCCTGGTATGGATCCTATGCGGGATACTGACGCTTTTCGGTGCACTGGTCTGTGCCGAGCTGGCATCTATTTACACTCGTAGCGGTGGTGTCTATGTGTACCTGAAAGAAGCCTATACGCCTGCTGTAGGTTTCTTGTGGGGCTGGGCGATGTTCTGGACGATGCACTCGGGTATTATTGCTGCGATTGCGGTTGTTTGTGCGCGATACTTTGCGGATTTAATCCCGATGGGGAATATCGCCATTAAAGGGGTCGCGGTTGCTGTGATACTTATCCTATCTGCGATAAATTACCTCGGAGTCAAACAAGGAAGTACACTTCAAGCTCTCTTCACATTAGGTAAGATTATTGTAATACTTGCCATTATTGTGCTGGGTTTTACCCTCGGCTCCAGCTTGCCAGAGCATACACAACTGTCAGATTCTCTTTCCATGCCAGTTACTCTTGGTGATTTCGCTTTAGCCCTGGTGGCAGGGCTTTTTGCCTTCGGCGGTTGGCATATGGTTACGTACAATGCCGGAGAAACAATTAATCCTCGCAGGACGATCCCGGCTGCTCTGATGCTCGGAACAGTGATTGTCACGATCTGCTATATTGCTTTGAACGCGGTATACCTGTATATCCTCCCACTCGACACAATCGCATCCTCAACCCGCGTTGCGGCCGACGCAGCCGACGCCTTGATTGGCTCTGGTGGCCGAGTCATTATGTCTGGCTTGGTTATATTCTCTACCATAGGTGCCTTAAGTGGAATTATCCTTTCGGGGCCTCGCGTCTATTTTTCCATGGCCCGCGATGGACTTCTATTTCGCTGGTTAAGCGAAATCCATCCGAAATATCGAACACCACATCGGTCTATTCTTATGCAAGCGATCTGGTCTTCGATCCTGATTGGTACTGGTACCTATCGAACTCTTTTTACCAGGGTCGTCTATACCGAATGGATTTTTTTCGGAGTCATGGCCATTGGTCTGTTCATACTCCGGCGGAGACCAGGCATCGTGCGTGATTACTCAATTTGGGGTTATCCTATTATCCCAGCAATATTCATTCTCTCAGCATTTGCCATTATAATTAATCAAATCCTGTCAAACTTTTCTGAAAGTATGTTTGGCTTATTCCTTGTCCTCCTTGGCCTACCTGTTTATTATTTATGGGCAAAAACTGGAAATAGAAAGGAGTTGGCATAATGTTCATCATCGATTTCCACAATCACTTTTATCCGCCAAAATACTTCCAGGCTCTGGAAACTGAACCAAGTAATATCAAAGTGACTTTCGATTCTGAAAACAATCCAGTGCTTCACTATCCAGGAGACTATAATATTGTCGTTCCTGGACACAGGGACATCGCTTTTAGAGAGACGGTGTTGGAGAAGGCCGGTATCACCAAGCAGATTCTTACTTTTACGTCGCCTGGAACACACATTGAGTCTCCTGAGCGCGCGGTTGTGTTAGCCCAGTTGATCAATGATGAATTTGCGAAAATAAAAGCTGACCGATCAGATCGCTTTACGGCGCTGGCGACGCTTCCTTTGAACAATCCTGTTGCTTCTACAAAAGAGTTCGAGCGAGCCACGGCTGAGTTGGGATTCAAGGGCTTTATGGTATTCAGCAATGTAAACGGAATTGCGTTGAGTGATGAACGATATTGGCCGCTTTACGAGAGAGCAAATGAGTTGGAGGTAGTTCTTTACATACATCCCATCTATCCTGTTGGTGTTGAGGCGATGACCGAATTTTGGCTTATGCCATTAGTTGGATTCACATTTGACACCACCCTGGCAGCAGCGAAGCTTGTTTTTAGCGGAGTTGTTGAGCGGTTTCCCAAAATTCGCTGGGTTTTGGCTCACCTTGGTGGAGCTATCCCGTATCTTGCCGAGAGGCTCGACCGAGGATATTATGCCTTTGAAGAGTGTCGAAAGAATATTAACCAACCACCCAGTGAGTATCTAAAAGATTTTTACTACGATACGGTTAACTTTGACGTGAAAGCTCTGGGGCTCGCGGTCGACTTTGCAGGAGTGGAGCATTTAGTGGCAGGTAGTGACTACCCGCATCAGATTGGAAGTCTGGAAAAAATGATCGAAAGTATTGGCGGATTGAATCTAACGGCAGAGGCCAAAGAAGGTATACTGGGAGGAAACGCCTCGAGACTGCTTGGTTTGTAAAGCACATCGCTTAAACATTTTTATTAAATTTTATTATAAAACGAATTATTATCAAGAGGAGGTTAAGATGGAAGAAACCATTCACTTTAAATTAAATAATAAACCCATACGTTTGACCATGGAGAGCGGTCGAAAGCTTCTGTGGGTTTTGCGCGCGGACTTAGGTCTTACTGGAACGAAATACGGCTGTGGTGAAGGTTTTTGTGGCGCGTGCACCGTTCTCCTAAACAAAAAGGCCGTAAGATCGTGTCAGCTACCTGTAAAATTTGTCAATGGGAAAGAAGTGATGACCATTGAAGGATTAGCCCAAAATGGGAGTCTTCATCCCCTGCAGCAGGCGTTTGTGGAACACGATGCTCTCCAATGCGGATTTTGTACCCCTGGTATGATTCTTAACGCCTACAGTTTCTTAAGACAAAACCCTCAACCTACCTATTCAGAAATCGTCCAGAATATGGATAGCAACTTGTGTCGCTGCGGAGCGCACACCCGGATTGTTCAGGCGATGCAATCCGCAGCCCAAGAAATGAAAGGAGGGATGAAGCGATGAAAGAAGATAAATATTTGGAACTTGATTTTACCGATATTACAGCCCGTTATCCGATCAATCGGCGCGATTTTCTCAAACTTTCCGGTGGCGGAATTTTTATCATATTTACTTTAAGAGATGTTTTTGCGTTTTCACAAGAACGCCGCCGCCGGGGTTTTCGCTTAAATTATCCTACTGATTTCAATGCCTATCTTAAAATTGGCGAAGATGGCCACGTCTCCTGCTACACTGGTAAAATAGAGATGGGGCAGGGAATCATCACTTCCCTGGCGCAAATGTTAGCGGATGAGCTTGATGTGTCTTTGGAGTCAATTGATATGGTGATGGGCGATACCGACCTCTGTCCGTGGGACCTGGGCACTTTCGGATCCATGACTACGCGCTTCTTCGGGCCTGCGCTCCGGGCAGCGGGGGCCGAGGCCAAAGCTGTGTTAATAGAATTAGCCGAAGAATATCTCAAAACACCAAAAAATCGATTGATCGCAAAAGATGGAGTCATATTTGATAAAACCAAAAAGAATCATCAAGCCACCTATGCCCAACTGGCAAAAGGGAAAAAAATTACCAGACACATGAAAGAAAAAGCTGTGGTGAAAAAAGTATCGGAATTTAAAATAATGGGTAAGCCTGTTTCACGTCGAGACGCGCAAGAAAAAGTGACTGGCCAGGCTAAGTTTGCGGCAGACATTCATTTTCCAGAGATGTTATATGCTCGAATTTTAAGGCCACCGGCTCATGGTACAAAGTTAATCAACTTAGATACCTCCGCCGCCAGAAAAGTAAAGGGTGTTCAAATCGTTCGGGATGGCGACCTGGTTGCGGTGCTGCATAAGTATCCCGATGAGGCTGAAAAAGCTCTAGCAAAGATTAAGGCTAAATTTGACATACCGAATGTAACTGTTGATGATAAAAATATTTTTGAACATTTACTCAAGGTGGCACCGGAAGGGAATAGCGTGGCTCAGGGTGGAAATATTAAAAACGGTATAAATCGTGCTTCTGTTACGTTTGAAGAAATCTATTTGAATAGCTATGTTTCTCATGCCCCGATAGAACCCCATGCCGCTGTGGCAAAAGTTGAAGGGGATAAGCTTACCGTTTGGGCGTCCACGCAAAGACCGTTCGGAGCAAAAGAGGAAATAGCAGAAGCTCTGGGCTGGCCTTCTGAAAAAGTCCGTATCATTACTCCGTATGTAGGTGGCGGATTTGGTGGAAAGGGTCGTAATCAGCAAGCTGTAGAAGCCGCGCGATTAGCAAAATTAACCGGGAAACCGGTCCAGGTTGCCTGGAACCGAGCAGAAGAATTTTTTTATGATACCTTTCGGCCAGCAGCGGTGGTTAAAATAAAATCCGGCATAACAGATACCGGTAAAATTGCTTTCTGGGATTATCATGTTTATTTCGCTGGAGAGAGGGGTTCGCAGCAATTTTATGATATACCCCACCACAGCACGGTGGTGCATGGATCAAGTTGGCGAGGTACGCCTGGTTCCCATCCGTTTAGAACCGGTGCCTGGCGAGCACCAGCCAACAATACCAATACTTTCGTCCGGGAGTCGCAGATTGATATTATGGCCGCGAAAGCAGGCATGGACCCGCTGGAATTCAGGCTGAAAAACCTGAAGGATACAAAAATAAAAAGGGTTCTCAAAGCCGCTGCTGAGAAATTTGGTTGGACGCCATCAAAAACCCCCAGCGGCAGGGGCTTTGGTATCGCCTGTGCTATGGATGTGGGATCGTATATCGCCACCATGGCTGAGGTCGAAGTGGATAAAGAAACCGGCTATGTCCAGGTAAAGCGTGTCGTCTGTGCTCAGGATATGGGCCTGGTGATTAATCCTGAAGGCGCGAGAATACAGATAGAAGGTTGTATCACTATGGGTTTGGGTTATGCTTTGACTGAGGAAATCCATTTCAAAGGTGGAGAAATTTATGACCTCAATTTTGGTACCTATGAAATCCCTCACTTCTCCTGGCTGCCAAAAATCGAGACCATTCTGGTTGAATCAGAAGACCTCAACCCTCATGGCGGCGGGGAACCGGCTATCGTATGCATGGGCGCTGTGATTGCTAATGCCGTTTTCGATGCCACCGGCGCCCGCTTGTTCCAGCTCCCCATGACGCCAGAGCGAATCGAAGAAGCCATGAGGCACATTTAGAGCTATTAAACCTGGATTACAAAAAGGTGTGGTAAAAGTAATTTTAATTAATTATATTATATAAATTCCAATAATACTTTCGTCTTCCACGGGACAGAGCCTGTTTTCTACGTGCTAGAGGCGTAGCCGGAAAGTCCAATTTTACATAATTCTTGAGCAAAAAAGCAATGAGTTACATTGAGCATTTTCCTAAAATATAGGGTTTTCGACCACGCCTTTAGCTAGGTGAAGGTGGCCTGTTTATACAATACAATATCCCGATGAAGTGAAGGGAGTGTGAAAGGTTTAGTCTATGATAGGTAAAACAGTTTCTCATTACCATATTTTAGAAAAACTCGGCGAAGGTGGTATGGGTGTCGTCTACAAAGCTGAGGACACTAAGCTGAAGCGTACAGTCGCTTTAAAATTTCTCAGCCCACAGGTTTTGGGCAGCGAAGAAGAAAAGACTCGTTTTCTGTATGAGGCTCAGGCTGCCGCGGCTTTAAACCACCCGAACATCTGCACCATCTACGAAATCAATGAAGCCGAAGGACAATCCTTCATTGCCATGGAATACATAGAAGGTCAAAGCTTGAAAGAAAAAGTCGAATCAGGAACCCTTACGTTGGAGGAAGCTTTTAACTTTGCCATTCAGGTTGTGGAGGCTCTACAGGAGGCGCATGAGAAAGGCATCATGCATCGGGATATCAAAAGCGCCAACATCATGGTGATCCCGACCCGTCGGAATCAGGCGAAGATTATGGATTTTGGGTTGGCCAAATTAACTGGCCGTACACAGCTTACCAAAATCGGAACAACCTTGGGCACAGTAGCTTACATGTCACCAGAACAAGCACGTGGGGAAGGCGTAGATAATCGCACAGACATCTGGTCACTCGGCGTTGTACTGTATGAAATGCTAACAGGGGAATTGCCTTTCAAAGGTGATTTCGAGTATGCGGTGGTCTATTCCATTTTAAATGAAGATCCGAAAACCATTTCAGATTTGCGAGCTGACCTTCCATTGGAGTTTGAGGGGATTGTGAACAAATGCCTGGAAAAGGAACCAAGTAAGCGCTATCAGACCGTGTCTGAACTGCGGGCCGACCTCCTGCGTGTGATGAGCGTAATGGGTTGGGTACCATCAGCCACAACCAGTCCAATGGTTCCTGCACCATCTCCTCGCCTGCGGCTTAATCGTAGACTTACGGTCGCGCTTGCCGGGGTGATCATGGGGCTGCTGCTGTTATTGCTGATTCCCACAGGCTGGCATGCCGTGGAGAAATGGCTAGGTTCTGAGGGCGTACCCAACCAAAAGCACCTGCTCGTGATTCCTTTTACCAACATAGGGGATGACCCAACCAACCAAGCTTTTTGTGACGGTATGGTGGAGACTCTGACTAGTAAAGTCACCCAACTAGAACAGTTTCAAGGCTCTCTATGGGTTGTACCCACTAGTGAGGTGCGTAAGCGCGGTATCGCCAGCGCCAGCGAAGCTCAGCGCGCGTTTGGAGTTAATCTGGTGGTTACTGGAAGCGTGCAACGTATTGGTGATAGGTTCCGATTGACTTTGAATCTTGTTGATGCTAAGACTTTACGACAGTTGAGTTCTTCGGTGATTGACGACTACATGACAAATGTCTCGATTTTGCAAGACGGTGTCGTTATAAAACTGACGGAGATGTTGGACGTGGAGGTGCAACCGCAAACGCGACGCGTATTAACTGCGGGAGGTACCACGGTACCGGGAGCCTACGAATTCTACTTACAAGGTCGTGGGTATCTGCAACGATACGAGAAAGTGGAAAACCTTGACACCGCCATTAGCTTATTTGAGCAATCTATTGAGCAAGATACCCTCTACGCGTTGGCCTACACAGGATTGGGAGAAGCCTACTGGCGTAAGTACGAACTTACGAAAAACCCTAAATGGGTTGAAAAAGCTCAATCATCTTGTAACCGTGCTATTCAAATTAATGAGCATCTGGCCCCTGTGCATGTTACTCTCGGCATCATTCACAATGGAACCGGTCGATATGAAGACGCCCTTCAGGAATTTCAGCGAGCTTCACAAATTGATCCAGTAAACTCTGATGCCTACCGAGGAATGGCCAGAACATATGAAGCGCTTGGAAAGCTCGTAAAAGCAGAAGCAACTTACAAAAAAGCCATTGGATTAAGACCAACTTACTGGGCGGGATACAATCATCTGGGTGGTTTTTATTACAGGCAAGGCCGTTATGCCGAGGCAGAGAAGATGTTTCGCCAGGTGACAGAATTAACACCAGACAATGCGCGAGGTTATTACAATCGGGGAGCCATGTACTATTTAATGGGGCAGTATGAGTTGGCAGCGGCTTTGTTCGAAAAATCTATCGCCATAAAACCTACAGCGCAGGCCTATTCCAATCTGGGTACGACCTACTTTATGCTGGCCCGTTATGTCGATGCCGTGCCCATGTATAAAAAGGCAATCAACTTGGGAGAGAATCATTATACTATTTGGGGTAATTTAGCTGATTCTTATCGCTACACGCCAGAATATTCAGACAAGGCCCGAGAAACTTATCAACATGCTGTTCAATTAGCTGAAAAACAACTGGTGATTAATCCAAATGATGCCCGGCTCCGTTCCAGTTTAGCCGTTTATTACGCAAACTTGGGAAACCATAAAAAGGCACTGGATGAAATCGCCAGAGCTCAACAACTGGCACCCGAGGATGTAACGGTCCTTTTCAAACGTGTTTTGGTCTTTGAATTTGTCAAGTTGCACGATCAAGCACTCGAAGCCCTCAAGTTAGCGCTGCAACGTGGCTACTCCATTGAAGAGGTTCGTGGTCACCCCGATCTTTCTGAACTCCGTAAAGATCCTCGTTATCAACGATTGGTTATGAGTGATGGAGCAATTGGATTTGATTCAAAGAAATGACAAAGCAAAATATAGTAAACCATTCAACGCTCAAATCGCTATCGGTCGAAATAAAGGTTAACTTTTGAACTATAAGGAATAAAAGTGAGTTTTAAGTGTGCTCGGGGCGTGGCCGAAAACTCCAGATTTTTGAAATTCACAAATTCTAAATTATTGTTTTTTAATTCAATTCTTTTCTAAAGGACGTAGGACGGATGTCCAACGTCCTAAATATCGACTTTTCGGATACAGCTCTAGAGACGTGGACGGAAAGTAGATTTATAGAAAAAACTCGATCAAAAAAACAATAACTTAGATGTTGTTAATTCTGCAAATTTGGGGTTTTCGTCCATATCTCTAGTCAAAAATTAAATGCAAAACTTGTATTGTTTCCAGGAAAGTAGTATATTATTAGAGGAAATTGGTTCTTTTGTAAAAGTTGGACCGCTTATACTAACCTAATGAGCCGGCCTTTATCGTCAGACCCACTGGTGATAAAGGAAGGGAAAGGAGGGAACGGATGAATCATACTATTAAGATTAAGTTGGACGCGAACGGGTCCATTACCTATTCAGATCGCAGGCTTATTATCAAAGCTGGGGATGACATAGAATGGGTTTGTGAAGGAGGTAAAGCTTTCGCTGTTCATTTTGCGAATCTGACACCTCTTAATAAGGTGCGTTGCCGAAGTGGTAGCGGAAGAAACATCAAAAAGAAAATCAATAATCCTGCGCACCCAGGTGTGTATAAATATTTTGTGGCTGTGGTTGATAACAACGATAATATCTGGACCGACGATCCCGAGATTATTGTTGACACTAGTTAAGAGCAAGCAACCGTATGAATTTGGATCATCTCGGTCATTCGACCGAACCGAGTGTGTTGTCCATATTTGGTGAAACATAAACAACGGCTTGCCTGTTAACCTTCGTATGAATTTTCTGGGTCTTCTCGGCACCCTCGTTGGATAGGATGTCTTAGCCAAGAGGTACGGCACGGAGCTTACCTAGCTGGGTGACCCAAGGAGGGCTAGTGATATAATCTCCAAACTCACCTGATACGTTTGTGGGCAAGTCGTAAATATTCAGGGGTGCACGGCTGAGGTGCTGACTGCGCTTGAGCAGATAAAGTTGGCGAGATAAAACGATTTGGTCTTTACGTTCTCGTTTTACTCCCAGTTAGGTAAATGAAACAAGCGTCCAAATTTGCTACATGCTCTTGATTGGTAAAAGAAATAATCTGCTTAGCCTCTTCACATAAAGCGTTTGTGTAAAATGTGGTACTCTCATTTTGCTATGATACCAGTATAATCTGCGTGAGATTTCGGAATTAAATTTATTATAAAAACTTAAATGGAAAAAAAGTTTAAAAGAGATATAAACTCTTTAGACATGATTTTTAATTTTATTGGTGAATATATCACTAAAACTAAAATTGACCATACAATAACATTTACAATAAATTTTGTTGTTGAAGAGATTTTTACCAATATGGTCAAATATAATTCAGAAAATACAAATGATATTTTAATCAGCCTTAATAAAAACGAAAATAATTTGATAATAAGTTTAACGGATTTTGACGTGGAACCATTTGATGTAACAAAATCAGAAGAAGTTAATATTAATCAATCCTTAGAAGATCGAAAAGTTGGAGGTCTAGGGCTTCATTTAGTAAAACAAATGGTAGATAAAATAAATTATGAATATAAAAATAGAAAGAGTAAGATAACATTTATTAAACACTTGGAGAAATAATATGTTTGACGTCAGAATCAAAGAGAGTGGCGAAGTTCTCCTTTCTGGTAGATTTGATGCCTCACAAGTCGAAAAGGCAAAAGTCGTATTTAATACGATTAATCAATCCAGTATTGTAAATTTTAAAGATTTAGAATATATTTCTAGTGCTGGATTAGGCGTTTTGCTTTCGACGCAAAAAAGGTTAGGTGAATCAGGAAATAGTCTAAAATTAATAAACATGAATAAGTATATTAGAGATATTTTTCGATATGCTGGTTTCGACACAATATTTGAAATTGAATAAAATTGTAAAATATATTTGACATTGCTATTGTCTCTGTTTATATTAAAAAATTGTATAAAATTTAAAATTACTTACCAACTTTTTATCCGTTTAATTGTAATTATGACAGAGCAAGATGATTTTAAGCTCGTCAGGGAATGTCTTGAAGGTAATCCTAAAGCCTTTGAATTAATTATAGATAAATATCAAAAGCCTATCTTTAATATTGCCCTTAGATTGATAAACGATTACGAAGATGCTCAAGATATAACCCAATCGGTTTTTATAAAGGCTTTTGAAAACCTTGATACCTTCAATCCCAAATATAAATTTTTCAGTTGGATATATAGAATTGTGGTTAATGAATCAATCAATTTTCTCAATCAAAGAAAGCACCTTGAAAAATTAGACAAAAATTTTATTTCAAAAGAAAAAACCCCAGAAGAACATTATTATGAAATTGAAATGTGTGAGAGAGTTCAGGATGCATTAATGGATTTACAAATATATTATAGAACTGTTATTATACTAAGACATTTTGAAGATCTTTCTTATAGAGAAATTAGCTATATACTTGACACACCTGAAAAAACTGTTAAATCTAGATTATTTACCGCAAGACAGCTACTGAGAAACATATTATTAAAAAAGGGCATTGTTAAACATGATTGAAGAGAAATATATTGAGCTTATAAATAAAGAAATTGACGGGAAAATATCTCATAGAGAATCTGTCAAACTTAAAGAATATCTCGCAAAAAATCCAGAGGCACAAAATCTTTACAATGACTTCGTTAACATTTCGGATATATTGAATGAAGTCGAAAAAATAGAACCTTCTTCTATTCTAAAGAAAAATATTTTAAACTCAATTCAGTTGAACAAATATACAAAAATAGAAAAAAAGAACTTATTACAATCACTTATAAAAGTTAAGGTCAACTACAAATTTGCATATTCTTTTGCAGCCGGCTTAATCGTCGGCCTAATAATGTTTGCTTTATTAATAAATAACACATCATTGGATATTGCAAATCTAACTGGTACAGTTATATTAAATGACACTTCTGAACGTTATGAAACTGCAGGAAAGATAGAAATCAATCTAGAGGGAATAAATGGAACCGTTGCTCTAAAATCTACAAAAAATATTATTCTAGCAGAAATAAAAATTACCACAAAACAGGAAATTGAATTGGCTATTGAGTTTGATGAAAATGATATTAGCTTTAATGGTTTTAGACAGCTAACCCCTTTTGTAAGTAACTTAAAAATAAGAGATAATTATTTAAAATTAACAAACATAGGTGAAAGTAATTATAATATTATCTTTAAAGATGAAACTCAAACTGTATCACGAATGACATTTAAAATCTACTCCGATACTTTACTCTATGAAAAAACTATTTACATTGAAACCAATTCCAACTTTTAAAAATTTGATTTGTATTTAGATTAAAATTGGCGGTAACATAATTAACCACAAAATTTTTTAATAACTTAATAGGAGGTTATTATGGCAAAAGAATCTAAAAACCTATTTGGTAGCGGTAAGATCAAGATTTTAATTGGAGGGGCGTTACTGGCTGTCATCTTAATTGTGTATTTTGCTATCGAGGGCTTCCCACCCTCCAGAGAGGATGTTACAGGTACGATAGGCGGAGTAAAGAAAGCAGAAAAATATCGCGTTGAACAAATGACAGACAAGGATGTTATCTTACAAAATCCTGAATTTCAGAAATTGCTGCAAAGTGATGTATTTCACAAATTGATTCTGGATCCTGACTTCAAGAATCTGTTGTCGGATGAATCGTTTGCCAATTTGTTGTCGGATGAATCGTTCAGGAATTTTCTGTCGGATGAATCGTTCAGGAACCTCATGGCAGATGAATCGTTCAGGAATTTTCTGTCAGATGAGTCGTTCAAGAATCTGTTGTCGG
>JBHIAC010000076.1:0-15787 GCA_046758365.1 bacterium
TTGGTGATCGCATTTGGGCCATGCGCGAGATGATTATGGCTGAAAATTTAGAGGGTAGAAAAAAGGCATTGATAAAACTGCTTCCCATGCAAAGACAAGATTTTTATGAAATATTCAAAGTCATGCAGCACCGACCCGTGACCATTCGGCTGTTAGACCCACCCCTGCATGAGTTTGTTCCTGCTGAGCCTGACTCACAAAAAGAGATGGCCGAACGCTTAGGCATTTCAGTGGAGGCTGTACAACAGAAAGTTGAATCATTGCATGAGTTTAATCCTATGTTGGGACACCGTGGATGCCGACTTGGGATTACCTATCCAGAGATAACAGAAATGCAGGCGCGGGCGATTATAGAAGCCGCGGCTCAGTGCTATTCCGAAGGCATAAAAGTGATGCCAGAAATTATGATTCCTTTAACTAGCACCAAAGCCGAATTCGATAATCAAAAGGAAATCATTGACCAAGTAGCCTATGAGGTTATGAAAACAAAAGGCGTGAAGGTTAATTATTTGGTAGGCACCATGATTGAGATTCCGCGAGCTACTTTGGTGGCGGATAAAGTAGCAGAAAAAGCTGAATTTTTCTCCTATGGCACCAACGATCTAACCCAGATGACCTTCGGTTATTCTCGTGATGATGCTGGAAAATTTCTACATGAATATGTAGAAAAAGGCATTCTTCCTTTTGATCCATTCCAGTCAATCGATCAAGAGGGTGTGGGCCAGCTAATTGCGTTAGGGGTAGAGAGAGGACGTAAAACGCGCCCAAAACTTAAAATTGGAATTTGTGGTGAGCATGGTGGCGAACCGGAGTCGGTTAAGTTTTGTCATCGCGTCGGAATGGATTACGTTAGCTGTTCACCCTTCCGTATACCCATTGCAAGATTGGCGGCAGCTCAAGCTGTAATCGAAGAGTCCTAATAGATTAAGTGTTATAATAAGGTTTAGGAAATTTGATTTATTTTCTCTTCAATAAAATTTTTCTTGAACTGATTCGCCCACCTTTTATAATCAGCTTAAATTCTATTAATTTCTAAAAATTTTTGACTTATGAAAAATAAGTAATAAAGATTGAATCATTTTAATTGGCAAGATGGTTGAATGATTACCTGGTTTTATTATCTTGTAAATCTTGTTAATTCTGTCTAATTATTTGAAAAAAGGAAAGATTATTAATAATTACAATTATGAAAGTATTTTGTGATTTTGACGGGACCGCCGCTAAAAACGATGTTGGAAATTTGCTGTTCCGGACTTTTGCTGATAGCAGATCTTTAGATATAGTAAAATTGTGGAAGCAAGGCCTTATTTCTTCCAAAGAATGTTTGATAGAAGAATGCCGTTTGGCTAGAGTTACGCGGCAACAATTGGAACACTTTGCCGACTCTCAACAATTAGACCCATTTTTTAAAAAGTTTGTTTTTTACTGTCATAAAAATGGTATTGAAGTAGAATTAGTTAGCGATGGTCTGGATTTTTATATTACACGAATTTTAAATAATCATGGACTTGACGAAATTGTTAATTTCAGTTCAAATCATTTGGTCTTCTTAAATAATAATCAAATTAAGCCAGAGTTTCCTTATCATGATCAAGGGTGTGGCAGGTGCGGTAATTGTAAAGGATATCACGTTCGTAAAGGACGATACGGTAGAAATCCCGTGTTTTATGTGGGTGATGGATTATCTGACCGTTGTGGCGCTCAAGAAGCAGACATTGTATTTGCAAAACGCGACCTCTTGAAATTTTGCCAAGAAAATCAAATCCCACATTTCGAATTTAATGATTTCAGGGATGTGCTAAATAACCTTAAGAAAATAATCTAACAAGATACGCGGTGAAGATAAAGCAAATGCAGTTACTTCTTAAATTAATGAGTCATTAGGTCATAAATCTTTTCACTAAAAAAATAATGAATAAATATTTAAGATGGTCTACATTCCAAGATTAGACAAAGGCTACCGCAATTTAAAACGTTACCGTCGAATTGTTGGCATTTTAATAAAATATGGCTTTGCAGAAATTGTAGATCGAATGAATTTGAAGGTATATCTTCAAATTGGTAAGAGATTTTTAAAAAAGGAAATTTCTACGGCAAAGCGACTTTCTGCAGCAGAACGCATTCGATTGGCATTAGAAGAATTAGGGCCCACTTTTATTAAGCTTGGACAAGTGCTAAGCACTCGATCCTTTTTAATTCCAGCAGACTTGGTTAATGAATTGACCAAATTGCAAGACGAGGTGAGGCCTCTGCCTTTTGAAAAAATTAAAGATTATATCGAAATACAATTCGGCGAGTCCATTGAGGAGAAATTTGCTGATTTTCAAAAAACCGCCATGGCGTCTGCCTCCATAGCTCAGGCTCACAGAGCACGTACCCATGATGATCAAGAGGTAGTAGTCAAAATACAACGGCCAGAGGTCGCTCGAATTATTGCCACGGATTTAGATATTTTGACGGACTTAGCCAGACTTATGGATAAATATATTCCTGAAAGCCGCCAATTTGATCCTCAGGGATTGGTGAGGGAGCTGTCGCAAACCATGAAGTGTGAATTGGACTTTATCAACGAGGCTCGAAATATTGAAATCTTTGCAAAAAATTTCTTGGATTTTGAGCATGTTTATGTTCCTAAAGTTTACTGGGAATATACTACCAACAAAATATTAACCACTGAATTTATTGACGGAATTAAGATATCTGATATTGCTGAACTTAAAGCCGCTGGCTGCGATTTAAAATTTATTACTCAAATTGGCGGAAAGTTTATACTTAAACAGATTTTTGAAGATGGCTTTTTTCATGCCGATCCCCATCCTGGAAATATCTTCATCAAAGATCAAGATATAATTGTTCCAGTAGATTTTGGAATGATGGGACGCTTGGATGATGTCTTGATGGAAGAAGTCTCTGATCTGCTTATCGGAGCTATTCAAAGGGATGTTGACTTAATTATCCGGGTTCTCATTAATCTTGGATCTTTGGAGGAAAATCGAGATGCTCGAGGTCTGCGTACTGATATAACGGGATTTATTGATCGCTACTATGGAGTCCCTTTAAACAGAATAAACATGCAGACAATTATTTCGGATGTATTTGATGTAGTTACCAAACACCAGCTTCGAACCCCATCAAACTTAATGCTCTTAATGAAATCCATGGGAACCTATGAAGATTTGGCACGAAAATTAGTCCCTGATTTTGAAATTATCTCTCTTGCTAAGCCTTACGTTAAAAAGCTCATGTTGCGCCGTTTGAATGTCAACAAAATTGCCTACGAGGGAATTAAAATGCTACGGGATCTTTTTGATCTTTTAAAAATTTTACCAAGAGATTTAGAACTATTACTTAGGCGATTAAAACGCGGCCAATTTGCTATCGATTTGCAAGATCGGGGTTTACAAAATCTTATTTTAGAAATTGATCGCTCCTCTAATCGTATTGCTTTTAGTTTAATCATCGCTGCTTTAATCATTGGCTCGTCACTGATTTTAAACCAAAAAGTCGGACCCTTCTTTTTAGGCTACCCACTTTTTGGCCTGCTTGGTTATTTATTTGCTGGCATTCTGGGTGTTTGGCTCGTGATTGCAATACTGCGATCAGGACGATTGTGAAAATTAAGTTTAGGACACAGAGACCACAAAGAAGCTCAGAGTGCACTGAGAAAAATTAGAATTCAAATTATCAAATAAAAAGGGGTTAGGTATGAATGACATGAAAGAATTAAATGAATTAACTTAACAAGTAATCGGATTGGCAATCGATGTGCACCGTGAACTTGGGCCGGGATTATTGGATTACAATCTTGTCAAACCTTGTTTTTTTAGCAAGGTTTTGACCATCTAATTAGAACAAAAAATATTTTAGCCACAGATTTGCACGGATGAAACACAGATTCAATAAATGTGGCTGTGAGTACATTTCAAATTATTAGCTTTATGATATCGTACATTATTTTTCACACTCTACGCATTCATCCGTGCGCATCCGTGTCAATCCGTGGCTTAATATTTTGGTTGCGGCCGAAGGTCGCGCTAGGATCTCCGTGTAATCTTTGTATACTCTGTATCCAATTTCTTTAATGAACGCTGAATAATTTCAGTTTGTTTAATGAAAATCAAAAAAAATAATACAAACACTATACTTAAAACCATCGGGGTAATCGCTGATAGAGAAGTCATGGAAGTTTACGCCGTCGGAGGCTTTGTTCGCGATAAACTCCTCGGCCAAGATGGCAAAGATATTGACTTCGTGGTGGTTGGTGATGGTCCAAAATTCGCCAAAGCTGTTGCCAAAAATCTAAATACTCGAAAAATGACCGTTTATGAAAAATTTGGCACAGCCCTGGTAGAATATAAGGATTATAAACTTGAATTTGTAGGGGCGCGTAAAGAAAGCTACCGCGGTGATTCACACAAACCTGAAGTCATTCCCGCAGACCTGCCAGCCGATTTGGCTCGAAGGGATTTTACCATAAACGCCTTGGCCATTGGATTAAACAAAAATAATTTCAGCAAAATTATCGATCCTTTTAACGGACTTAAAGACCTAAAGAAAAAAATTATTCGCACACCCTTAAATCCTGTGGCCACCTTTAAAGATGACCCACTGCGAATTATGCGAGCAATTCGATTCGCTGCTCAATTAGGTTTTGAAATTGAAGCTAATACCAAAGCTGGCATGAAGCAGATGGCTGAACGGTTGAAAATTGTTTCACAGGAAAGAATTACTGATGAATTTTTGAAAATCCTTGCCGCCTCTAAGCCCTCCATTGGCTTTCTCTTGATGGATGAATCTACTGTTCTAAAATTTATATTTCCTGAATTAGTAGATCTCAAAGGCGTTGAACAAGTTGACATGCATCATCATAAAGATGTATTTTATCATACTCTGAAAGTTGTAGACAACACAGCAGCCGTTACGGATAATTTGAATCTACGCTTTACCGCCTTGGTGCATGACATTGCAAAGCCCAAAACCAAAGAATTTAAACCCGGAAAAGGCTGGACATTTCATAACCACGAGGAAGTGGGGGCTCGCATGATTTCAGCCATTGGTCGCAGGTTGCGACTCCCTAATGAGATGATTAAATACGCACAAAAATTAACCCGCCTACATCTCCGTCCCATTGCCTTAACTGAGGAGGATGTAACTGACTCTGCTTATCGAAGGCTTTTAGTACAAGCGGGAGAATATTTGGAAGATTTGCTGACTCTCTGCAGGGCTGATATCACCTCAAAAAACCCGCAGCGGGTGAAGAAGCATATAGAGAATTTCAATTTTGTGGTGAAGCGTTTACAGGAAGTGGAAGAAAAAGACCGCATGAAGGCCTTTCAGTCGCCAGTTCGGGGGAATGAAATTATGGAGGTCTGTGGATTAAAACCAGGTCCCAAGGTCGGCCAACTGAAAAAGATGATTGAAGAGGCGATTTTGGAAGGTGAGATTCCCAACGAACATGATGCGGCGTTTGGCTATCTATTAAAAATTAAGGATGAGGTGATTGCAAGTAATGAGTAAATTCAAATAATATCTTCTTTTCCTTTTAGCATATAAAAACTTTTCTCGAATAATTGCTTAAGTTTGGTGTATTAATGAATGTATAGCGCTTGAATTTCAGAAACTGAACCAAAGTCTTAATGAACGGGAAGTTTTAAGTTGGTGATTAAAATTTATTTGCAAGTCGATTAATCTTCTTGGAAAAAACTTCTTTTCTTTTATATTTTAGATTATTTAATCTATACAAAGTCGAAACTTTTTCTTTCAATTTACGTTTTTAAAAATCGGCTAATCACTTTTAACATTACAAACTTCTGTAAAATTAATTTAAAGTATGCTCAAAATGGGTGTACAGGCTTCAGCCTGCCTATGACAATCTCAACCTAAAGGTTAAACACCCTATTTTGCAGAACTCTTTTAACATTAAGGAGAGGAGGAAATCATGAATTCAGAAACAATGGAAAAGCAGGTGGAAGTAGGTCAAGAACTCAGTGGATTTCAAAAGGTTATAGGTGTTTTTACTTCCCCAGGTAAAACTTTTGCAAGTATTGATCTTAATCCTACTTGGCTTTTGCCAATTCTATTATTTGCAATTATTAATCTGGTTTTTATATTTACTGTGAGAAACATATTAATTCAAGAAACCCTTGCCCAGCAAGAAGAAAGAATGATAGAGCGGGGAATGGAGAGCGAGCAAATTGAACAAGCCCTTTCTAGAACTGAATGGGGAATTAAATATTTTGCACCTGTTACAGGGGTTGTGTTTCCATTAATTATTTTATTAATCGTCTCCGGAATTTTTCTTTTTGTAGGGAATGTAATTTTAGGAGGATCAGCTACCTTTAAAAAAGTGTTTTCGGTTTCGGCTCATGCCTGGTTGATATTTAGTTTAGGCGCGTTAGTTGCCTTACCGATTGTTGTAGCTAAAGAAACCATGCAAGTAACGTTCTCCTTAGCGACCCTGATGTCCGAAGAATCCAGTAAAACTTTTTTATATCAACTTCTTGCAAAAATTGACCTTTTCGCTATTTGGTGGATTGCGGTTCAATCCATCGGTTTAGCCATCATTTATAAAATGAAAACTCAAAAAATGACGACGATAGTTGTAATTTTGTATGGTATTTATGCCATAGTGGCTTCAGCTATAGGTTCTGTATTTTCATAATTATAAACCAAGTAAGGGAAAGAGGCAAGGAAAGCAATCTCTAGTATCTATTAGAACATAACAGCCCAAATAGTAGTGATTTAAAAAAGGAGTTTGGAGTAGTGGAGTGTTGGAGCCATGGAACGATGGAATTATACAATATTGGAATGATGAATAAGTGGTTCGACGTACAATTTTGATTTTCCAATTCTGCATCACTTTAAAACTCCATTAATCCATCACTCCAAATGTGTTACCGCAAGGAATTAAATTTTATAGCAAAATAAACGAAGATTTTATCAGTAATATTACAAAAGAGGTGTGCTATGATTAGGTTTTTCAAATTAACTGTTGCTCTTTTATCTATTTTCGGATTTTTCACTGGTATTTCTTATGCCCAAGACGGGCAAGCCCTTTCCCTTGAGGATTGTATTAATATTGCGATGAAAAATAATTCGGAGTTAAAAATGGCCGTATACCAAGTTGACCAGGCTGGTGCAGGGGTAAAAGGCTCCTATTCTGGGGTTCTTCCTCGAATAACCACTTCCTTTCAGTCTGGTAGATTTATACAGGGAGATAGGACCTTATTAACCGATGTGCCGGTTGGTTTTGATTCAACAACGAGTACAGCCATATATAAACAAACTGAAATCACACAACCCGGTGCTTCAAGAAATTCTCATTTCGCAAGGATCACTTACAGTCAAACTTTATTTGATTTTGGTCGAAGTTTGAATGCCATAAAACAGGCAAACGCTTCATTTGATGCCTGGTCCAATAATTTGAACTCCGTTCAACACTCTGTATATTCAACAGTCAAACAGCGTTATTTAGAACTTTTAAAAGCTGTAAAATTGGAAAAGGAGTATATCGAAGCAGTTGAAAGAAGTAATGAACAGTTAAAGCGAACCCAGAGCATGTACGAAATTGGCTCCGTGGCTCAAATAGATGTGTACAAAGCGGAAGTTGTATTGGCCACCGATGAAATTAATTTGATTAATCAAAGGAATGCTGTTGAAATAGCACGCGGAAATTTAAACGTTGCCATGGGAAAAGATCCCGAAACGACCATTCAAATAATTGAATTAGAAACCAAGATTAATCCGTTCAAATATACCTTAGAAGAGGCCTTTTCTATTGCCGAGCAAAACAATCCAGATTTAAAACGATATGAAAATGACATGAACAGTTCTGAATATGGGATGAAGATTGCTAAAGCTGCTTATTGGCCTAGCATCGGTTTTAGCGTTTCTTATTCAAGGAATAATACGGATTTTAATAAAGTGTACGGAGATTTCAGTAAGAATTTTAGTGTTTCATTTGGAGCCCAATTAGATTTTAATATTTTCAATGGACTGGCGGACGCGGCAGAAGTAGCTCGTCAGAGCGCCAACTACGCAATCGCAAAAGAGAATTGGTTAAATCGAAACCGCACACTCCGATTGGAAGTTAAACAATATTATCTTAATTTAAAAGCCTGGCAGGAAATATCAAAAATTAATGAAAGAAATTTACGGTCGGCAGAAGAAGATTTTCGGTTGGCTCAGGAGCGTTACCGAGTTGGAGCAGGAACCCTATTAGAAGTTACCGATGCACAGGTGGCTTTAACTCGGGCACGGGTAACTTTAGTGAGTGCAAAATACGATGCCATGATCGCCCAAGCGCAGTTAGAAGCGGCTATGGGGACGATTGAGTAAAAGTAAGGGGTATTTGATGTTAGTGGAGTAATGGAGTACCATCCATGAAAGAATATTATTACTACATCATTCCACCACTCCAGTATTCCATTATATTTAACATGTAACCTGTTTATCGAAACTCTGAAATGTATATTTATAACACTAATCGTGAGGAGAAGGAGTCATCATGTCAAAAAAAATGAAAATTTTAATCTTCTCTGGCGCTGTTCTTGTCATTGCCGCCTTCGTTGTAATTAATTTGACCAAAGCTCGAGGCAAAACCATTGAAGTGCAAACCGCTAAAGTGAAAAAAGGCGATATTACACAATTAGTTTCTGGCTCCGGGAAAGTTCAACCGGAGAAAGAAATTAAAATATCTGCCTTCGTGAGTGCTGAAATTAAAAAATTACACGTCAAAGAAGGTGATAAAGTTAGTGAAGGGGAATTACTAGTTGAGCTTGACCGAACGCGCTATGAGGCTTCACTGGATCGAGCCAAATCCGATTTAAAATCAGCGAAAGCGAGTCTAAAAAAAGCTAAAAGTGAATTAAAACGTGCTAAGGAACTATATTCAAAAAAATTATTTTCTGAGGCTGATTTAGAAGGCGCAGAAGCCAATTACGAATTAGCTGAAAGTACGGTGGAGCAATCTCAGGCCATTTTAAAGCAAGTTAGAGATGATTTATCAAAAACTCGCCTAATTTCGCCTATCACCGGCACAGTCGCTAAGTTGAACAAGGAAGAAGGGGAAATTGCCCTAGGCTCGCAATTTCAAGCTGATGTAATCATGACAGTAGCCGATTTAACTCGGATGGAAATGGTCGCAGAAATTGATGAAAATGATGTGGTTCTGGTTTCGCTAGGAGACAGTGCTGAAATTGAAGTGGATGCTTTGCCCGATGAAATTTTTCATGGAATAGTTAGTGAAATTGCCCACACGGCTACGACTCGAGGTCGAGGAACTCAAGAAGAAGTTACTAATTTTGATGTAAAAATTTTGATAACCGATAATGTAGAAATACTTCGACCTGGCATGTCGGCGACCGTGGATATTAAAACTGAAACTCACGAAGAAGTTCTTTACGTGCCCATCCAAGCCATCACGATGAGAGAACCTAAGGATACCACACAGGTTGCAGGAAGATTTAGTAAGAAAACCTGGCGTCGTAAAAAAGGCTCTACCAGGGACGAAAATATTGAGGTTTGGGAAGGGGAATCTAATGATAGAGGGAATCAAACTGCTAATAAGGAAAAGCGTGATAAAGATCAAATGGTTCAGGTAGTCTTTATTGTGGAGGAGGGTAAAGCAAAAATGTTGCCTGTAGATACTGGAATCACAAGCGAAAAAAATGTAGAAGTCATTCGCGGATTGCAGGAAGGTCAGGAAATCATAACCGGTAGTTTTAGGGCGTTGACTAAATTACTCAAAGATGGCAGTAAGATTAAAATTAACAATAAAGTGAAAAAGTTCAGAAGTAAAGAGTCATAATATTTTCAAGGGAGAATCATGCTGATTGATATTAAAAATTTGGTGAAGATTTATAAATTAGGAACGGTAGAAGTCCCTGCTTTAAGGGGCATTGATTTAAAGGTTGATCCCAATGAATACTTAGCAATTATGGGGCCTTCTGGTTCAGGAAAATCAACTTTAATGAACATCCTTGGATGTTTGGATACCCCTACAGAGGGATCTTACAATTTTAGTGGTCAAGATGTGAGTAACATGGGTGATGATCAATTGGCAGCCATTCGTAATAAAAAAATTGGTTTTGTATTTCAAACCTATAATCTATTACCCCGTGCCACTGCATTGCACAATGTTGAGCTCCCTATGGTTTATAGCGGTATGCCTTCTTCTAAAAGAAAGCAGACAGCCAAGGAGGCCTTGGAGAGAGTTGGACTTGCAGATCGAATGAATCATAAACCCAACGAACTCTCAGGAGGCCAGCGGCAAAGAGTAGCCATCGCTCGGGCTTTAGTCAACAATCCATCCATAATTCTAGCGGACGAACCTACAGGTAATTTGGATACAAAAACCGGCGAAGAAATTATGGAAATTTTTAAACATTTATTTGAGCAAGGTAATACAATTATCTTAGTTACCCATGAAGCTTACATCGCAGAACATGCTAATCGAATCATTCGCTTACTGGATGGAATGATAGAAAGTGATGAGCTAGCGAAAAGAAACGGGAAACACTGAGCTGATCAGTGGAATGATGGAATGATGGAATTTTGGAATAATATGATGTTTCGCGTGTATGAATTGTTACTTCCACTATTCCATTATTCCAACGTTCCATGATTCTATTATTCCACATAGAACTTCTAACTTAATATGTTTCAATAACCAAGTGACACTATGACTGCCATACGACTCCTTGTACAACTTTGGGAAGGCTGTGTTATGGCCTTTACCTCTTTGAAGGCTAATAAGCTGCGTACTATTCTCACGACTCTGGGGATAATCATTGGCGTTTCCACAGTCATTACCATTTTGACAGTCACTAATGGGCTGGATGATGCCTTTTCCGAGCAGATATCCAGCCTCGGTTCCGACAATCTTTATATTTCCAAACTCCCCTGGACTGCTGGAATGGAATTTTTCAAATACCGAAATCGAAAAGATATCACATTAAAAGAGGTAAAAGCTATTCAAACACACGCAACATTAACTCGTGCTGTAGCTCCTTGGGCCTGGACCACTCGTACAGTAAAATACACAAATCAAAGCTTAAATAGGGTCACGGTCGTCGGTACCAATCATGAATATAAAGATGCGGCGAATGCTTATCCCGAATTCGGACGATTTATGACGCAATTTGAGGTGGAGCACCGTCGAAACGTGTGTGTATTGGGATGGGATGTCGCTGATAAGTTATTTCAATATGAAAGCCCTTTAGGGAAAAAAGTATATATCGGCGGATTTCCTTTCAATGTTATTGGAGTTCTCGAAAAGCGAGGGGACATATTAGGAGAAAATTTAGATTCGAATATTTATATACCCCTTGGCACATTTCACAAAATTTATGGAACTCGGCGCTCCTTAACGATCCGTGTTAAAGTTTTGGATGCAGCAATAATAGATGAAGCAAAAGATGAGCTTAGAGGAATTTTGCGTCGTGTCAGAAAAGTTCCGCCAAACAAAGAAGATGATTTCGCTATCAACCAGCAGGATGTTCTTGCGAATCTATACGAAAGTTTAACCGCAGGTTTATATGCTGTGGCGGTTGGAATAGGTGCCATTTCATTATTAGTAGGTGGTATAGGCATTATGAATATTATGTTGGTGGCCGTTACAGAAAGAACCCGAGAGATTGGAGTTAGAAAGGCCATAGGTGCAAGAAAAAAAGATTTACTATGGCAATTCCTTGTTGAAGCTGTTGTAATTAGCGCTGTTGGTGGGGTCATTGGAATTGGGTTAGGGTTTGGGCTTGGCAAATTAATTGCAGCCATCTCACCGATTCCAGCCGGCATATCACCTTTCGCAGTTGTCGTGGGACTTGGTTTCTCTTCAGCCGTAGGTATATTTTTTGGTCTTTATCCTGCATCCAAAGCTGCTCGGCTTGACCCTATCGATGCGTTACGATATGAATAGAACTAAAAGCTAACCTTCTTATGATTTGAAAAATATTCAGGTTTAAATAACCTATATAACTTCATGAAATATTATTAATAATTTATTTTGCAAGAAGATTAGCTTTTAAACAAACTATTACAAAACCTTGTTGAAAATAGTATAAAATGGATTACAGACAAACATTCAATATTGCTCTTGGAGCCATACGGGCTAACAAACTGCGTTCAATTTTAACGACATTGGGCATTGTGATTGGTGTCTTAACCGTCATTACTATGCAAACCTTTATTCAAGGATTGAATAACAATATTAAAAAAGAGTTAGCTGTGATTGGTACCAATACGTTTTATGTCCAAAAATATCCTGCCATTTATTTAGGAGAGTCCAAATATCGTAATCGGAAAAATATAACGCTAAAAGAAGCTGATGCCATTGAAAAAAGGGCAACTTTAGTCATTATGGTGGCACCAGAGGATTATCGATTTGGTGTAACCATTAGACATGGTAGAGAAAAGACCAATCCAACAGTAATTCTACTTGGCGGAACGCAAGATTGGCACACCACCAACGGAATTTTTGTGGAAGAGGGACGCTTCCTTTCTGAGTTTGATATTGAACATAAACGTACTGTCTGTGTTCTTGGGATTGAAGTGGTTGAGAAATTGTTTCCCTTTGAAAACGCGGTTGATCAACAGGTTTTAATTGATGGTAACAGATTTACTATTGTAGGGGTATTTGAGGAAAAAGGTAGTTTTTTTGGTCAAAACAGGGATAATATTGCTCTAATTCCTATTTCTACATTTGAAAAAATTTATGGTGAAAAACGTTCAATAGGCATCGCCGTAAAGGCGATAACTCCGGAAATTTTAGAGGAAGCTATGGATGAGGTTACGGGAATTCTCCGTGTTGAACGGGGAGTTCCACCAGGGGAGCCAAATGATTTTGAAGTGATAACCAAGGATTCTCTTCTTGAAACCTGGAAGAATCTGACTAACATAGTATTTTCAGCCGCCATTGGCATTTGTCTAATTTCTCTCCTCGTTGGAGGAATCGGGGTGATGAATATTATGTTGGTTTCCGTGACCGAACGAACCCGTGAGATTGGCATTCGCAAAGCCGTGGGCGCCAAACGCCAAGACATAATGTGGCAGTTTTTGGTAGAGGCGGTTATAATCTGTGAAATCGGGGGTCTGCTTGGAGTCATTCTGGGTCTTATTTTGGGCAAATTAATTGATGTATTAACTCCTCTGCCGGCTTCGATACCTGTTTGGTCAATCTTTTTAGGCCTTGGCTTTGTTTCTCTTGTAGGAATTTTCTTTGGAATCTATCCAGCCGCTAAAGCCGCACGTCTCCACCCAATTGCCGCGCTGAGATATGAATAAAAAGTTTAGAAAAGGTTTGCCGTAGATACTCACTAAATTACTCTGATACGATAAAATTTCTCTCCACAAAATATTAAATCATTGACCTGGCTAATAGGAAATTTAGCACATTTTATCCTTGAAAGATAAATTGTTTATTGCTAATTTTCGCTAAATAAAACAAAGTTTATTTACGGAATATAGGAGAACCCATTTATGTCACAAAACTTCAAAAAGCTCGAAACCAAACTCATCCACGCAGGTGAACCAGAACCACGCATATACGGTGCCGTCAGTATGCCGATATTTCAATCCGCTATGTTTGAATATGCTGGTGAAACCAGCTATCATGATCTCAAATACATTCGCTTGAATAATACCCCAAATCATGTGGCCCTGCATCAAAAGCTGGCCGCGTTAGAAAATGCCGAGGCAGCGCTTGTAACCGCCAGCGGCATGGCAGCGATTTCAACTTCCCTATTAACGGTACTTGCTTCTGGAGACCACGTGCTGGTACAAAATTGTCTCTATGGTGGAACTCATGATTTCATTACCAAAGATTTTGCATCTTTCGGTATTTCTTATGATTTTATCGATGGTGATGAGCCAGAGACCTGGAAAAACAAATTGCGCCCCAGTACCAAAGCAATCTATGTTGAAACAATGACCAACCCGCTGCTGCAAGTTGCCGATCTCAAAGCTGTGGTAGAATTTGCCAGAGAACATGGGCTGGTTTCGCTCATCGATAACACCTTTGCCAGTCCCATAAATTTCCGTCCGGTGGAATGGGGATTTGATATTTCGCTGCATAGCGGCACTAAGTATCTCAACGGCCATTCGGATATTGTGGCAGGGGCCGTGATTGGCCGCGCTGATTTGATCGAAAAAATTACCCACAAACTCAACCATCTGGGCGGTTCCCTGGATCCTCATGCCTGTTTTTTGCTCCATCGCGGTATGAAAACGCTGGCTGTGCGGATGAAATATCAGAATACAAGTGCGCTCAAAATTGCGCAATCTTTAGAACAACATCCGGCGGTCGCAAAAGTGAACTATCCAGGACTCGAAAGTCATCCTCGATACCAGCGGGCACGTGAATTATTCGATGGCTTCAGTGGTATGTTGAGTTTCGAATTGGCAGGCGGCCTTGAAGCGGCGGAACGATTTATCAATTACACAACATTACCCATCATTGCCCCAAGTCTGGGCGGCATCGAAACGCTTATTACCCGGCCATCCACCACCTCACATTCCGGTATGTCTGTTGAAGACCGGCAGCGGCTGGGAATTACGGACAGTTTGATTCGAGTCTCGGTAGGTATCGAGGCAACCGAAGAGATTATCGAAGATTTTGAGCGGGCATTGAATTCTTAGCTTTGTAATAAGCGATGTTTCTGGATCAAATCCATGGAACTTAATCTGTGACTTTATTGCGTATTGATCGGAAGGAAAGGCCTTGGACTCGATCAAGATTTTGTGTGTTGCTGGAGTGGGACTGTAAAATGAACCTATTTATTGATTAGTACTGCTCGCTCGGAAGATTTCCGAATCAGAGTGAAAGCTCATCCACCCGTATTCATAGGCAAGAACTCCCGGCAGTAGGTTACCCTCACTATCTTCGGCCCAAGCCGTTAAGGCTTCTTTTATGTAATGGATTGTGACCTTTTTCCCTTCGAATTCAAGCATCAGTGGTATTTTGGAGTCATTTAGTTCCCGAAAGGGGAAGAACATTGCTTTACTGCCCAATACAAGCCCAAGTCCTAAGGATGCAGTATCGTGGTTTTTGGACCGGTTTTTGGGGCGTGGCGTGCCGGGTTTCCAGTTACGGTATAGATAAGGCCGGCCACTTTGTCCCTCAACTATCCAAACCCGAGTGTTTGGGTGAGATGCGCGCCAGTGCTTCCAGGTGGTCTGAATGGAGGGTACCAATGTAAGAGGGGTTCCCGTAAGTGGCCCGCTTACAGCTTTACCATGCAGTTGCGACCAGATGCTTCTAGTTTCTCGATCTACTATCAGTAAGTTGTTTTTAACGAGTCCTTCTGCGAAGTCGAAAGTCAGCTCATTGTCGACAACACGACGGGCGTACACGACGCCTGATGCGGTCAGCGGTCACCAAGTGGGGGCGATGGGAGAGTCGCCAACTCGGTCGTCCACGATTTCATACAACGAGAGGTATCGAATCGGATAGGCCATGGCTTGACCGTCAATAACCACGCCTATGACAAGATCTTGGTCATTTAAAGAAGCCTCCTGGGCTTCTATTGCCAAAATACCTACTGGTACCTCATGAACGGCAACCTCTACTTCCTCCATAGGGCCTCCAGGAATTTTCTGCATGAGGCCTTTTACTGACTTGGGCGCCGAAGGAAGTGACGCTTGAGAAGAAGTTGTCCGAGTTTGTTTCTGGGATGATTCCATAGAGGGAGGCTTAGTACAAGCAAGCGCAAGTAAGGTAAAAATCATTATAACGAATGTAAATTGATGATACATGTTTACCTCCTATTTTCATAAAACTTTTAACACTATC
>JBHIAC010000077.1:0-15772 GCA_046758365.1 bacterium
GTATGCGCAGATGTTAGAAAAATAGAGGCGACCCGAATTGTTGACGCTTCTAAAAGACGTCTTCCGCTTCAAAAGAAAATTGGCGCGGGTCTTAAACCAGACGAGTTCAGACGTTGGGTGAACAAAGGCAAATTAGGGCACATTGGGTTGGTTGAATCCTTAGTAGCCGTAGCCACACGTTTGGAATTTGAAATCGACGAAATCAAAGAAACCATCGATCCAAAAATCGCTGACAGAACCATTGAAACGCCTTATTTAAAAGTTAAACCTGAAGAAGTTGCCGGTATTTTACACGTTGCAAGGGCGATGAAAAATGGTGAAGAACTCATTAAATTGGAATTGCAAATGTATGTCGGGGCGGATAAACAATTTGACAGTATAATTATTGAAGGAGATCCGCCAATCCAGTTGAAAGTCGAAGGCGGCATTTTCGGAGACACCGCCACAATAGCCAGAATGGTAAACGCAATTCCTATTGTTTGTAAAGCAAATTCAGGGTTAATTACAGCCATGGATCTGCCGATGTCGTTTTGCATTAAATAGAAAAGTAAATGGAGATATCTATGGGTTCGAAACTTCTAACCATTACTATTGGCTCCCTTGTTATTATATGGTTCATTGATTTGTTTACAATGTGGTACGCAAAATTTCTTAAACGATGGATGCCAAATATAAAATTAAGAGTGCTTTTAAGTCAATTGATATGGGCCATTTTAGCCGTAAGCTTTTGGACTACCCTGTATCGAAATCATCTACCTGAAACGTTCAGTCTTACCTATTTTTTCTTTGTGCTCTTTATTTACAGTGTTCGGGGACTTGTGGAATCATTAATTAAAGGACGAATGCAAAAATAATTTGAAAGTAAAGAAGATACTGTTTATAAGAGAGAGGTGTTTTTATTTGATTTTTACCACTTTTATTATTACATTTAAATGATTTATTTAGGATGAAATACAATAATAGATGGAACAAATTTTCCAGATATTTTTAATTTTCTTTTTTGTATTTCTAAACGGCTTCTTTGTTTCTGCGGAATTTGCTATTGTAAAAGTTCGTACTTCTCGAATCGATCAGCGCGCTGCTAAAGGGGCATTAAGAGCTAAAATTGCAAAACAAATCCTCCAGAGTTTAGACGCTTACCTTTCCGCTTGTCAAGTGGGAATCACTTTGGCAAGTCTTGCATTAGGTTGGTTGGGCGAGCCCTATTTGGCGCACCAACTTCAACCAATATTTAAATTTTTAGGTATAAAATCCGAAGCAGCACTTCATAGTTTTGCCTTTGGCGTCGCCTTTGGGATTATTACCTACCTTCATATTGTGCTTGGCGAGATGGCCCCCAAATCTCTTTCCATTCGACTTGCAGAAAAAACCACCCTATGGATTGCTATTCCACTGCATATTTTTTACAAAATTTTTATCCCGTTTATTTGGCTTTTAAATCACTCCGCCTTATTTCTGCTCAAACTCCTTGGCATCAAACTAGCCACTGAAAGTGAATTGGCACATTCAGAGGAAGAATTAAAGCTAATATTTGCGCACTCAGCTAAAAGTGGTCAGCTCACTGGCAGTGAAGTGGAGATTATGGAGAATGTTTTAGCTTTACATGGTAAAATGGCCAAGCAGATCATGATTCCTAGAACGGCTATTTCTTATCTCTCAACCACTAACACCTTCTCGGAAAACCTTCGTATAATTGAAGAGAGCCAACATACACGATATCCTCTTTGTGAGGGTGATTTAGACCATGTCTTAGGTATGGTGCATATTAAGGATGTTTTCGCCTCTACTACCCGCGGTGAAAAAGGGCTGCGAATGATTAAACTAAAACGAGATGTTCTGTTCTATCCCGAAACCATTGCCCTTGATGACCTATTCCGAGAATTTCAGCGGACCAAGCTCCATATGGCCATTTTAATTGATGAATATGGTGGTACCACTGGCATCGTCACCTTAGAAGACGTTCTTGAAGAATTGGTGGGTGAAATTTATGATGAATTTGACCAACCGATACCTTTCATCCGTCAGGTCGGAAAGCGTGAATATCTTGTCGATGGTCTTTGTCCTGTTAATGTTTGCGAGGAGAAACTAAACATTCGCTTCCCAGAATTTGATGTTGAAACGATTGGGGGTATTGTCTTTGGTATGATTGGACATATACCAAAACCCGGCTATAAACATAATTTTGAACATGGGTCTTTTATTGTTGAAGTCATAGACCGCCAGAGAATTGCTAAGATCCGATTGGTATTAGAAGATCAAAAACCTGCTAAACAAAAAACTGGATAATTAAATTGGTAAAAATCCCATACCTATTGTGATACCGTGTCACCAGGTGATAGAAAACGAAGGTTCTTTAGGCGGATAGGCTGGGGGCTTCAGTACAAAAAGGCGTTGCTAAAACTTGAAGGTGTAAAATTTCCGTTTATTCAAAGGGAGATAAGATCATGGCAGATGAAATTTCCAAGGATAAAGAAATATCCCTATATTTGGTGCAACATGGTGAGGCCAAGTCCAAGGCCGAAGATCCTGAACGATCTCTAACAAAACGCGGCAGAAAGGTGGTGGAACAGATGGCATCGTGGGCGGCTCGTGTAGGTCTAAATGTGGAACAGATTCGCCATAGCGGTAAACGTCGGGCTGAGGAAACTGCCGCGATCTTTGGTCAGCACCTTAAGGTACCAGAAGGGGTAATTTCTGTTTCAGGTTTAGCTCCAAACGATAATGTCCATCCAATGGTGGAAAGCTTGGAGAAGGAAACCAGCACGGTGATGCTCATCAGCCATTTGCCGTTTTTAAGCCGACTGGCTAGCCAACTCCTTATCCAAGATCCTGATCGAGCCATAATTCGCTTCTCTATGGGTGGTTTGGTTTGGTTGCTACACAAACAGGAGCAGTGGACTGTGAAATGCTTAGTCCCACCAGACTTGCTACCCTAAACGTCTCTGATGGAATAAAGCATGATCGTAACAGTTATTCTGAAATAAGCTAATTACCCTTCATCTCCACTCAAAGTAACCATTATTTTCATTCGAAGCCTTAAGTTTTTTGCGTAAGAGTACAGGGTAAATTCACCGTAAACGTTGTGCCTTTCCCAACCTCACTCTCAACCTCAATGGTACCATGGTGGTCTTCTACGATCCTGTAGGTAATAGATAGACCAAGGCCCGTCCCTATGCCCACCCCTTTCGTGGTAAATCCAGGATCATAAATTTTGCTTATATTTTCTGACGGTATACCCACTCCTGTATCGCTAATTTGCACATGAATCTGGCCACCCTCGAAGTGGGTACGAATCCTGATCTGTCCTTTCCCCTCTATGGCCTGACACGCATTCACCAAAAGATTCATAAAGACCTGGTTTAACTGACTGGCATAGCAGCGCAGCAATGGAATCTCTCCATATTCTTTAATAATCTCGACCCGATCTCGACACAGATGTCCAATTAGGGAAAGCGTACTATCAATGCCCTCATGAATTTCTACAGTCTTATATTCTTCCTCATCAAGACGGGCAAAATTACGTAGCGTTTTCACAATTTCCGTAATCCGCTCGCAGGCGGTTTTATTGACCCACGAAAGATTGTCTAGTATCTCTAAAGTCTTCTTGATATCAGCCGTGGATTCATTAGACAGGTTGAGTCTTTGTTGCAATTGTTCAAAACCCCTCAGGAACATGTCGATGTTGCTGTTGATTGAGCCTAAAGGGGTGTTTATCTCGTGGGCAATGCCGGCTACAAGCAAACCCAAAGAAGCCATCTTTTCGGAGCGAATCAACTGGAGTTGGGTATTCTTAAGTTCTTGGTTAGCATTTGTTAGCTCTTTATTTTTTTGATTTAGCTCATTGGTTCTATTATCTACAAGTTTTTCTAGATTCGTGTTTAGGTTTTCAATTTCAAGGTAGCTTTTTGCATTCTCAATAGCAATACCAGCAAGATTCGCAAAAGCCTCGAGGAAGAAAAGGTCTTCTTTTTTGAAGAAATGTTTAGTATTCGTGGTGTCAAGATAAATAGTGCCAATAAGCTGATTTCTTGACCGCAGGGGGACGCAAATAACCGACTTGATTTTGTAGCGAACCAGACTTGAACTTATATCTCCCCCTTTAGTTTCTGGGACTCTCTGCAGAAGTACTGGCTGTCCCTCGCTCTCAACTCTTTTTATGATCGTATGGCTCCATTTAACCACATCCTCAATCGTCCGTTTGTCCATTGCACGAGCTACTTCTACTGAAAATTCTCCAGAATCCAGATCACGCAAAAGAATCAGACCCTTTTCAGCATGTAAAAGCTGTATGGCCAAATCCATGATTTCATCCAGAAGTTTATGAAGATTGAGCTGAGAATTAATCTTCCTACTCACTTCATACAAAGTTATCAGTTGAGCAAAGTTTATGTTACTTTCAGTTCCCATCTTTTTAGGCAAAAGTTTTCAAAATATCACGATGGAGGCCTTGCAAGTCCGAGTAGGCTCGCTGAATCTCATTTACTTTGGATTGAAGTTCTTGCAGAAGTTTTTTCTTCTCTAAACCGTTTCTAATTACAATTTTGAGATCGTCGTTATCCCAAGGTTTTTCGATATACTGGTATAAACCTACATCATTGATGGCTTTAATGGCATTCTCCTTGTCTGCATACCCAGTTAGGATAATACGGGTCGCCTGTGGGTGGATTTCTTTTACTTTACCTAGAAAGGTGATCCCGTCCATATCTGGCATAAGATAGTCAGATATAACTAGATCTATTGGTTTCTCTTGAACAAACTTGAGCGCCTCCTTGGGGGATGTGAAGGTTACGACCTCATAGTCAGATTCAAGTAGTAGAAATGAACTTAAGCTGGTTAACACCATCTCTTCATCATCGAGAATAAGAACACGTGGTTGGTCGAATTGTCCTGTATTCTGAGGCATAGAATTACTCCCTTAAACTATAAAATATTATTGATGACGTTGGTGTACAAACAGGATAATTTCAACTTTTAGCAATCTTAATTTCAATATTTAGGACGTGGGATTTTTATCCCGTCAGATAAATATCCTACGGGATGTATCCAACGGCCTGAACAACTTAAAATTTTTAGGCTCCTACCTTTTTGCACCTACGTCATTGATGTTTCTTTATTAACAAGGCTTGAATGAAATCATTCTATTCACTATGGTATAAGATTTTCTGCTCCAATGCGTTCAACCAAAGCTCTGAGGCGGCGCGCAAGCACTCTCAAAACCGCCTCAGCGATACGTACGTGATCAGAAAGCAGTTCAAAAAAATCTTCCCGGAACACTCTCAATGTTTGCGTTTCTTCGATGGCGGTTGCTGTTGCCAATCTTGGTTGGTTATCGAACAAAGACCAGGTGCCGATGGCCTCGCGCGCACCATACACAGCAATTTCTTTATCCTTGCGATGCAGCCGAACTTTACCTTCAATGATTAAATAGAGGGCATCCGCTGACTCGTTGTCTTGATAGAGATGCGCACCGGGTAAAAAGGAAACCTCCTCTGAAATGGCAGCGAGATACGATAGATCTTCGGTTCTTACTTCAGAAAAAACGTCGATGTCTTGTAGAAAAATAACTTTCTCAATAATTGAGTACATTTTATTTACGGCTCATTTACTGTTTGTTGAGTTCTTCATTGTATGAGTAACGCTTCAATACCACGCTTGCAGTTTCCTGGACAATCGTATCTTGATCCGCTTGTGCTTGCTTTACAAGATGCCGGAAGTCGTCTAATAGACCGCACCGCCCAATCTCATACAGAGCACAAGCACGGAGCCAAGGATCGTTAATCGAAACCAAGCTCAACAAAGCCTCTTTGCGGTTATTCAAGGGCATGTCCAAAACTCCGTCGGCATGCTGCAACACCTGCTCAACCGGCATTTCTTCAACCAAAGGGATCAACAGGTGTTTGAAGTTTTTGGATAACAAATTGTCTAAAAACTCAACAGCACTTGAACGAATCGCCTTATTGGTGCTGATCGTGGCCGTATAAGCATTATATATATCACGCGGGGGATACCGTAGACCCAAGAGACGAAAGATACGTTCAAGGTGATCGTCAAGGCGTTCACATAAAGCACGCTGCAGTAGGTTGGTGCCACGGTCAAGGCGTGCCTTATCCCCATCTGCACTGTGGAGCATGGCCAACAAAAGGTAGTATTTGCGTATCTCTTGAATTAACGCTTCATCCACCCGTTGGTCAAAATGTAGATCCGGGTAGCGGGTGCGGAGCTTACTTAAAGACTTAATTATCTGAAATTTCAGAATTTCATCTGATTGAGGTAAAGAGTCCAGCAGCACCTCAACTGAGGTCTGACTGCCGATTAGACTTAATACTTTCGGGATTTCTCGACGAACAAAAATCGGTACACTGGCATCATTAAGGTAATCGGAGAGTGTGCCTACGATGTCATCTCGATAAGCAGCCAATGCTTCCCTAGCCACACTTCGGTCGATACGATCACCCATATGACGAATAAGCAATGGAATAAATTCTTTTGCACGAATCCTCCCAGCACTGGTTATGGCTCGCATGCGCACACTAGGGTCTCGATCTTCAATAAGCTCAGCAAGTAAATGATGATACTCGGTTCTTTTAAGAATACCGAGGGCTTCTGCTACTTGCGCCCGGTCTTCCTGATTTCTTGAAAGGAAAGAATTTATTAAGTCTTGGGTCAATAATTGCGCCGCTACTTCCGGTTGTTCAGCAGTACAATAGAGCGCCGAACCGCGTAAGCCACTATCTTCATCCTGCAACCACTTGATGAGCATTTCTGAAGCTGATTCCGTTGAAAACTTAATATAATAACGAACAGCTTCACGTCGCACGTCTTCTTCGGAATCGTGTAACAATTCTTTTACTTCAGGGAAAAGTTCACTTTCACTACATTTCCCAAGTAATTGTAGACTCCGCAAACGTACTTCTGCGGACGAATGCTGCAACAAAGGTCGTATGGGTGGAACCAAGTCAACCCCTTCTACAGACTCCAGCAGTTGCAATGAATAAACGACCTGACGTTCGTTACGGCTCGCAAGTGCCACGATTAATGAATTGATTGTCGCTACGTCTTTAATTGACACGGTCAGCAGATCAGCATCAATACGGCGCTTGTTTAATGCTTGCCGGAAAGATTCCACGTACTCGCGATAGTTCGCGAATGCGAGCACCATCCAAATGCCAATCAAGAATAACGATACAAGGCTTATTTGGGACACGCTCAGACCAAACCAGCTATAAAAAATAAGCAGTAGGAATCCAGATATTCCACGTGCAAGTCGATCGGCAAACATATCCACGAATGTCTTAGTCTTCTTTTTAACCTCCGGGGGAATTGGAAGAAAGAGAAGTTCAATTCCAGCCTTATTGATTGAATGGCGGAAAGCGCCGTCACCAATTTTGATCGCCAAAATCGAGATCAGTCCATATCCCACAAATACCCACATAGAGGTTACCATCATGGCTAAAGGTAGAAAAAAGACCGTCACTCCCACACCAAATCGACGGATGATAGCCCCAGCAAAAAGAACTTGGAAAACAAGTGAGAATACACCTAGGTTAGCAAACCAGAGTAAGAAAAACTGAGTAAGATCATCTGCCGTCCCGGTTATTTCTTCACTTGCATAGGCACTGAACTGAAAATCAGCTATCTGAGAGACCATAACGATCAGTGCTACAATGCCCATAAGCAGTGCAAGGTGTCGTGAATTTCGTATGAGAATGAATACTTCTTTTAACACTTGAAAAAACTTTTCATCAACTGAGGTTCCTGGTACACTTCTAGTACTTTCAAATGATTTTTCTCGCCGACGCCAAGCGAGATTAATCAAAAGAATGGTTGTTCCTAAGAAACCTATGCAGAAGAAGGCGAGGTTGGCTGTACCCCCTATTTGCTTCACCAATGCCCGGGTAAAAAAGCCGCCTGTAATACCGCCCAACATGGCCCCAACTACTAAAAACGGGAAAAGGCGTTTGGCTTCGCGCGGATTAAAAACGTAATTTGCCAACAGCCAGAACTGAGACGTTGTAAGAATCCCAAATATGCTAGTCCAAACCCAGAGTCCATAATATAGCAGCGCCGATTTTACATCGATTGTGAGAAACCACCAAAATAGGACTAAATTGGCCATGAGGAAAATCGTTGTACCAATCATCAGTCGATCAAGGCGGATATTTGCCGCCAGCCTTGCATAAATTACCGCAACGGACCCAACTACAATTGCCACTAGCATGTATACAAATGGCAATTGGGTAGCGCCTAGATTCGTTAAAAATAAAGAACGAGTCATCGATTTAAGGATGAGATAAGAGGCAAGAACCAAAAAAATATGACTGAACATAATCCAAGTTCGGCCGGCCTCTCCACGGCGAATGTCAATTGCTTTTCGAAGCAAAGAAAACATGTTACCTCGATTTGTTAGATTGATTTTTCAAAATATAAACAACTCTCCATTCTTTGTCAAATAGTTTTTATACTGCTAATTTCTTGATTAAAGTGAGCGATAATGTTAGGCCCCATAAAATGGATTGTCATTATTGACATTAAAATAAAATACTTTCATTTTTTATTTGAAGTATGTCAACGGTTACAAACAGTGTGTCAGTGGGCGTACAATAGCGCTTGATTTATTCCTTGATTTTTTACTCTACTCGTATTATATTAAAACTACTTTATTTATGGATTGGTTACTAAACATTTCTACAAAGAGCCATTTAATGGACAAAGAACAATCCAATGGTAAATTGGAAGAAGAGCTTAAAGAAAAAATACGCAACGGCTTTATGGTTGAGTCGCTATGAAGAGGAGGTAGTGAAAATGAAAAATCATTCTAAATCTCAACAACCTATAATTTATTTTCTTTTATTATTAATGAATCTTTACTTACCACCTAGAATCTTATCTCAATCTAACCCTAAGCAAGCACAGAAACTCGCTATTCGATGCGGCCTGCTCATTAATGGGATCAGCAATAGCCCCACGATTAATGCGGTAATTTTAATTGAAGGAGAACAAATCATCAAGGTGGGGCAGGATATACCCATTCCAGTCGCTGCTAAAGTCATAGACCTGAGTGAATATACAATACTCCCAGGTCTCATAGACACTCATACCCACATTTGTTTGACACCCGACTATCACATTAAAAATCCTGTACTCTATAAATCCATTCCGTATAGAACTATTGAAGGGGCACATAACGCCCGCTTGAATTTGGAGGCGGGATTTACCACGCTTCGGGACGTGGATTCCGAGGGAGCCGATTTTGCCGATGTAGCCATTCGGGACGCTATAAATCAGGGACTCATCATAGGACCAAGGCTGCAGGTTTCGACCATGGCTCTTTCTATTACTGGTGGGCACATGAATATAACAGGCCTGGCGCCTCACATTGAGGTCCCGCAACTGGCGGCCATAGCGGACACTCCACAGGAGAAGCTCAAAGAAGTTCGGAGACAAATCAAGTACGGCGCAGATTGGATTAAACTTTATACTACTGGAACACTAAAGCACATCAATCCGAAAACCCTGGAGCCATTGAGTCAAATGACCCTTGATGAAGTGGGTCTTATAGTGGAAGAGTGCAAACGTTGGAATATACCGGTGGCGGCTCATGCCTACGGCGGCGAAGGGGCCACAGTTGCCATTTTAGGAGGCGTTCGCTCTATTGAGCACGGATTTTTTCTCACCGAAGAACAGCTAAAAGCCATGGCTGAAAGAGGTACATTTTGGTCGCCTACATTAAGTGTCTATCTGCCGGACACAGAAGAAGAACGTAACGATCCCCTTCGAAAAGAAATTGTCAAATCTCATAAACAAGCTTTTAAAAAAGCCCTTCAAATAGGCGTTAAAATTGCTTTCGGAACGGATGTTGGGGCCTTGCAACACGGTACTTCGGCCAAAGAATTTCAACTCATGGTAGACTATGGCATGAAACCGATGGATGCCATCAAATCTGCTACTACGGTGGCTGCTGAACTTATGGGATGGGAAGACCAGATAGGAAGCATTGATGAAGGGAAATTCGCCGACATCATTGCAGTTAAGGGAAACCCACTTACAGACATTAGTGTTTTACAGCACGTGGTTTTGGTTATAAAAGGCGGCCAGGTAATAAAGGATGAAACGAATAAAGTTTCGGCTAATACAACAAACAATTAAATAATATCTAGAAAATTAAGTAATCAAATTAATAAAGGTAAGGAGATTCAGATGAATAAAGTGTTGTACAGTTTGACTCTATTATTGAGTATATTATTGGGCACGGCCCTGATAGCCACTCATGAATCATCTGGAACTACTGGAACACTTATTGTACTTAATAAATCTGAGTCCTCGGCCACGCTCATTTCCCTTAAGAGAGGTGAAGCCCTGGCAGCTATACCCACTGGCAAAGGACCTCACGAAGTGGCCGTATCGCCGGATGGTTACACAGCCGTTATCTCGAATTATGGAGCTCAAGAACCAGGTTCTACCCTCACCGTGATAGACCTGAGAAGTCAAAAGGTGGTTAAGACCATCGATTTGAAAAAGTACCAGCGACCCCATGGTTTGGTCTTTCTACCAGATGGGGAGCGCCTCTTGGTAACTGCCGAAGCACAAAAAGCACTTCTGATAGTTGACCTGGACACAGGCAAAGTTCTGGAAGCCATTGACACGGGACAAGAGGTAAGCCACATGGTTGCTTTAGTTCCTAAGGGCAAGCGAGCGTTTGTGGCAAATATTCGTTCTGGTTCGGTCACGGTCATTGATCTGCAGAAGGCCAAGGCAGTCACCACTATCAAGACAGGAGCTGGGGCTGAAGGTATCGATATATCCCCCGATGGCCGTGAGATTTGGGTCAGTAATCGTGCTGAAGACCGCATCAGCATCATCGACGCTGAATCACTAAAGGTAGTAGAAACTTTGGAATGTAAATCGTTCCCAATTCGTTTGAAGTTCACACCAAATGGACAGTATGTACTGGTATCTAATGCCCAATCAGGCGACGTAGCGGTTTTCGATACACACCAGCACAAAGAAGTGCGCCGAATCCCGATGGAAGTTAAAGCCATTGAAGGTAAAGAAATTCGCTTATTTAGCAATAGATTCGGTGAAAGCCCGGTTCCAGTAGGAATCCTTATCCACCCTGATGGCCGTCATGCCTATGTGGCTAACACCAACGCAGACCTCGTAACCGTCATTGATCTCAATACATGGAAAATCACGAATCGTTTGAAAGCTGGCCGGGAACCCGACGGCTTGGGTTTTTCGCCAATAGAGTTAGATGTTCAAACAGGTAAATAGTTTATTTGATTCAAAAGTCGAGTACTTTTATACATGGAAGTATCAAAGGTTTAATGACCAAGGAGGTCTTTATGAAATTTTCTGGAATACGTTTTAACTTACTCTCCTTAAAATTTGGTTTTTTTTGCCGCATCAATTTCCTTACTTCTATCTTTTTGGGTTTATTTGTCTATGGATATTACTTCAGGGCCGTGTTAGCTCAGGAATCGGTACAATCAGGAAATCTTGAAAAGATACCCTACCTTGCTCAATACCAAATGCAAATATCAGGTGAAGCTGGGGAAGTAGAGCCCCCGCTTAACGATGAATGTGAGACGGCTATTATCGTTAACTCTTTGCCTTTTAAAGATTTGCAGAACACTCGAAACGCTACTTACAATCCTGCTGATCCGAAGTTAAGTTGCAGTGATGATGGTAATCAGACTTATGGGAATACCGTGTGGTATACCTTTACTGCAATGGATAATATAAATGTAAACATTAGCACCAATGGCAGCAATTACGACACATTCATCGAAGTTTTTAATGGGGATTGTGCTAATCTTACAGAGATAGATTGTGCAGACATTGGTTTCACAGATAACCTTGTATTTGATGCCATAGCTGGAGAGACCTACTTCATCAAAATTGGTGAATACCAGGGTGGCACAGGTGGTGGAGAATTGTTATTCAGTATGCGAGTGGACTCACTGTTTCAAGGCCCCGAGACTGGGAGCATTGCGAGTGGCGCGTTTGTATCTACAGACAATTTTTCTTCCATTACAGCAAAAAACAAAGGACTTAAAGAGCGAAAAGACCACCTTCAAAGGGTTGTTCCTCTACGTGATATTGTCATACGTAATGACTTAAAGAAACCGTTAGTTGAGCCAACCGGCCCGGTTGGTTCTAATTTTGTCGAGGATTTAGATTCTCTTTTATTTGAAATCAATGCTCCTCGTTTTGAGAAGGGTTTTCCAGGTATCCCTGATGATGCAAACTCAGCCGGTTTAGTTTTTATCCCGCCTGACCCCATTATCGCCGCAGGTCCGAATCATTTGGTGGCTTGCATCAACACCGATTTTGCTATATTCGATAAAATAGGTAACAAATTGTTCGAGGTAGATGCTACCGAATGGTTTGAGAATGTGTTACCCGGACTTGATCCTGCGAATCAAGAGCCCTTCAGTGCAGTGTTCGATCCACAAATTGTATATGATCATTTTGCTGACCGTTGGGTTATGATTTATATAGCCACAGATTTAGTGGGTCAATCATTCCTTCTCCTATCGACTTCGGACGATGACAATCCACTCGGCACCTGGTGCAATTGGGCCCTGCCTGGCAACCAAAACGGCTCTACCCCTAATACTAACATTAATGACTTTCCAAAGCTGGGTTTTGACAACCAGGCAATTTACGTAACAACAAACCAATTTGACCTTGTGACCAGCAGTTTCCAATATGTTCAAGTTCGCATTATAGGCAAGGCACAATTATATCAAAATACCTGTGGTCCCGTAACTTGGACCGATTTTTGGGATTTACGAAATCCAAGTAATTTATTTCTACCCACCTTTACGACCGTACCGGCGGTTACCTTTGGTACGCCTGGGGTAGAATATTTAGTAGATGTTGATTTTATTAATTTCTCATCAGGTACTTTTATGAATTTATGGTCTCTGACCGATCCCTTAGGTAGCCCTACTCTTTCCGCCGTGACGGTTTCTGTTACTGCCTTTAATTCACCACCCGATGCAGATCAGTTTGGGGGTAGTACGATTCCTATTGATGTTGGAGGGAGGCGGAATCGCAATGTCGTTTATAAAAATGGGTCGGTTTGGACAGCACATTCTGTTGGCGATGTCTCTGGTCAATTTGCACGGGCTCGCTATGTTCGGATTGATGTCAGCTCAGCGATGGCTATCGAAGATTTTGCCTTTGGGAAAGATAACTTCTGGTATTTTTATCCTGCCGTTATGGTCGACAAAAGTGGTAATTTATTCATGGCATTTACACGCTCAGGTTTCACTGAGTTCGCAAGTGCTCGCTACACCGGACGGTTAACTACTGATCCTGCTGGTTTACAAGCTAGCGCTTTATTGAAGGCCGGCGAGGCCAATTATGTCAAAACCTTCGACGACCCTCGAAACCGTTGGGGTGACTACAATGGCATTGCCCTTGATCCCGTAGACAACAGCAAGGTTTGGATGTTTATCGAATATGCCGCATCACCTGCAAATACTTGGGGTACCTGGATCGGCAGTACATCTTTTATCCCACTTTCCGGTCCTCAAATTGAGTTTAAGCCAGAAACTATCGATTTTGGAGCTGTCTTAGTGGGGGAATCAAGTTTTCCAGTTCCTGTTACTATACAAAATATTGGTGATCAAACTCTGACGGTTAATAATATTTCACTCGGTAATGCAATGGGACCCTTCACGCTAAGCGGACTTCCAGCACTTCCCACTGATATACCCAGTTTTGGCTCCATTGAATTCTCCGCAATTTTTGCCCCAATTGTTGAAGAGGCGGCAATTGACATTATCACCATATCCAGCAACGACGCGGATGATCCTTCAGTCACAATTACTATACAGGGCACCACCTCAGCAAATATTGATCTGAGTGCCTCTACTTTAGAGGTCTCTGTCGAATCCGGTCAAACTACCAATGAAATATTTACAATTAAAAATACTGGAGGCGTGGACCTTGAATTTGACATTAGCTTTACTGGGGTTGGTACATTAAATCCCTCTGGCTTAGCGGCTCCAGTATCTCACCGTGTTCATCAGGATGTTACTCTAAATAGGCCATTTAATAATTCTAAAATTTCTAACGGATTGAATACACGTAAAAAAGTATTACTCAATCCCGATGCAGCAGGAGATAAAGATTATGATTTCTCAGCGGTCGATGAACCCCTTGCATTTGAAGTAGAAAGAAGCGCTCTTCAATATACGGCTCCTAATACGATTTTTCAATACGACGTAAGCACCCCAGCGGGTGAGGCCTTGGCTCTTGGGATTGAATTTGAGAGCAATTTTATCTGGGTATCTGGCGCTGGTTCAATAGATTTTATAAATCCCAATCGATTGTTCAAATATGATATTAATGGCAACTTGTTGGCAACATTTGACCAGGGAACCACAACTTTTGTTGGCTGGACGGATCTGGCATTCGATGGGACTTTTTTATATGGCATCGAGCGGGACGCACAAAAAATTGACCAAATTAATCCAACCACTGGTATGAAAACAGGTTTCACCATTCCTAGTCCTGTATTGTTAGGTAGGGCGTTGGCTTATGATCCAGCTAAGGATCATTTCTGGGTTTCTGGTCTTAGAAGTCATGGCGTTTTTTATATATATGAAATAGATCGCCAGGGTAATGTTATCAATCAATTTTCAAATCCATTAGAGATTCGTGGCTTGGGTTGGGACGATAGGATTCCTGGGAGACCCTTTCTCTGGATCTGGTCAAGTGATGGAAATGGCACCCTTGCTACATTGTTTGATCCAGCATCTGGTATATTTACAGGTCTATCTTTTGATGGTGTATTATTAGGGGGTTCCAATGTCGCCGGTGGCGCAACATTTACTACTGCTCTACCTACTAACCCACCCGGAATAGGGGTATTAATTGGTTTACACCAAGATATTTTGGATACAATTATTGGATATTTAGTGCCCCCTAACTGGATAACCAGTTCGAATCCAAAGATGGGAACCATCGCTTCTGGAGCCAGTCAAAATGTGGAGGTTAGTTTTGATGCCTTGAATCTTTCGCCTGGAAATTTTATGGCCGGCGTGGTGGTTGACAGCAATGATCCGGACCAAGCCAGAGAGATTATTCAGATCAATTTAACCGTAAAGACTCCCACAGGAAAACAGATTCGAGTGGCGCCAGATTCTATCAATTTCGGAGAGGTTGAACTCGGACAAACCAGTGCTACGGCAACGGTTCAAATTATCAGCGTGGGTGGTGAAAATTTAACTGTATCTGATATTTCCAAGCCTAGTTCCGATTTTACCCTAAGCGACTTGCCTACTTTGCCCGTGATCATGCCGCCGGGAAGTATGGTTGAGTTCCGTGTTGCTTTTGTGCCTAATTCAACTGAAGAAATCCACAGAACCATTACTATTACCAGTGACGATGCGGATAATCCTTCGGTGAACGTGTCTCTTTTAGGTCATGGTAGCCCTATTGTTTCTGTCGCAGAGCCAAATCCCTCAAATACGATACCTGCAAAATTTGTGTTAGAACAAAATTATCCCAACCCATTCAATCCTGTAACAAAAATTCGTTACACAATTCCTGAAAACAGTTATGTTACCCTGAAGGTGTTTAACTTGTTGGGTCAGGCTGTTCGAACTTTGGTGGACAATCAACAAGGGGTGAATACATACGAAATTAACTGGGACGGTAAGAATGATACAGGAGTATTGCAGCCAAGCGGCCTCTATATCTTCCAACTCAAAGCAGGTAACAATGTACAAACAAGAAAAATGTTATTCATAAAATA
>JBHIAC010000078.1:0-15439 GCA_046758365.1 bacterium
AACAACTTATTTTTTCCACAGATACAAAGTTTCTTAAATCAAATAAAGATTTTTCAGCGCCTCTTGAGCAGCTTTTTGTTCAGCTAACTTTTTGCTGTTTGCGGTTCCCACACCAAGAACGTCATTCTGAATTTTTACTTCAACGGTAAATTCTTTTTGATGGTCAGGGCCATTAACAGACTGGATATGATAATAAGGTAATCCTAAACTTTGACTTTGGGCATATTCCAAAAGTATACTCTTAAAATTTCTATGCAGTTCTTGTGAAACAATGTCGTCAAAATTATAAAATATCTTTTGTTCTATGAATTCCTTCGCCTTTTCCAATCCACCATCGAGATAAATAGCACCAATGATAGCTTCCATAGCATCCGAAATGATAGAAGCGCGATATCTTCCCCCTGACTTTTCTTCCGAATCGCTTATCAAAATATATTTGCCTAATTCCATAGCCCGAGCGATGCGGGCCAAAATCCTTCGACTTACTATTAAGGATTTAATACTGGTTAATTCGCCTTCTTCTTTGTGCGGATAATATTCGTAAAGAAATTCTACCACTACCAATGCCAAAACTGCGTCGCCAAGGAGTTCTAACCGTTCATTTGAATGGATTCTTTCTTCTTGAGTTAAAGGCAGATAAGATCTATGCTTTAACGCTTGGACAAAAAGCTGTTCATTTTTAAAATTATATCCAAGGGTTTGCTTTAAAGAGGTAAAATTTATTTGAGGAGCTTTTACTTTGGGTGTTGACAATAGATTTTTAAATGGAAGCTTAATCCAGTTGAGCATACCTAAGCGGTACAATGTTAGTAATTTTTATTCTACAAACTTTTTAACTACAATTGATACATTATGTCCCCCAAAACCAAATGAATTAGAAATCGCTGCTCTAACTTCTCTTATTTTTAGTTCATTAGCTGTATAATTTAAATCACACTCAGGATCGGGAACCTCTTGATTAATGGTGGGATGAATTATATCTTCTTTTATAGACATCACTGTGGTAATAAATTCTACTCCTCCCGATGCTCCCAATAAGTGCCCTATCATAGATTTGGTTGAATTGATATTCAATTCATAAGCATGATCTCCAAATACACTTTTGATGGCTAGCGTTTCTGCTATATCACCATGAGGAGTAGAAGTTCCATGAGAGTTTATATAATCGATATTCACTGGTTCTAAATTAGCATCTTTTAGAGCAAGTTGCATGGCCCCGATAGCTCCTTGGCCGCCAGGGGCTGGGGCTGTGATATGATAAGCATCTGCAGTATATCCGATCCCCGCAACCTCCCCGTAAATTGTAGCACCCCGTTTGTTCGCATGTTCCAGGCTTTCAAGCACTACAATTCCAGCCCCCTCTCCCATAACGAAGCCATCCCTTTCATTATCAAATGGGCGACTTGCTTTATGAGGGGCTTCGTTTCTGGTAGAGAGAGCTTTCATAGCATTGAATCCACCCACGCCTAAGGGGGTAATGGCTGCTTCAGCTCCGCCACAGATCATGACATCTGCGTCTTCACGCTGTATATTTCTAAAAGCTTCACCAAGGGCGTGTGAGCTAGAAGCACATGCAGAAACAATAGAAAAATTGGGGCCCTTCAATCCGTATCGAATGGAAATATACCCTGGTGCAATATTGGAAATCAGCATGGGAATAAAAAACGGACTGATCCTTTGGGGGCCTTTTTCGATTAATATTTTAGACTGTTTCTCAAAAGTCTCCATTCCCCCAATTCCTGAGCTGACAATAACCCCAATACGGTCTTTAGATTCAACATCAAAATTTAAACCTGAGTGCTTTATGGCTTTCTCAGCAGCGATAATCGCGTATTGGGTGAAGAGGTCCATCCTCCGAGCCTCTTTTCTGTCTAAATAATCATCTGAAGTATAATTTTTCACCTCGCCAGCGAATTTCGTATCGAAATCTGTGGTATCGAATTTAGTAATAAAATCAATACCGCTTTCACCAGCAAGTAAGTTTTTCCAAAATTCTTGAACTTCAAGGCCTAAAGGCGAAATAACTCCCATGCCTGTTACTACAACTCTTTTTGTTTCAATATTTTTTGTCATATATTACTACACAACAAATAGACAATTAAACCATATATGATGTTGGTGCAAAAACAGGATAATTTCAATTTTTAGCAATTGTATGTGTAATATTTATAACTTAAGATTTTTAGCTACTTACCTTTTTGCATCTCCGTCATTTATTTATTTGATAAAAGTCCCGCCAATTTGACGGCACGTCCTTTATCTGTTATTTTTCTTCTAATTTTTTTTCCAGATATTCAAGAGCTTGGCCTACTGTGGTCAATTTCTCAGCATCCTCATCAGGAATCTCAATATCGAATTCCTCTTCAAAAGCCATTACGAGTTCAACAGTGTCCAATGAGTCGGCTCCAAGATCGTCGATAAATGAGGCTTCTTTTGTAACTTCATTTGCATCCACCCCTAATTGTTCAACGATAATCTCTCTCATCTTATCTTCTAATGCCATTGAGTTCACCTCCTCCTTTTTACATAATTTAATTTTTTATTATTAAACATTTTATAAATTAAATAAAATTGAATAATTTACAGGGAGACCCTATTACATAACCATCCCACCATCGACATTAATTACTTGACCAGTAATATAGTCCGCATTTTCTGAGGCCAGAAACGAAACGACAGCAGCCACATCTTCGGGATTTCCAATTCGACGTAGGGGAATCGTGGCTATCATTTTTTCTCGTACCTCTTGGTCTAAGTTTTGTGTCATAACAGTGTTAATAAAGCCAGGGGCGACTGCATTGACTTGAATATTTCGTGCTGCTAATTCCTTTGCAACAGATTTAGTCAAGCCAATAACTCCGGCCTTGGAAGCGCAGTAATTTGCTTGACCTGCATTTCCGATAATACCCACTACTGAGGCAATATTTATAATTTTACCATGTCTTTGTTTCATGAAAGATTTTGCAGCCGCTCGAATACAATTAAAGGTACCTTTTAAATTTACGGCAATTGTTTGCTCCCACTCCTCTTGACTCATTCGTGCTATCAAATTGTCTCGAGTAATACCAGCGTTGTTAACCAGAATGTCGATTTTACCAAAATTTTCTAATGTAGTTTTAATCAAGTATTCTACCTCATTATATTCGGAAACATTGACTATCAAATGTAGGGATTTACGCCCCAGTTTTTCGATCTCATTCGCCACATTTTTTAAGGTTTCTATACTTATGTCTGTAACAACTACATTAGCTCCGTCTTGAGCTAAGCGAAGGGCAATAGCCTTACCAATTCCTCTTGCTGCTCCGGTTACTATTGCAGCTTTATCTTTTAATGAGTTCATAGTAGAATTATCCTTTTAAATTTTTTCCAAGTTTTCTAAATTACTTACGGCTATTCCTACGACCTCTCTATTAATTCTTTTTAAAAGACCTGTTAGAACATTTCCTGGTCCTATTTCATAAAATTCAGTCGTTCCATGACTTATCATATTTTCAATTATTTCAACCCAGCGAACCGGTTTGGTAAGTTGTTCTCGTAAATAATATTTTACAGCTTCAGGTTTTGTAACGGGATTAGCGTCCACATTAGTGTAAACAGGGAAACTTGCTTCCTTTAACTCAATTTCATTAAGTACCTTCTCTAAACCTTCACGGGCGTTCTGCATTAAAGGGGAATGAAACGCGCCACTTACCACAAGAGGAATTACTTTTTTTGCTCCGTGTTCTTTTGCTAGTTCCATGGCTTTTTTTACACCATTGATAGAGCCTGAAATAACAATTTGGACTGGAGAGTTAAAATTTGCAACTTGAACCATTCCAAAGACACTCGCTTCATTACATACACGTTTTACTGTTTCTGTTTCTAGACCAACGACCGCTGCCATGGTACCCGGATTCAATTCACCAGCCTTTTGCATTAACTCTGCCCGAGTTTTAACTAACTTCAACCCATCTTCAAAAGTCAATACTCCGGCGGCATACAATGCTGAATATTCTCCCAGGCTGTGACCCGCTGCCATGTCCGGACTAATTGTCTTTTTCCTCAAAAGTTGAATAAGGCTTGCACTATGAACAAAAATGGCGGGTTGTGTAATTCGAGTCTGTTTAAGGATATCTTCAGGACCCTCGAATGAGATTTTGACTAAATCAAATCTCAAAATCTCATTGGCCTTATTATAGACTTCCTTTACTTCTTTGAAATTTTCATAAAGGTCCTTGGCCATACCCACAAATTGCGAGCCCTGGCCTGGAAAAATAAAGGCTTTATTACTAATTTTCTCCTCTTCCGAAAAATATTACATTCTGATAACTGCCGAACCCCAGGTAAAACCACCGCCAAAGGCGACCATGAGACAAACATCACCTGGATTGAGAAGGCCCTTTTGCTTGGCCTCGGTTATGGCTACCGGAATTGAAGCGGCTGAAGTATTGCCATATTCATGGATATTTATATAAACTTTTTCTAGTGGTACTTTTAATTTGCGAGCCGTGGCCTTTATTATTCTTATATTGGCCTGGTGTGGAATCAACAAATCAATATCATCAGGCGATAATCCAGTTTTTTCCAATATATGAGCGGCCGCATCTCCCATGGCCATGACCGCAGCTTTAAAAACCTCAGGACCCTCCATTTTAATATAATTCAAATTTTCGTTCATAACAACCGAGAGAGGAAATCGCGTACCGCCACCAGGCCTCCAAAGCAAATGGCCCAATCGTCCATCAGTTTTTATGTAGGTACCCAGAACTCCACGTCCCTCAGCATTTGATGGCCCAAGAACTGCGGCACCGGCTGCATCTCCAAATAGAACACACGTTGTACGGTCGGTCCAATCAACTATTCTGGATAAAACTTCACTTCCAATAATGAGGACATTTTTACTCTGTCCTGTACCAATAAAGCCATCAGCAACACTTAGGGCAAAAATAAAACCAGAACAAGTTGCCTGAATATCAAAAGCTGCTGCATTAACGGCGCCAATCTTTTGTTGTACATAGCACGCTGTGGAGGGGAAACTCACATCGCCAGTAATTGTCCCAACGATGATGGTATCCAACTCAATCGCTTTCATACCTGCCTCATCCAAAGCTTTTAAAGCAGCCTCCGTACAAAGGTCGGAATTTTGAATTTTATCATCCACAATATGGCGTTTCTGAATACCCGTACGCTCTCGGATCCAGGCATCGCTGGTATCTACCATTTTCTCTAAATCTAAATTGGTTAAAGTTTTTCCCGGGATCGCTGAACCAATGCCTTTAATCATTGAATTAATTTTTTGCTCCAATTTTCTCCTCCCTCATGCCTAACAGTTCATTACTGATTTGTTCATTTATTCGTTGATCGATCATCATTTCAGCCTCTTTTACAGCATTTTTTATTGCTTTAGGCGTGGAACTTCCATGGCAAATAATGCACGTTCCATTTATCCCCAGTAGTGGAGCACCACCATATTCTTCATAATCATAAATTTTGCGCAGTCTTTCAAATGTAGGTTTTAGAAGAAAAGCACCAATATTGGAAAAAACCTTTTTGCCTATTTTTCGTTTCAAAGTCTTCGAATAAGCACCATTAATGCTTTCTGCAAATTTAAGCACAATATTGCCCACAAATCCTTCGCAAACAATCACCTCAACATTACCACTTAAAACATCCCGGCCTTCAATATTTCCTACAAAATTGAGCCCACTTAGGGTAAGCAGTTTATAGGCTTTTTGAATAACATCGTTTCCTTTGCTTTCTTCCTTTCCAATATTTAAAAGCGCAATTTTGGGTTTAGGTATATCCAACACATTTTTCATATAAATGCTACCCATAACGCCAAATTGAAGAAGATGAAAAGGTTTACAATCCAAATTAGCCCCAATATCAATCAGCATGGAAACGCCCTGTCCATGGGGGATTAAGGAGCCAATGGCCGGCCGCTTAACTTCTTGGATCCTTCCTAAATAAAGCATAGCAGAAGCCATGGCTGCTCCCGTATGCCCTGCACTAATCACCGCATCTACCTCTCTATTTTTATGTAATTCCATAGCTACGATTATCGAAGCATTGGGCTTTTTTCTCAAAGCAGACATCGGCGAATCTGCCATCTCAATTTTTTGCGTGGCATGATGAATAGAAATAGGTAATTCATGAATTCTAAAATGGTGGGAAAGATATGTTTGGATTACAGATTCATATCCAACAAATACCACCTCATATTTACCTTTCCCGTGCCTGACGGCTTCAACACCTCCATGTATAATAGCTTCTGGGGCATAATCTCCACCCATGGCATCAATAGCGATTTTCATAAGTATTTCTCCAATCTAAAAGGCCCCCGAATTCCTAAGCATAACATCCTATTTATGATATTATCAATCAAATCTTTGTTTTTTTTACAAAGAAATTGCATATATCCAGGAATAATATATTGGGATTGTTGCATTGTTCCATTGTTGAATTGTTAGTCAGGGCCAACAGTAGAACAATGGAACAATAGAACAATCCGTTTCTCCTTTGTTGAATTGATAATACTTGCGATTTCGTGGCGCTAAGACAATAGTGCAAAAACAGAATAAAATCAACTATATACAAATATAACTTCAATTTTCAACTTTTGATTATAAGCTATTTACCTTTTTGCACCGACGTCATTTATGCTATTTTATACTTCTTTAGGAATAAATACGGAACGACCGCTATAATATCCACAATTAGGACAAGCACGATGAGGCATTTTGGGTTGATGACAATGAGAACATTCAACTACATTCGGCGCTGTAATTTTCCAATGTGTTCTTCTTTTATCTCTTCGAGATTTAGAATGTCTTCTTTTTGGTAATGGCAATATTCCCTCTCCTTTACTTGATTGCTTTAACTTTTTTTCTTTAAGTCAGAAGTTTTTTTAAAGCCTCCCACCGAGGATCAATATCTTCATGGACACACTGACAATCCCCTTCGTTTAAATTTGCACCGCATGTTTGGCACAATCCTTTACAATCATCAGAGCAAACAACTTTCATCGGAACAGCTAAAAGTAAACTTTCTCGCACATCAGAGGTTAAATCAATCTCGTATGTATTAGCATTAATAAATCTAATTTTTTCATCATCTTCATATTTAGTGGAATCCATATCAAATGTGTATAAAAGCGAAAAATCATCTAGCAGAATTTTCTTAAAATTAACTAAACATTTGTCACAAACATAATTTGCCAAGGTCTTAATGTTAGTAAAGACTAATATATTTTTGTCTTTTTTCTCAACACTGCTTTTAATTTTTATTTCGTTAACAAAAATCTCATTATTTTCAAGATTTAAAGCCTCTCTTGACGTAATAATCTCGTATGTGTGAATACCATTATTAAGGTTTTGAATGTTAATTTTCATTATAGGTATCCATTTTTAAAAGTCTAATATAATTAATATTTTGTCAATAGTCAAGTTAAAAATGGCTGCCTTAGTTTAACTTAGATTGGATATTTCTCGCTATCAACCTACTCATTTATCAATTAATTTATGTATCAACGAGAAAAAATTCTAACATCATTTTTCGGCTCGATATTTATCTAACCAATATCCAGACTCAAGAAGCTCAGCCAGTTGAGTGGCTAATTGCCGACCTTCATCCCTAGATGCAAATTGTCCAATCCTAACTCGAAACCAAGTTTCATTTCGGTCTGCTAAGTAGGCCTTCTGAATGTAAGCATCATAGCCTTGATTAATAAAACGCTGAGCATCACGTTCGGCATTCTTGCGTTTCCGCCAAGAAGACACTTGCACCGTGTATCGCCCCGCCTCGGTTTCCACAATTTGAATAGGTTCTTGTTTAACTCTTTTTTGTACTTCTGCCAAGGAATCAGCTTCGGCCTGAACTTTGGTAGTATCAGATAATTGAATTGATTCCGATGCTACCGGTTCTTTCTCTCCGCTTTCTTTGCTTCTGCAAGCAAAAAGAAAAAAAACTAAAAGCAGAGGCAAGCAAAAATAATATTTAAACATCTTTTGCCTCCTTCAAGTTAATTAGGATTATTGTCCAACAACTCTTTTTCAAAGAAAAAGAAGGAAATTTCCATTTTTGCATTTTCAGGTGAATCCGATCCATGGACAATATTATATTGTTTGCTTTCAGCAAAATCTTTGCGAATAGTTCCTGCTTCTGCTGCTGCCGGATCTGTGGCCCCTATTAATTTTCGGAACTCGGCTACTGCATTATTCTTCTCTAAAACCAGCACCACAGATTTGTCGGTGGACATAAATTGGACCAAATCGCTGTAAAATGGCCTTTCTCGATGAACGGCATAAAAAGCGCCAGCCGTATCTTTGGTCAATCGAACCATTTTCATTGCAAGAATTTTAAATCCAGCATGTTCTATTCTATCAAGTACTTTTCCCATTAATTTTCTGCCAACACAATCTGGTTTCAAAATAGCTAAAGTACGTTCCACAAGAGTCTCTCCTTTTTCCTACTTATTATTTAACTTAAAACATTTTGCATAGTTGACCCGATTTCAGCAGGGCTTTCGGCCACATGAACCCCCGCCTTTTGAAGAATTTCGATTTTCTCTTTGGCTGTGCCTTCGCTGCCAGAAATGATGGCTCCCGCATGTCCCATGCGGCGTCCGGGTGGAGCTGTTCTCCCGGCCACAAATGCAACAACAGGTTTACCAAAATTTTCCTTTATATAAACCGCAGCTTCTTGCTCGGCCGTCCCACCAATTTCTCCGATTATCACAACCGCTTCTGTGCCTGAATCTTCTTTAAAAAGTTTCAAAGCATCGGTGAACGTTGTTCCAATAATCGGATCCCCACCAATACCGATGCACGTTGACTGTCCGATGTCTAAATCACTCAATTGCTTCACGGCTTCATAAGTTAAAGTGCCACTACGTGAAATAAGTCCCACTTTTCCGGGCCTGTGAATGAACCCAGGCATAATACCTATTTTGCACTTATCTGGCGAAATAACGCCTGGACAGTTTGGACCTACCAAACGAGTATCTCTATTTTTTAAATAATGAACAACGTCTACCATATCCAAAGTTGGAATGCCTTCGGTGATACAAACAACCAATCCTATGCCAGCATCTGCCGCTTCCATGATTGCATCCGCTGCGAAGGGAGGTGGCACAAAGACCGCAGATGCATTGGCACCCTCCTTTTCAACGGCTTCGGCTATTGTATTAAAAATGGGGATTGTATCATCGAATTTTTGCCCCCCCTTGCCAGGCACAACGCCTGCAACCACATTAGTTCCATATTCTATCATCTGCCTAGTATGGAAAGAACCTTCACTTCCAGTGATTCCTTGAACCACGACCCGCGTATTTTCACCAACTAAAATACTCAATTTTGATCTCCTTCTATTTTGGGTTTTGATGCAAAAAGCTAACCTTCCCATAATTTAAGGTTTAGTCTGCTTTTAATTAATTAGAGTAACCGATTGAAAATCAAACCATTTTACATTTTTTAAGAAGGTTAGCTTTTGAATTATTCCGCTTTTTGCAGTAGACTCATTTTGGGATTTTTAAATTTCAAATTGTTGGTAAAGGTTCTCCTGTTGCAACAAATGACGATTAACAATTGCTAATGGGAAATAGCGGCTACAACCTTTTGCGCGGCCTCTTGAAAACTTCGTCCTACCTCAAAGGACAAATCAGACTGCTCTAACAATTGAGCTGCCTCTTCGGCATTAGTGCCTTCCAATCGTACTACTACTGGTACATCTATATCCATTTTGGTTGCGGCTTCAATCACTCCTTTAGCCACGCGATCGCACCGCACAATTCCACCGAAAATGTTAATAAGTACGGCTTTCACATATTGGTCTGAAAGAAGAATTTTAAAACCATTTTCCACGGTTTCAGCACTGGCTGCTCCACCGACATCTAAAAAATTAGCTGGTTCTGAGCCGGCCAATTTAATCATATCCATAGTAGCCATAGCCAACCCGGCTCCATTCACCATACAACCCACTTCTCCATCCAACTTAATGTAATTCAAATGGTATTTGGAGGCTTCAACTTCTAAGGGTTCCTCTTCATGGAAATCGCGCAGATCTGTAAATTCTGGGTGACGGTAAAGAGCGTTATCATCAAGATTTATTTTGGCATCCAAAGCTAAAACCCGACCGTCTTTTGTAACCACCAGCGGGTTAATTTCAGCCAAGGAACAGTCTGAAACTACAAAAGCTTTGTACAAAGCAGTAAAGAACTTTATTGCATTTTTAAACTGATCCCCAGTCAACCCCAAACCAAATGCTAACTTACGTGCTTGAAAAGATTGAAAGCCCACTGAGGGATCAATATATTCTTTCAATATCTTTTCAGGAGTTTCACTGGCAACTTTTTCGATTTCCACGCCACCTTCTGTGCTTGCCATAAAAACCATCTGACTTTTGGCTCGGTCCAAAACAATTCCCACATATAGTTCCCGCTCAATTTCCAAACCTTCTTCTACCAAAACTTTTCTGACTTTTTTACCCTGTGGACCTGTCTGGTGAGTAACCAGATTCATTCCAATTATTTCACTGGCTACTTTTTCCGTGTCATCGGCATTTTGGACAATTTTGACGCCGCCGCCTTTACCTCTACCACCGGCATGAATTTGAGCTTTGACCACCACCGTACCACCTAATTCAATGGCGATCTTTTCTGCTTCTTCAGGCGTTTCAGCCAAACTTCCTTTAGGTACATCAACACCAAATTTTTTTAGGATTTCTTTCGCTTGATATTCATGTATTTTCAATTTTTGGCCTCCTGAATCGTTAAAAGGAATTTTTCAATATCAACCTTCTTCGGCTAATCTCTTTATTAAATATTCATTATAAGAATCATAATAATGCTTAAAGTCTAAATACTTTTTAATGACATTAACTTCAAATTCATTAACCATTGCCTTAGTAATTTTAGTCAATGTAGCTATTAAATAATCTCTCATGGTACGATTCGAGTTCCTGTATGTCCTGCAACAGCTTCTGTCATTTTTTCAACGGAACTAATAACCACCGCTTTCCCTCCAGCTTCGATAAAATTAATAGCTGCCTGAATTTTGGGTCCCATGCTTCCTTTTGGAAAATGACCTTCTTCCATATACTGCTTCGCTTCCCTAACCGTCATGCTCTCCAATTGAATTTCATGGGATTTTCGAAAATTTAGGGCTACTTTCTCCACCGCCGTTAAAATATACAATTCATCTGCATCAATATCTCTAGCTAATATAGCCGCAGCTAAATCCTTATCAATCACTGCATCGACCCCTTCATAGGTTCCATCGTCTTCTACATAAACTGGAATCCCACCGCCGCCACTGCAAATTACAGTTGTTCCTTCATCCACCAATCTCTGGATGATATTCTTCTCTACAATCTCCAAAGGAATAGGGGAAGGCACTACTCTGCGAAAACCTCTGCCAGGATCTTCTTTTATTACCCACCCCCGTTTATAGACGATTTCCTCTATCTCTTCTTCTTTTATAAATGGGCCTACAAATTTAGTAGGATTAATAATTGAAGGATCATTTCTATCCACAATTACCTGAGTTACTATGGTTACTACTTCTCTACCAATCCCACTTCTTTGCAATTTGTTTTGGAGTGACTGTTGAATCATATATCCCATTCCACCTTGTAAATCTGCAACAATACAACCCAAAGGTAAAGGTGGAACAAGATGTCGGGTTTCTTCCACTCGGATTAAGGCATTTCCTACTTGAGGGCCATTGCCATGGGTTAAGGCAATGCGGTAACCTTTCTTTATTAAATCTAAAATTCCAACTAAACTGCGACGGGTATTAGCAAACTGCTGGGTGATGTTTCCTTCTTCGAATTCACGGGTGATGGCATTGCCACCCAATGCAACCACTGCGACGGTGCCGTGTTTCATTTATTCCTTTCCAATAGACTATTTTAAACTTAGTCTAAACTTACCAAAATGAATCAAAAACTGACCTTCTTTTCTGTTTAGGGATATATTTCTAATTAGTCATATCTTTTACAATGACTTTTAGGCAAACCTTTGAAGTACATCTTCTAAATTGGGCCGACCAATTTCCTGAAGTTCATAAGTCACCCGTACAGCCGGCTTATTAATTTTAATCAATTTCCGCAGATCAATAGGCGTACCAATAATCACCGCATCACATGCTGCGGCATTTATAGTGGCTTCTAAATCCGCTATTTGCTGGTCGCCGTAGCCCATTGCAGGAAGAACCTCACCAATTTCAGGATATGTTTCATAGGTTTCTTTGAGTGAACCCACTAAAAAGGGTCTTGGATCTACAAGTTCAGAGGCACCGAATTTCTCGGCAGCTACCACAGCCGCGCCAAATGTCATTTCTCCGTGGGTGAGCGTTGGACCGTCCTCCACAGCTAAAACCTTTTTCCCTTTTATTACCTGAGAATTTTCTACAAAAATAGGAGATGATGCATCAATCGTCACAGCAGAAGGATTATTCTCTAAGATATTTGCCCGTACTTCTTCGATATCCTCAAAGGCAGCGATGGTTTGCTTGTTAATAATAACTACATCTGCCATGCGTAAATTTGTTTCACCTGGAAAGTAACTCAATTCATGTCCAGGCCTTAAGGGATCAGTAACCACAATGTGTAAGTCCGGCTTAAAAAATGGAGTATCGTTATTGCCCCCGTCCCAAATTACCACATCAGCTTCTTGCTGTGCTTGTTTTAGAATCTCTTTATAATCTATTCCAGCATAAACAATGCTACCCAGAGCCAAGTGTGGCTCATATTCTTCCCGTTCTTCAATCGTACAGTTGTATTTATTTAAATCTTCATAATTTTCGAAACGCTGACATTTCTGAGCACTTAGATCACCATAAGGCATCGGATGACGCACCACCACTAACTTTTTCCCCATGTTCTTTAAAATTTGAGCTACGCGCCGTGTCGTCTGGCTTTTTCCACAACCTGTCCGAACCGCACAAATTGCCACTACGGGTTTGGTGCTTTTTAACATAGTATTTTGTACATTCAATAATACAAAATCAGCCCCCATTGAATTAACCATAGATGCTTTGTGCATGACATATTCATGCGAGACATCACTATAAGAAAAAACAACCTCATCGATCTGATGTTTTATAATCAAATTTTTGAGGTTGCTTTCCTGATAAATCGGGATGCCTTGCGGATACTGTGCACCTGCCAATTCTGCTGGAAAAATTCGCCTTTCAATATCTGGAATTTGTGTCGCGGTGAACGCGGATACTTCATATTCCCCATTATCTTTGTAAAGCATATAAAAATTATGAAAATCTCTCCCTGCAGCACCCATAATGATGACCTTTCTACGACGCATATAACCTCCTGGATGTTGTATACGATTTAATTTCTTAAATCACAAACGACAATATAGCATATTTTAGGTTTAGTTGCAAGGGCTTTTTCTCCGCCCCAAAACGTGTCAAGGTCATTGAGATTTTTATAGTAATAAATTTAAGTAAAAGTGTATTAATTTGCGAAAAGTGTATTAAATTGTAAAAAGTGTACTAATTTCGATCAGTTGTATGATTTTTTGCCGTATAAAATGTTCACAACGGTAATATTTTTCAATGCAATTTTATGTGAAAAATCTTCTCATCCAAGTTTTTGAATTTTCACAATTATTATTAACTTATTGAAACATAATAAGATAGCGATAGTTTTACAAATTTCAAAATTTGTAGAATGTTAAACGGGAAAAAGTTGTATTAAAATAGAACAATTGGCACAGATGTTGCAAAACGAAACAGTGTAATTGACAAAACCTCTTTTATTGATGATGTCATGATTAGTATCTGTGCCTCCCACCGGGATCGCTGGATTGTCCTAAACGAATTTAAAGCTGGAAGGGTTTAGAGACATTTACTACACATGAATTTTACTTCGTATCTCGGTGTGAGGCCGGAGTTTTGATTGAATTAAGCTCCTCATATATATGAAATAGTAATCAACGTTATTTAATACTCATACTTTGGAGGATTAACTATGGAAAAGGTGGAAAAAGGCAATGTTTTGATATTTGATAACTTTCATGATAATGGCTCTCGAATTCTGGATGAAGTATTAGAAAGAGAAAGATTCTCGACAACCCATTTTGATGAAATTAGCGATGCCCTTGAAATCACCATGAGAGAAAAACCATCAGTCATCATTATTGATTTGGATGAATTTGGGGATAAAGCTTGGGCAACCTGTTTAGAATTAAAGGATGACATTGGAACCCGAAAAGCCGGTATCATCTTTTTATCATCAAATAATGATGAATTGGTTAAAATTAAAGGTTTTGAGTTAGGTGCCGATGATTTTGTTACTAAACCATTTAGCACTCGAGAACTCGTAGCAAGAATCAAGGCCATTCACCGTAGATTGGTGGCAAATGAAAACAAAAAGATTAAAGTCAAAGATATAGAAATTAATTTAGACGAGCATCGAGTTAGTAAAGCCGGCAAACCCATAGATTTGACTTATATACAATTTAAACTACTCTATCTATTAGCATCCCGCAGAATGAATGTTTTTTCAAGAAAAGAAATTTTAGAGCGAGTGTGGGGTAAAAAAGTCTACGTAACTAATAGGACCGTGGACGTTCATATTAAAAGATTACGAGAAAAATTGGGAGAGTATAAATATCCTTCCCAATACATAGAAACAATACATGGTACAGGATACCGTTTCCTCTAATACCTCATTTTTTCCTCCCTCCGGGCCCCTGGCGAGAGCTGGGGGCTTTTTTATAATTCTATAATTGAAAAAAAGTCTGGGCCAACATTCTAATTTATTGTTTTTTAATCAAGCTAGGACGCTTGACTACGCAAGTTCATTTGTTTTTGGCCAGACACGATTTCCTGGACAAAAAATTTCTATTTATCTTGGACAACTTTCCACATATATCCTTGAAAATATTTTTCATCAAAATATCCAATACTGTAAGGGGGACTTTTTCTTAGACCGAGTTTGATCGCGATTTTTTTGGTAGATGAAGTAATAATCTGCTCTGAATCGCTCTCTCTATCAAACAATAAACGTACGGTAAATCGTACTTCCAAATCTTTCTTGTATCCCATTAAAGCCTCTTTTATATCGTCTTCTTGAAATCGTTCAATGACTCGGAATCTCTTGGCCTTGGGAAAATATATGTTTCCAGTACCATTCTCAAGAGATATGATTAAGTTGGCCTTAAGAAATTCAAGAAGTTTATTTTGAGGCCATTTTGGATTAAAGGGCATTCTTAAATCCACTGAAAATATAAAATATTTATTATGAAGTTCTTCAAAATTTTTAAATCTTCTTTGATATTCTTCTGGGCTAAACTGTTCTTCATGGGCTGTTATGTCTAAATCTAATCTATCAATTTCAGGAATTATCCAATATATCGTAGTGCTTCTATTAAAAAGCTGGTCTCCAAATTGCAACCCCTGCATCTTTTTTAGCAGAGATAATAAATTCTCAGTTCTATCGG
>JBHIAC010000079.1:0-15240 GCA_046758365.1 bacterium
TTAGAAAAAAGAAGGAGGAAAACTAAAGCCGCTTAAATCATACACAAACTCATCATCCCTAATTCAGAAGCAGATTCACGAATAACTCACATTTGGAAATAGAAAGGAAATTGAAAGTAGAAATAAAGACAGGAATCGCAATTCTTTCCTCCCACTTACGATTAACTATATATAAAATTTTTCATAATTTGTCAAGTAAAAAAATAACAATAAAATTAAAATTTTTCTTGACATTCATGGGGAAATTAATTATTTTGGGGGAGATTGGGATATAACGGGAAGAAACGGGATTTTGAGTTTTTTTTAAGCCTATAAAAATCAATAAATAATATGGATTACTTTCTCGGCACGTATGACTACACCATTGATGATAATAATCGGCTTAGCATTCCAGCCAAGTTCCGTAAAGTGATGACCAAGCTTGGTAAAACTAATTTTATCGTTTCAAAAGAACAAGAGAATTACTTAACGCTGTATCCATATACTATATGGAATGAAAGAATTGGCGCTAAAATTTTCGAGTTGCCTCATAGTGATAAAAAGGCCAACAGATTGCGACGCTTGATTGGCTTGAATACAACCGAAGTTACATTAGATAAACAAGGTAGAATCAATATCCCAACAGACTACTACAAACATGCTGGCATCGAAAAGAAAATAAAGATTATTGGCTCGGTAGACACTATACAACTTTGGAACCCAGATAACTATGAAAAAGTTTCCCAAACACCTGAAGAAAAATCTTTAATCGAAGAGTTCGAAGAATTTGGAATATAAATTAAGAGTCCTGTGATGTTTCATGAACCTGTGTTAAAAAAGCATGAATATACTGAATGATCCTAGTTTGTTAATCTGATACCACAGTTTCAAACTACTTAGTGTCCTGTTTAATGAAGTCCTCCCACCAATAACTGTGGTTTTATCGAATGAATGAGCAGCGGGCTGTACAGGTATGTAGAAAGGTACACCAATAGAGGACATTAGCTGTCAATGCTTCCATTAATATTTTCTTCAAAACTTTTAAATTTTACTTGACTTTGATGGGGTAATTGAGTATATTTTCCCTAATAGTGGGGAGTAGTGGTTTAATATGGAATTATATCCCATGATATAATTCCTATAAAAATATAAAGTAACATGGATTATTTCATCGGCACATATGAATATTCGCTTGATGATAAAAATCGGCTTAGCATCCCATCAAAAATTCGGAAAGTTATTGCCGAATTGTTTCAAAATAAATGTATGCTCACAAAGTTTGAAGATGGTTATTTAACCCTTTATCCTTATGATATATGGCAAGATAGATTTGGTAATCGTGCTGCAAAACTTCCTCGAAGTAATGACGATGCAAAAAGGTTGCGACGTTTACTTGGAATGAACTCAATGGAAGCCTCACTTGACACGCAAGGACGCATTGCTGTTCCGACAGAATACTGTCAACATGCTGGAATTAAAAAAAAGGTTCTAATTTTAGGGTGCATGGACGAGGTGCAAATCTGGAGCCCGAAGCGATACCAGGAAGTCTCCCAATCTCCCGAGGAAAGATCGGCCAAGGAAGAGCTTAAAAAATTTGGATTTTAAATGTGAGTTAAAAATGTGTTTCATGAACCTGTTTTGACAAATGAGGCCGTTGATTATTTAATAACGAATGAAAATGGCATTTATCTGGATGGCACCATTGGCGGAGGTGGTCATGCCCAGACCATTCTGGAAAGACTTGGCCCGCAGGGCTTACTCATCGGGCTGGACTTAGATGAAGAGGCTGTTGATTTTGCCACCAAACGACTCAAGCCATTTAAAAACCAAGTACACATTCAACAAGGAAATTTCAAAGAATTAGATAAAATTTTAATAGGATTAAAAATTGACCGGGTTCATGGAATTTTACTGGATCTGGGTTTGTCTTCATCTCTAATTGAAAAAGCAGCGCGCGGATTTAGTTATAATTTAAAGGGCCCTTTAGACATGCGTATGAATACAAAACAAAAACTAACGGCCTATGAAATTATCAATACTTATTCGGAAAGCGAATTAAGTAACCTATTTAAAACTTATGGCGAGGAAAGAAGGTTTAAAACCATTGCACGTGCCATAATAAAGGAAAGGAAACATTCTCCAATACAGACCACAGAGGACTTAAGGGCGATAGTGAGCAAAGTTCTGCCGTACCAAAATCGGGTTAAATCGGTAGCGAGAATTTTCCAGGCCTTGCGCATAGCTGTAAATGAGGAGTTAGAAAATTTGGCCGAAGGTTTGAAAATAAGTTTAGAGTGTTTGTACCCGCTTAGTAGAATGGTAGTGATATCGTACCATTCCCTGGAAGATCGTTTGGTGAAGGATTTTTTCAAACAGGAATCTGCCCGCTGCGTTTGTGCGCCGGAAGCACCTTTATGTGATTGTGGCAAACCAGGTGTATTAAAGGTTTTGACCAAGCGTCCGGTTCGCCCTTCTGAGTCGGAAATTCAAAGAAATCCGAAATGTCGCAGCGCTCGGCTTAGATCAGCGGAGAGTATTGGTGGAGAGTAGAGAGTGGAGAGTGGAGAGTGGAGAGTGGAGAGTGGAGAGTGGAGCATTTTTTTAGAATATAACCGTTTCAAGAAAAAAATGGCACACGGATATAGCTATGCGACGTTCTCGAAGAGTTAGAAAAAATTCAAAAAATCGTTCAAGGTTTTCACTTTTTTCCATTGTTTTACTCGGTTTTTTCTTGATGATTTTTTATGTTTGGTTAAAAGTGCAAACCAATTTTGTGTCTGCTGAAATCCAACAATTAAAAATGAAACGGAACCGCCTTTTGGTAGAAAATGAAGAATTGAAAGCTGAGGTTGCCAGGCTATCAAGCTTTAGTAGGATTCGTGAAATTGCTCAAAAAAATCTGTATTTGGTTTTTATACCAAACGAAGATATTATTGAAATTGAAAAATGATTAAATGAATAAAGTACTAAGAAATAGACGTTACCATAACCCTCCAGCAAGAAGCATGAGGATTCTTCCTCACAAAAACTCAATAAAACATTGGAGAATCCAGTTTGTTCGGTATTTACTTTTTTTAGCCGGAATCATAATATTTCTACGCTTATTTCAAATTCAAATTTTTGAAAGTGACAAATTTAAAGCCTTAGCAAAGGAACAATACTTGCGCGTAGATTCAGTGAAAGCCACTAGAGGTCTGATTTACGATCGTACTGGCAAAGCATTAGCCCTCAACAAACCCTGCTATGATTTGGAATTAGATACAAAAGTGGTCAGCGATACAATGGATGCAGTTAAGAAATTAAGCAAGATTTTAAAACAGAGTAAAACATCACTCTTAGATAAAATTCGAAAAGGCAGCAGATATGTTGTACTTTCCAGAAGGCTTGAAGAAGATAAAGTGGCGGCCATCAAAAAGATGAATATTCCTGGTATAAAATTTATTGAAACCAGCGAAAGGGTTTATCCATTAAATGAAAAACTGGCTCAGGTCCTGGGTTTTGTTGGGGTCGATGGTAAGGGATTGAGCGGTATTGAATTAGACTACGACAAATATTTAAAAGGTCGGGATGGTTGGAGTGTTCTGCAAAAAGACGCCAATGGGAAAAATTTAATGCCAATTGAATCCATCACCCAGGAGCCTAAACCTGGTGATGATGTTATTTTAACCATTGACCACATTTTACAAACCATTGCCGAGGAAGAGTTAACAAAGGCTGTCGCTCAATATCGGGCCAAAGGAGGCAGTGTGATCATCACCAATCCCAATACTGGCGAAATATTGTCTATGGCTTCTGTGCCAAGCTTTGATGCCAATCATGCTACCCAATACAAATCAGCGACTTGGCGGATACGGCCCATTACGGATATTTTTGAACCCGGCTCTACATTTAAGATTGTAACAATGATGGCGGCCTTGGCTTCAAAGGTAAAAAAAACCAACGATATCTTCTTTTGTGAAAATGGTAAATTTAAGTTCTTTGGTAAAGAAATCAATGATCCCCAAAAATATACTTGGCTTTCATTTAAGAATGTATTTAAGTACTCCAGCAACATTGGGACCGTTAAGATTGCGCAGGTGGTAGAAAAAGATCGGCTCTTTAAGGCAGCTAGAGCCCTTGGTTTTGGCGTTAAAACTGGCATTGGCTTAAGGGGAGAAGTTTCCGGCATTTTGAAAAACCCTACGAGATGGTCAGAATTTTCTTTAGCAGCCATATCGATTGGGCATGAAGTTGCGGTAACTCCTTTGCAGATGGCTATGGCCTATGGAGCTATCGCTAATGGAGGTATGCTGATGAAACCCGGCATTGTTAAAGAAATTAGAAGTAAAGAAAATGATTCATTGTTCCAGTTCAAACATCAGATCATTCGCAGGGTGATGCCACGAGAAATCGCCAATATCATGGAAGACATTTTAGAAGAAGCTGTGACAGACGGCACGGGTGAACAGGCTAAAATATCTGGCTTAAGAATTGCCGGTAAAACCGGTACAGCCCAGAAACCCTTAGAAGACAGGCCTGGTTATTCAAATTCTAAGTTTGTGGCTTCATTTGCCGGATTTTTTCCAGCGGATCAGGCTCAAATATTAATCTATTTAACCATTGATGAGCCCTATCCTATCCACTCTGGTGGTCACGTAGCCGCCCCAACTTTTCGGAAGATGCTTGAACGCATATTTAAAATTTATGATGAACCACCTGTCCGACATGTCAAGATATCATCCAATAAAATTCAAATAGCCGAAAAGGTCGAGATACCAGATTTAATAGGGAGACGAAAACAAACCGCCATAAAATTATTGAATGAACTGCAAATCAAATATGAACTTCTAGGAGAAGGGGAAATAGTACAAAAACAGGAACTGCGATCCGATTTAGATTCAAAGAAAAAATCTGTCTTATTTTTAACATTGTCGGATTATCCAAATAAAACTAATTATACAATCATGCCTAAGTTAGCCGGCTTTTCGCTGCGTAAGGCCGTGGGCGAGTTAGCTTTAAGAGGATTAACTGTGCAGATATTTGGCAGTGGGCGAGTGGTGAGACAGGAGCCTAAACCGGGAACTAAAATGAAAGTAGGGGCAAGATGTATGTTAGAATGTGAACCGGTTACCAATATAAAAATCTAAGCATTATAATAAACCACAAAGACGCAAAGACTTAACTTGCATTATTCCTAACGTAGCACAAGGCAACAAACAAAAATTTTGTTAAAAAAACAAAGTTTTTCGGGATAATAGAATAAATTGATTCAAGAAAGAGGCGTAATTAAAAACAAAATAATACTTTAAGTTCTTGAGTGAGTTCGGTACTCAGTTTTTAAGAAGAAAGACAAAATTATGGACGACAAAATAATTAACTTATTAAAAAACAATCATTTTGTCCTAAAATTATTTTGTCTATTACTTCTTTTGATGAATCATTCAGGTTAAATGAATAGTCAATTGAAATTTTTGTGCCCTTTGTTGTGAATCAAAAATTATAGTATACATGGATTTCACACTTCAAGAATTTCTTGCAATCAAAAACTATCATTTTGAATACCTTGGTGCGACAGAGAAATTAGATCAAGAAATATCTGGTGTATCTACGGATTCCCGGAAGATTCGACTTAATGAGATCTTTTTTGCCCTTCGTGGAGATATCTATGATGGCCATCATTTTGTTCGGGATGTATTCAGCAAAAATGCCGCTGCTGCTGTGGTTGAAAAAAGCTGGTGGCAGCAGGAGCGTACTAAATTTGAAAATCAAAATATATTTGTAGTTGACAATACCATAACAGCCCTGCAAGAGGCAGCCCGTTGCTATCGCAAAAAATTTAATTGTCCAGTGATTGCAATTACAGGCAGCAATGGTAAAACAACAACAAAAGAAATGGTGGCTGCTGTTCTATCGAAACAGGGACAAATTTGTAAAACCGAGGGTAATCTCAATAATCACATAGGTGTTCCTTTATCTCTTTTTAGGCTGAATAAGCATCATTGGGCTTCGGTATTAGAATTGGGCACCAATCATTTTGGTGAACTCACACGGCTGTGTGAAATTACCGATCCCCAATACGGTTTAATTACCAACATCGGCCGTGGCCATTTAGAATTTTTTGGTGATTTGGCAGGAGTAGCCAGAGCAAAAATGGAACTTTTTGAATATCTTCATCCAAATGGTATAGTATTTTTAAATATAGATGACCCCTGGATCGTAAAACTTGCTCCCAAGTTTGTAAAATGCATTACATACGGCTTCAAGGATGAAGCCAAGGTTTTTGGCGAATTTACCGGGAGCGATGATCTGGGACACCCAAGCTTTAAAGTTCAAGGTAAGTTGATTAAAATTAATTTGTTTGGGCAACATCATTTGTACAATGCCTTAGCCGCTGTGACCGTGGGTCTGGAATTTGGTATAAACTTGGATAGCATCAAGTCTGCTCTGGAGGATATCAAACTGCCTTCCAAGCGTATGGAAGTATTAAGACACAAGGATATTGTCATTTTAAACGACAGCTACAACGCCAATCCCGACTCCACAAAAGCCGCTTTGAAGGTTTTATGCCAAATGACCACCCCCGGAAAAAAGATCTTTGTTTTTGGAGATATGTTAGAGCTGGGAAAAGCAGCCCCAGCAGAACATGAGAAGATAGGAAAGTCCTTAAAAAATTTCAAAGTAGATGCTTTTTTGGCTTATGGACCTCATTCTGAAGCAGCGGTTCAGGAAGCTCAGAAATTAAGCAAAAAAATCATAGCACAACATTTTACCAATAAAAATGATTTAATTACTACTCTAAAAGAATTAATTCAAGCGGGAGATATTCTGTTAGTCAAAGGTTCTCGCGGTATGAAAATGGAAGAAATTATTGAAAAGTTATTTTAATGTGATGAACTATTAACATTTTTTGCTTGATATGGAGCTCAATTAGTAGAATTTTTATTTCACTAAACTTACGCTAAATAGAAAAATGTTCTATTATCTATTTTTTCCCCTGCGAGAATATATTTCCGGGTTTAATTTATTCCGATACATCACATTTCGCTCGGCATGGGCCGCTATTACCGCTCTACTTATCAGTTTTGTTGTAGGTCCATACATAATTAAAAAACTTCGTCAGTATAGGATTGGCGAAGAAATTCGTATGGATGGCCCCAAAACCCATTTAAAAAAAGCTGGTACCCCCACCATGGGAGGTTTAATTATCCTAACCGCCGTTTTGTTACCTACTCTACTCTGGGCCAAAGTTGCCAATATTTATGTTCTTTTAATTCTGTTTTCGACCCTCTGGATGGGGTGGGTTGGATTTATAGATGATTATTTAAAAGCGGTAAAAAAGCTCCCCAAAGGACTGATTGCGAAGTACAAACTCATCGGCCAAATAAGCCTTGGTGCAATAGTAGGGGCTGTTATTTATTTTTCACCGCAATTTGAGGGAATAAGTACTTTAAGCACCGTACCTTTTTTTAAAAATTATGAAATTGACTTTGGCATCTTTTATATACCGATGGTCATCATTGTCATTACAGCCACCTCCAATGCCGTAAACTTAACCGATGGCCTTGATGGATTGGCCATTGGTCTCATTGGAATTTCTGCGTTAGCCTGGGCAGCTATCGCCTATATATCAGGTCGAGTTGATTTTAGTGATTATTTAAATATCATCTATTTACCGGGTACAGGCGAACTGACGGTTTACTGCGCCGCGTTAGTCGGAGCGGCCCTGGGATTTCTCTGGTATAATTCTTATCCGGCTCAGGTGTTTATGGGGGACACGGGCGCCCTTGCGCTTGGCAGCGCCATCGGCACACTGGCCATTTTACTGAAAAAGGAGCTGCTTTTAATTATCATTGGCGGTGTGTTTGTAGCAGAAAGCCTCTCGGTAATCATCCAGGTTCTGTATTATAAACGCACCAAAAAACGCATTTTTAAAATGGCACCCCTACATCATCACTTTGAGCTGTTAGGGTGGAATGAGCAAAAAGTAGTGGTTCGTTTCTGGATTATAGCTATTTTGCTAATTTTATTTAGTTTAAGTACTTTTAAGATTCGATAGATTACATTTCTTAGAATGGGAATTAAATTAATAAGACTGAAGGAAAACAATTTTTGACATTTATTTTTATCTGCCATTGCTGAATAGATATGAAAACCAATAATTTAAAATTTGACTCTACCCTATTCTTAGTCGTAGTAATTCTTGTTGTACTTGGAGTCGTCATGGTTTACAGTGCCAGTTCATTTAAAGCACAAGAATATCATAAAGATAGTCACCATTTTTTAGAATCCCATATATACAAAGTCGCGATTGGATTTGTACTAATGATTGTAGTCACAAAGTTAGATTACCAACTTTGGTTAAAGATTTCACCAGCTTTATTGATTTTATCATTTTGTTTTTTAATATATCTTTTAGTTGGCCCCAATGTAACGAAAATTCGAGGAAGCAAGCGTTGGATATTTATAGTAAATTTCCAATTTCAACCATCCGACTTTGCAAGAATCGCTCTAATATTTTTTCTATCGTCATTTCTGGGTAAAAAGGATTTTAAGAGTCGAGAAAGTGATAAGGGCTTACTTTTTTATTTATTAATTATTGGATTAATATCCATTCCAATTTTACTTCAGCCGGACGTGGGAAGTGCGGCGCTCATTATTTTTATTGCGGTGATTCTTCTATTTTTAGCTGGAATAAAGTTTCGGTATCTGTTTTTACTTGGACTTACATCTCTACCAATTTTTATATTCTATCTTTTAAAAGACGGATACCAGAAAGAACGATTACTTGAATATTTTGCTTCTCTAAAAGGTGAGAATGTGGTTTGGCAAACACAGCAAGCTCTAATCGCATTGGGCAATGGCGGTTTATTCGGTCTTGGGCTCGGCGGCGGAAAACAAAAGTACCATTTTTTGCCCGATCCATTTACTGATTTTATTTTTGCGATCGTTGGAGAAGAACTGGGGCTAATTGGTACAACTACGGTTCTAATTTTGTTTATTGTTTTAATCTGGCGTGGATTTAAAATTGCGTTCATGGCACCCGACACTCAGGGAAAGCTATTAGCCGTCGGGATTGTGCTAAACATCGCTGTTTATACTTTTACTAACGCTGGTGTGGTTGTGAATCTATTGCCAATTACTGGAATTCCCATGCCATTTTTATGTTATGGAGGCTCAGCCCTATTAGTCAATCTAATCGGAATTGGGATTCTGTTAAACATATCCACTCAGAATTGGCACAAACATCGCCTTTACCCGGTACGGAATTATAAATACCGCCGAAATTATGCAGGCAGATATGGATTCACCCGAAACGATTAAAGTAATTATTGCCGGCGGTGGTACAGGGGGTCACCTTTATCCAGGCATAGCCTTAGCGGAGGAAATTGAAAAGCGCTGGAAAGCAAAAATTTTATTTGTCGGTACAAATTATGGTATTGAAAATAAAGTATTGCCCAAAACCTTTTATGAATTTAAAAAAATTTGGATGCGAGGGTTTCGAAGGAAAATGAGTCTTAGCAATTTGCTTTTTCCATTAAGACTTAATGTGAGCCTGTTCCAATGCGCCATATTAATATTAACCTTCCGACCAAATGTAATTATTGGCACAGGCGGATATGTGAGTGGACCAGCTTTAATGATGGGCATCGCTTTTGGTGTCCCAACCGTTATTCAGGAACAAAACAGTTTTCCCGGATTGGTAAATCGCATTCTCGGTAAATGGGTTAAACAGGTGCATGTTACTTTTGAAGAATCTCGTCATTATTTTGAAAAGCAGCCAAACATTTTTGTCAGTGGAAATCCGGTGCGGGGAAATCTCAACATGGTAGAACGAGATACAGCATTAAATAAATTCAACCTACAAAAAAACAAAAGCACCCTTTTCATATTTGGCGGAAGCCAAGGAGCTCATGCCATTAACATGCAGGTCTTAAAAGGTCTTGAACGGTTGACGGCATATCCTGATTTACAAATTCTATGGGCTACAGGTGCAAGCGATATCCAGGTGGTCTCTTCCAAATGTCAGCGCTTTAAGGACCGAATCTGTGTCCACCCATACATCGAAGATATGGCCTCAGCCTACGCGGCCTCTGATATTGTTCTTTGCCGTTCGGGGGCCTCTACCCTCTCAGAGATTACTATTTGTGGGCTTGCATCTATTTTGGTACCGTATCCATATTCTACTTCCGGGCATCAAGAATATAATGCAAGAACTATGGAAAAAGCAAACGCGGCAATTGTGATTTTAGAGGATTCTTTAACTGAAGACGTTTTAATCGAGAAAATATTTGAATTATTAGATAATCCAAATAAAAGAATGGCCATGGCGAAGGCAGCCCGACAATTGTCCAAACCCAATGCCGCTAAAGAAATAGTTGATAAAATAGATGAATTAATTAGGCCTTTGGCTTGTACGGATGAGGCATAATAGATATAGTGAAGAGTTTGTGGAAAGATGAAATTAGAAAAATTTGTAGAGGTGGGGTACTGTTTGATGAACCGCTATCAAAATATACATCTTATCAAATCGGCGGCCCGGCTGATGTATATGTGATACCAGATGAATTAGAAGATTTAAAAAAATTAGTTCTATTTACTGAAGAACGTGAAATCGCCAGGTTTATTATAGGATTGGGTTCAAATATATTAGTTAGCGACCAAGGAATTCGAGGCTTAGTAATTGATTTGCGGAAATGCTCAAGTGAAATTAAACGAGATGAAAATCGAGTCTGGGTTGGTGCCGGTCGAAAGCTGTGGGATTTCTTAAATTATTTACGAGATGAGGAATTGGTAGGATTTCAGAATTTAATTGGCATTCCGGGGACAGTAGGAGGGGCCATTAAAATGAATGCTGGCGCCTTTGGAGTAGAGTTGTTTGATAGGGTTCTTTCAGTAGATATTTTAGAACCCACAGGTGAAATTATTCATTTGAAAAAAGAAAACATTGATTTTGGTTATCGGCGCGGGATTGTTCCAGGGAAACGCGTGTTTCTTGGAATAGGGGTTGAATTAGAACCTGGAAACAAAAAAGAAATCGCTGAACAAATGAAACAAACCTTAACACGAAGAGAGGCCAAACAGCCACTGGAGTATCCTTCGGCAGGAAGTGTGTTTAAACGACCGCCTGGTGATTATGCAGGTCGGCTGATTGAAGAATCCGGCTGCAAAGGACTACGAGTGGGTAAGGCTCAAGTTTCTGAAAAACACGCAGGTTTTATCATCAATTTAGGCGGTGCGAGGGCAGAGGACGTAAGAAAATTGATGGACATAGTCCAGGAGCGGGTTCTCAATCAATTTGGCGTACAGCTTAAATGCGAAATTGAAATGATTGGCTTTAATTAACTACGGGAGGAAGGGTCATGATGGTTTATTCTAAATACAGAAGAGGCAACAGTAGTAAAAAAGCCAGTATTTTTTCTTTAAGACGGATTGGGATTATATTTTTAATTCTCACCACCGCCATTCTTTTGGTTCTGAAAATCACAACCTGGCTTGGTGCTCAGGAGTTGTTTCAGCTAAAAGAAATTAAGATTGAGGGAACCCAATTTATTAAGAAAGACGAGCTGCGAAAATATGTTAGAATTGATACTTTGAAAAATATTTTTGACATAGACCTCAGAGCCATAGAAAGACAAGTGAGTCAACATCCTCTGGTCCAAGAAGTCCAAGTAAGTCGTCGATTGCCTTCCCTCTTGATAATCAAAATTGTTGAAAGAGCACCAATCGCCCTGGTTAACAATATTGAGCTGTTTGCCATCGATGAACGTGGGCGCGTGCTGCCAAAGTTCCATCCGGCGATGCTGTGCGATTATCCAATAATTTCCAATATAATGATTAATAAAGGCTACATCAATAAATCAGAAGAAGTTAAAAAACTATTAATTTTTCTTGAATATTTAAAAAAACATCAGTTTAAACTTTACTGTCGCATTTCTGAAATTTCAATTTCACAAAATGTGGGTGTGTTTTTTTATTTGACCGATGGGACCGTGCCTGTTTTAATGGGTCTCGAGGACTTAGAAAAAAAAGGCGAAAATTTGATGGAAGTTCTGAAACTTTTGGATTCAGAAAAACATGTCCCTCAAATTGAATATTTTGACCTGAGATACGCAGGTCAAGTTATTGTTAAAGAGCGGGCAGCAAGCTAATCCATATTGCATCTAAAGTCCAAAGGAGGATGTAGCAAATCATGTCAAACTATATTACTGGATTGGACATTGGTACCACCAAAATAGGTGCTATTATAGCTGAAGTAAACGATAATAATGAACCAACAATCGTTGGCGTAGGTACCAGTCCATCAGAAGGATTAAGACGGGGCGTGGTTGTTAATCTAGATAAAACCATTCGATCTATCCAGGCTGCGGTAGAAGATGCTGAACGCATAGCAGGGATTCAAGTTAAAGAAGTGTTTGCAGGGATTGCCGGAGATCACATCCGCAGTATCAACGGCCGTGGTGTAGTAGCGGTGGCAGGTTCAGAGAACGAAATCAGTCAGGCTGATATTCGCCGAGTTATCGATGCGGCCAAGGCTGTCGCTCTTCCCATTGATCGTGAAATTCTTCATATCTTGCCCCAAGAGTTTGTTGTAGATGACCAGCATGGTATTAAAGATCCCATAGGGATGTCTGGGGTGCGTTTGGAGGCCGAAGTACATATTGTTACAGGGGCTATTACTTCAGCCCAAAATATTTACCGCAGCATAGACCGTGCTGGGATGCAGGTCTTGGATCTGGTCCTTGAACCACTGGCATCCAGTTATGCTGTTTTAGGAGATGATGAAAAAGAATTGGGAGTCATTGTGATGGACCTTGGTGGCGGCACCACCGATATCGCTATGTTTTTTGAAGGTTGCATACGCCATACCACGGTAGTAGGTTTGGGCGGGAAAAATGTTACGAATGATTTAGCTCTTGGATTGCGAACACCAGTAGACCAAGCAGAATTAATCAAAATTCAGTATGGTTGCTCTATCCACCATAATGGCGATCGCGAAGAAACCATTGAAGTACCCGGAGTAGGAGGCCGTCCGCCTCGGCGAATCTCTAAGGCGCTTTTGGTAGATATTATCCAACCGCGTATGGAGGAAATCTTCAGCTTGGCTAATAGGGAAATTAAAAAATCAAATTATGTTCATCTTATGACGGCGGGCGTTGTTTTAACAGGAGGAGGCTCCTTGCTAGATGGTACCGTGGAACTTGCAGAAGAAATCTTTGATATGCCTGTGAAATTGGGCCTGCCTTCCGGATTTAACGGTTTGACTGATTTAGCCCAAAATCCAATTCACGCCACCGGGGTTGGATTGGTGCATTATGGAATTAAGCATAAATACGAACTAGATGAATTGATTGGCAACAACGAACATGGTTTATTCAATTGGGTGATTGGACGAATGCGTCGGTGGTTTAGTAGTGTTACTCGTTATAATTCTATTAATTAAATTGTATTGCGGATTGCAGATTGTGGATTGCGGACTAAGGGGAATTTTGATAATTATCTAGCTTGCATTATTCATAAATTGATTCAAGAAAGAGGCGTAATTAAAAACAAAATAATACCTTAAGTTCTTGAGTGAGTTCGGTACTTAGTTTTTAAGAAGAAAAACAAAATTATTGATGACAAAATAATTAACTTATTAAATAACAATCATTTTGTCCTATAATTATTTTGTCTATTACTTCTTTTGATGAATCATTCAGGCTAGAAGAAATGAAAAAACGAACTAAAGAATTTGCTAAACAAATAATACAATTAAAACTGCTAAAAAGAATAGATAAACAATATTTGTTGATTTTTAAATCCTATTGTTGATTTAATTAATGTGAAAATAATAAATTAAATCCGCAACCTGATATCCGAAATCCGAAATAGATATATTTTATATAGGAATTCTCTAAATAAATTTTTAAGAATTATTTGCTCTTAGTACCATAAATAAGGAGTATATCATGAATCTAAGATTTGCATTTGACGAAAGTAACACACCGACAGCCAAAATGAAGTTGGTAGGTGTAGGTGGAGCAGGCGGCAATGCAATCAATCGTATGATAGATACAAAGTTAAATGGAGTCGAATTTATTTCAGTAAATACAGATCTACAGGCACTGGAAATGTGTAAAGCTACCTGTCGTATCCAAATTGGACGCTCCCTCACTAAAGGCCTTGGGGCAGGCGCAAATCCCGAAATTGGTAGAAAAGCTATCGAAGAAGACAGAGAATCTGTCTTTGATGCTTTACAGGATTCCGACATGATTTTTGTAACCGCCGGCATGGGTGGGGGCACAGGAACAGGAGCTGCCCCTATTGTCGCTGAGATCGCCAAGGACTTAGGCGCGCTTACGGTAGGGATAATTACCAAACCATTTTTGTTTGAGGGACCCAAACGAATGCGACGCGCCGAGGAAGGAATTTTAGAACTTAAAGACCGAGTTGATACCCTTATTGTTATTCCTAATCAAAGATTGCTTTCAGTAGTATCAAAAGACACTCCATTGAATGCTGCTTTCAAAATAGCTGATGATGTTCTCCTTCAAGCGACCAAAGGAATTTCAGATTTGATTGCAATCCCCGGTTTAATTAACTTAGATTTTGCCGATGTGAAAACGGTTATGTCCGAAATGGGAGATGCACTCATGGGTTCTGGTGTTGCTTCTGGTGAACATCGCGCTATGGAAGCAGCGCAATTAGCCGTTGCCAGTCCCCTGCTTGAAGATGTATCTATTCAAGGTGCTTTAGGAGTTCTGGTTAACGTAACCGGTGGAGAAAGTATGACTCTCCATGAGGTCAACGATGCAACGTCTGCCATTTTCGAAGCAGCCGGTTCCGAGGCTAACATTATATTCGGGGCCGTAATCGACAAAGATTTGGATGATGAGGTTCGAGTTACTGTTATCGCTACTGGCTTTAAACGCAACGGGAGATTAAGTTCCCTGACTGGAGTGCGTCGAAAAATTCTGGAATTTCCTGAAAAACAATTTGTAGATTTTGAAAAACCGACTTTTATACGCATCAATGAAAAATTAAAAAGTTCAGATGATGAAGAGGAAGGTAAAGAAGAATTAGAGAAAGAGAAAGAGAAAGAGAAAGAGGAGGATTATGATATTCCAACATACTTAAGACGGCTAGTGGATTAATAGGAAAAAGCAAGCGTTCAAATACTAAAAAGCATTGAAACGATTGCAATGCTGTAAAAATGATTGCAATTGAGTGCTTCTAAACAACCTTGACAACGCGACCACTTTTAATACATTTGGTACAAACTAAGATTTTTTTAACTCGGCC
>JBHIAC010000080.1:0-15173 GCA_046758365.1 bacterium
TTAGCGTACTCTGAAATTTGGGCAAAATAATATTACCTCTATCACCCTTGAAGAACGATTTAGCTATCTTTAAATTAATAATCTAGTAAGGAAAAATCAAGAAGTATTCTGTGGCTGGATAAAAGCAAGAAGTATAAAGAATAATTTATGCCTCTTCAGGAAAAGTGTAATTATACTCTAGTTCCTAACGCAGCGAGCTGCAATGTTGAATTATGAATGAAATAGGGAATATAATTCATAATTGCTACATTGTCTCATTGTTACATTGTTACTAATCAAACAATAGAACAATGGAACATAGTTGGCTTCAAATTTTTAATGGGTACTTTTAGCGTAATTCTTCTCCCCCGCCCTAATCTCCACATCCAGTTTATTCTCCACAGGTGGAATCGGACAAGCATAACCTTCCTTACCATAGGCACAGGAAGGATTGTATGCCATATTGAAATCTAATATATAAATTCCGGAATGAATTTCCTCTAAGTCAATATACCTTCCGCCTGAATAGCTCTCTTTTCCGGTGGTAACATCCATAAATGGTACAAATAGATAGTTGGGAAATTTATCCTGAATATCCAACATCTTGTAAACCTGCAGCTTGCACTTCTTACCTTCCATCTTAAATTCAAAATAGCCATATTTTACGGCATTGCGCAAGGTTCCCGCGCTGGTTATGATTCTTGTCGTTTTCTTTTCTTTGTATTTGTGCAGTGTAACCTCAAAACGGTATTTTAAATCAATGGTGAAATAGCTCAAACCTTGGAAATCTTTCTTATGAGTCTTGGGGAGGGGAGAATTTTCTGAATTTTTAAAAAATTGATTTTTCTCTATTCGATGCTTTTGAATCTGACAATAAATTTTACTTTCGTCATCTCCGGAACCAAAAAACCCAAAAAATATTAAAAGGATCACAAGAATCATTAAATCTGACTCCACAGTTGGTAGTAATTGTCACAGTTAAATTCAGTTAAAATGTGCAACAATAATTTTTTTGATTCTATTTCTTGAGGAGGAAGCTTTTGAATTTTAATTTCAATTTTTTTTCATACATGTCTTTTTTCTTCCTCTTTTTAAAAATAATCCGGCCGTTCTCCGTATTCAATGGGGTCTTCTACACCAGCTCTTTGAAACCCACGTAATCGAAATCCACAACTATCACACACGCCACACGCCACATCCTCTCTCTGATAACAAGACCAGGTGAGTTCAAATGGAACACCCAATTCCAAGCCTTTTTTTACAATCTCATGTTTTCGTAATTTTATAATTGGTGTAATAATTTCAATTTTAGTGGTGGGTTTTGTACCGACATCTATTACTTTCTCAAAAGCATCATAAAACTCACGTCGGCAGTCAGGATAGCCGGAACTGTCCTCCTCGACCGCACCCAAAAATATTTTAAAGGCTCCGATCACTTCGGCCCAACTGGTGGCGATGGAAAGCAGGTGCGCATTTCTAAAAGGCACATAAGAAGTGGGGATCTCTTTACTTTCCAAATCTGCTTTAATAATGGCAATGTTAGGATCAGTCAAACTGGAACCCCCAATTTGCGTCAGATAACCAACATTCACCACTAAAGTCTTTTCAGCCTGGTAAAATTTAGCGATATCATGAAAAGCCTGAAGCTCTCGCTGTACGGTACGCTGGCCGTAATTGACATGAAGCAGAGCTAAACGATTTTCTTGTTTGGCCACCGCGACCGTCACCGCGCTGTCCATGCCACCACTGGCTAAGACAACCGATAACTCTCGTGCCATTTTTTACTCCTTTTTGTAAGAAGCTTTAACCACCGAGCGCAATCCACCCCGCACCGTAAATTCCCCAACGACCTCCATACTTCTGGGCTGGCAGACCGTAACCAGATCATCTAAAATTTTATTTACCACTGTCTCGTAAAAAATGCCTTCATTTCTGTATTCCAAAAAATAGTATTTTAAGGCTTTCAATTCTAAACACTTCTTGTCCGGGACATAATTTATAGTAATAGTTCCAAAATCAGGTAAACCAGTCATCGGACACACAGATGTATACTCGGTGTTTATAATGGTAATAGTATAATCCCTGTTAGGATATTTATTTTCAAATGTTTCCAATCGCTGCATAGATAAACCTCTGTTCAAAATTTATTTGAAATTAAGCACGATTTGAGCAAAAATCAAGGGATATTTACTTCACTAATAAAAAATAAAGATCAGAAGTTGGGATCAGTGGGACGATATTCTTTGGTTTCTAAGGAAGGATATTCAACCTTGGCGGGTAATTGTGCCATAACAAAATCTATAATTCCTTCTACCACCGCCTGAGCTAAATCATCCAAAAATGTCTCATTCATCAAAAGCATTTCATCTTCCGGGTGAGTCATGAAAGCCCCTTCCACTATAAATGTAATCATACTGGTTTGGCGTGTCACAAAATATGTCGATGAAATCCTGCCATACGGATTCAAACCTAATTTTAACAGTTGCGAAAACACAGCTTTGGCAATAGCCTGAGAGTGAGTAACAGTATAATAAGTGCTGGTACCTCGTGGAACCAGCGGATCGGTTGCGGGGCCGATGGAGTTGTTGTGAAGTGAAATAAAAATATGCGACTGAGCTTGTTGAGCCATAGTTATCCTGTCTTGCAAAGTCAAGGTGGTGTCCAGGATGCGTGTTCTTATTACAGTCGCACCCTCGGCCTGCAACAAATCAGCTACCTTCATCGCATATTTCAAATTCACGTTTTTCTCTTGTAAACCAGTAGCACTTATCGCACCTTTAAATTTTCCTCCATGCCCGGGATCTACTGTAATAACAAGTCCTTTCAAAAGTGAATCAGGGGCTATTGACAATTTTGGAGTCTTTCGAATATTTATCTTAAACCGCTTACCAACATAACGACCGTAGTATCCCCACTGCTGCTTTTGATTAAGATCAATTCGTAGCACAAAGATATCGCTGCTTTGCTGGCGCCATCGAATCAAACGAATGGTTTCGTCATCTAGTGGATAGGTGATCCACTGGGGTGCTTGTTGGGCGCGATAAAAAGTAATCTCCAAAGCAGAGGGTTCTAATAACTGTTCAATTTTAAAGGGCACTCTTTCACTAAGATTTACAAGTACTTGCACCCAATCCCAATCTGCCAACGAGGAAATGCTTCCAACAGTTGCACGAGGTAGTGGGGTTCCAAGAGGCTCAGGATTTAAACTGGCAGAGGAAATATAGCCCACAACATTTTCTGCTAATTTAATCTTTTTAACTCCATCACGTTCTCCGATGATTTGCATTCTAATACCACGTGGAAGTTCCATCCAAATTTCGCCATCTGGTTTGGTTCGGATCAAATTCATGGAATCAACCGTCACACCAACAAGAGGTAAGAGCTCAGATAATATGTGAATTTTACCTTTTGATTTCACCTTCAAGGTACGCCGGTCTTTACCTTTTAGTTTAAACTCCACTGGTTTGGGTTTATAATTTATTATATTGGGAATTCGAACAAAGCCTTTATACCAACCTCTTATTCCGTTAGTATCCTTAGTTGACAACTCCATCATTTTGAAGTTTTTGGCAATTTTGTCAATAGAAAAAAATGCCTGACCTCCTGGACTGCCTAAAAATTCAATCTCAAATATATCCCCCGGTGAAAGGTAAACATCTGCTTCAGGTTTGATGTGCATTGGATTTATTCTTGTAGGTCGTTCGGCATAAGTTAAAGTAGTGGGTTCACGAAAAATGTGCAAAGTATCACTTAAAAATCCCAAACTATCTTCGACAGAAAAACTAATCTGGTTGGCTCCTGGCTCCAAAGGAACCAAACCTACAAACGCTCCGGATGGGTATACTTTTGTTTCTCCTCCCTGAACCCAAACGATTGCTGTTGGTAAAGCAGACCCTGCATACCGAACTTGACTGAAATTTATCGTATCGCCATCAACAGGAAATATCAGACGCAGACGCACAGAATTTGGAATAACGGTATGCAAATGTTCTTGCGCCATATTGGATTGAGCGCTAAATATAAAGCTCAAAATAATGTAAAGTTGAAATAAATAATATTTAGGTGTTTGCATAAAATTATTAATGTAATATAAGCTTTGGAACAAAAAGCTAACTTTCTCATACCTGAATTGAGCGATTTTATATCGAGGGAGCGGACGGTGTTCAAGCTTCAGCTTACCTTGGGGGGATATCACGCTAAAGCCTGAACACCCAACACTGCTCTTTGCAGCATTGCCGTCTTTTAATTTAATATAACAATATTTAAGGCCAAAATCCAAAAAAAAATCCCTAGGCTTTAAAAAACCTAGGGATCTTAGAGGAGGAAGGAAAGAAATAGGAGGTTACCTTACGATAACTTTTCTTTTGCTTCCATTTGTTCATAACAATTTTATTCATGAAATTCTTCCCAATCTGGTAATACAATTCAAATTTTTTAATAATTTCATTTACAACGAGTTTCAGAGGATTTTTAAATTTTGATTTAAGTTTTTTCTAAAAAAACCGATATTAATATCTAAAATAACCGCAAACTTTATAGTGTATAAGATGAGAATAAACAGATTTGTGATATTAGGCATCACGGCAATACTTCTATCTTTTAATTTAGTTTTAGGCTTTGAGGCTGAGGATAAAGATTCCGAACATAATAATAAACAAGAGTTAAAATCCATTGTTCAGAGAGCTGAGCTACAAAAGCAGCTTTTCAAATTACGTTTGATTTTATTTGATGAAATAAATTTTGCTGAAAAACAAATTTTAAACCTGCGATCTAACAGACTCAAAATTGAAAAGGAAGTAAAGAGACTGGAAATTCTTTCTAATAAGTATAAAAAACAAAAAGGACGGTTGAAAACCAATTTAGTTACCAACCAGGCAGAAGGCCGTTCTCGTGAAGAAATGAAAAAATAGCTTACTCACCAAGAACATCAGGAAAGATGTTTATTCATTAAAAGGACAAAAAAGCGACCCAATAAGGGGTCGCTTTTTTTATATTTCATGCTGAGTAGTCACTAAAATATTTTCGATTCGTAATAAATCTTCCGGGGACAGCACCCAATCGGCCCCGCCTGCACTTTCGGTAATTTGGTCTGGACTTCTGGCTCCACAAAGTGCACTAGATACTCCCACATGCGCCAATACCCAAGCGACCGCTAACTGCGCCACGGTTCTTTCATTTTCTTTCGCCATTGTTTTTAGCTTATCCACAATAGCCCAATTACGTCGAAATGTTAAACCTTGGAAAAGAGGATCCCGTACTCGAACCTGAACTTTGAATACCTGGTCTAGTTTAAACTTTCCCGTCAGCAAACCGCGACAAAGGGCACCATAGGAAAATACCCCAATGTTCTCTTTATAACAAAAGGGAAGCAACTGGACTTCCGCCTGTCTTTCAAATAGATTTAAAGGAGGTTGCAAGGTTTCAATGGGACCATATTTACGATATTCTACCAACTGCTCAGGCGACAGATTTGAAGCCCCTAAGAAACGTACTTTACCAGCATTAACGCAGGCAACTAAAGCTCCAACCGATTCTTCGACCGAGGTATTTGGATCCGGCCAGTGAGCTTGATATAAATCGATGTAATCGGTTTGCAGCCGTTTTAAACTTTCATCCACGGCTTTAAAAATATATTCACGGCTCAAATCATTTTTAATTTGACCTTTGTTGTTCCAGCGTAAACCTCCTTTGGTGGCAATTATAACGTCTTTTCTTTTATCTCCCAAAGCCTGTGCTAAAATTTTTTCTGAGTGCCCCAATCCATAAACATCTGCAGTATCGAAAAAATTAATGCCCAAATCAACGGCCTTTTGAATGGCCAAAATAGAATCGGCGTCATTTGCTGGCCCCCACCATCTTCCGCCCATGGTCCAAGTCCCAAGGCTTACTGCTGAAACTTTTAAACCGGTGGAGCCGAGAATTCGATATTCCATAATAATTATCTTTAGTTGAAAATTTTAAGAAAATTTTGATAATCGGCCAAATCCGAAAATAAATAATCCGGGTGAGCTTCTTCTAACTCCTTAGAGGAAAATAGCCCCGTGGCCACAGCAATACTTTTAGCACCAAAAGGTTTTGCGCAAGCCACATCCAACGGGGTATCGCCAATCACGAACACATTTTCTGTACAAATTGAGGCCCCGGTCTTCTGTTCAAATTGGTGGACAGCGATCTGGGGTAATTCCTCACGAATTTCTGAATCATCTGCGAAAGCGCCGATGGGGAAAAAGTGGGTCAAGTTAAAATACCCCAATTTAATCATGGCACCTTGATACCAATTTCCTGTAAGTAAGCCCAAGGTTATATTTTTGCGTTTGGATAATATATTTAAAATTTCAGAAATTCCAGGTTGAATTTGTTTACGGGGATACGGTTTCTCTATCTCAGTTTTTAGATATCCAAAATAAGCTTTTTTAAAAGATTCTTCCTTTAGCGGTTCCCATTGCAAACCATTATAGGCCAAAGCGTCCTTTAATATCAACGGATCGGTTCTGCCGGCGAAATTGACGCCATGAAATCCATTTTGCTTTCCAAAAGCTTTCTCAAATGCCAGGGTCATAGAACGACGCCCGGCCCCACCAGAATTAATTAAGGTTAAATCAATATCAAATAGAAGAAGTTTCAATGTTTAGAGATTTCCTTAAAACAGAATATATGTAACTCACTCATAATAATTAAATTTAATAAAAGAAATAGTAAAAGCAAGTAGATATTTGGTAGAATTTATGAATAATTCAGGTTAGAAGATATAAACAAAATTACTAATTTATCATATCAGAACCTCTTCAGCGCCTCAGCCTCACTTCCGAAATGGTCCATATATTTGGTAATGCCAACCATACTAAAAATTTTTTGAAAGTGTTCGGAAAGTCCCCACGCCCGAAGGGTTTGCCCCCTTTTGCGGCTCTCAGTCAGAATTCCTATAATGATGGCCATACCGGCGCTGTTTATGTAAGATACTTGCTCAAAATTCAAACCAATCTTTTTTAAGCCATCTTTAGTAAAGTTTTCATAGGCATCCTGAATAACTTTTTCAGAAAAGCTGGTCACCTCACCACGAATATCCATAATGCCAATTTTTTTTTGCACCCTTGTCTCTACCTTGGTGGTCTGTTCCATCGATCCCTCCCTCATAATTAATCTGAAAAAATGGTACCTTATTCTAAATCTATTGTAAAAACTTAGATCTAAGCGTAAGAGTATTTGTAATAAGAATAATGCGAACTATATCAAACCAGGTCATCAAGTATCTTTGCTAATCTATTAGTAAGATGTTTCCTTTCGTAAAATAAAATTTCGTTTTTGTGAAGCTTTTTTATAGATTTTTGTTTAAACAGGTAAAAATATTTTAGTACAGTTTGCTCAATGACTGCTAAATCATCGTGACTAGTTATCACCACTTCGGTTGTTTGTTTCAGAATCCCAGCCCCTTCTACTTCTGGGCCAACAATCAATATAGGATTTCCAGAAGCTAAATACTCAAAGGTTTTGCCTGGAATAAAATCATCACTGGCCCACACAGCAATTGGATATAATAATAGGTCGGCACGCAATATTTCTTTTAAAGCCTCACGATGACAAACATAACCCAATAGTCTAACCACCCCATCTAATTCAAATTGATGTATCGTTTCTTTCGCATTTCCATCCCAATCTATGCCAATCAATTTCACCAAAATTTCATCTCTTAAATCTGGGTGATTTTTAAATAAGTGGCTCAGACTTTCCAGGAAGCTATTTAGTGGAGTTATAGAAGTCATGGCCCCACAAAATGTAACTGTAAATTTATTATTGCGATGTAAATCTTTAAAATTTGAAATGTCTTCATAATCGAAGCCGTTTGTTAGGACCAAGAATTTAGATTCTTGTACAGGAACTTTGTATTTGAAATATTCCACTAACTTTTGAGAGACGCTTATTACTCTATCAGCTTTTGTTAAGACAATTTTTTCTAATTGCCGATTAATCCATTTATGAAAAATTGTCGGTTCATATTGAAAATTTCCTCCTGACCAGCCATCCCTAAAGTCAGCCGTCCAGGAAATACCCGCAAGCCTTTTCAATAATAGTCCTGCTAAATGAATAGAATGAGGTGGTGAAGTGGTTAGAAGGCAATTTATACTTTCTTTTTTAATCAGCTTTAATGCTTGTAAAAATGCGAATGGAATCCACAGCAATTTTGAATCTGGAATAAGAATCCACGTAACTATCTTATTAAATTTCTGCCACTTTTTTTTAGTAAAAACATGATTATTAAACTCAGCTTTTGATTTTTTAAAAGACAACTTGCTTAATAGCCGTTGTGGGTCCAGAGAGCCCGTACGATAAATTTTAGTAAATTTGATATCTTCTAAAAGAGTCGGGTCTTTTGCATAATAGGCCACGTCTTTAACAGTAACCACATAAGGAATCCAACCAAATTGTGGCAGATATTTTACAAATTTCGCTGGCCGTTGAGTACCCCCCATGCCCAGAGGAGGAAAATAGTATGCTAAAATTAAAATCTTTCTCAAAGTAGGAACCTAATTTTTCAATGGAATTTCCTATTAACCACCGTAAGCTCGAAAGGGTTTGTTAAAAAAATCGTCCATTCAACAGTAATTTTTTGGAAAAAATAATCTCCTGTTCAGCCGACACTAATGAGCTCCCTGCGAACTGGGTTTAAATTCTCAATCCCTTCTTTCGTCATCACGAAATTATCTTCAATGCGAACACCGCCAATTTCTGGGAGATACACGCCGGGCTCTAAGGCAATTACATTTCCTACTTCCAAAGGGTCGTTACTCAATTCCCCTATCCGCGGCAGCCCATGTACTTCCAATCCCAAACCATGTCCTAATGAATGCATAAAGAATTGTGCGTAACCGTGTTGTTTCAAATAATCTCTGGCAACCCCATCCAAATTCTTTCCGATAATCCCTGGTTTGGTTGCTGCTTCCGACATGTGTAAAGCTTCAATCACAACTTCTGTCATTTCTTTCTGTTTGTGTGACGGTTCTCCCATTACTATTGTCCGGGTAAAGTCCGCCGCATAGCCATTTACCACCGCCCCAAAATCCAAAATCACCAAGTCGCCCAGTTGAAGCCGCTTAACTGATGAGGCGCCATGCGGCAAGGCAGAGCGAGTTCCACTGACAACCATAGGTTCAAAGGGGTCTTTTTCGCTCCCATGAAGTTTTGTTCGGTAAGATAATTCAGCCGAAATATCCAATTCACGCATTCCCGGTTTAAGTAAAGAAATAATTTCATCAAAAATTTCCCCACAAATCACAGCGGCCTTTTTTAGATTGGCAATTTCTTCAGAATCTTTCACACTGGCTATCTTCTCCACAATTCTCTCCGAAGCTATTAATTTAACCTCAGGAAAGGTCTTTTTCAAATGAGTAAATTCTTTAACAGTAAGATGCCTGGCTTCAAAGCCCAACTTAGTTCCAGAGTTGAGGAGGTTCTCTTTCTTGAGTTCGGCCAACAAATCTTGCTTCCCAATTAGGATTTCAGCATTATGGACTTGTTGTTTTGCTTGCTGGATATAACGTCGATCGGTTACAAAAAAAGAAAGGTCGGATGTAATTAAACCAATTCCATTCGACCCTGTAAATCCGTATAAATATCTAATATTTGCCAAAGAAGTGATGAGAAAGGCATCAAGCTCAAAGTGTTCAATGCGCTTTCTTAGTCTATCAATTCTTTGGTACATTCTTGGATTCTGCTAACTTCTGTTTAAGCATTTCGATTTTTTGTGCATAAACTTCATTTTCAGGGTGTTTCTTCAGTAACCTTTCAAAAACATCAATGGCTTTAGCATATTGCCCTTGTGCCGCATAAATTTCACCTAAGGTTGGGGTAACTATTTTTTCACCTTCAGACTTTTTGTGTGTAACAGATTCGGAAAATTTTTCTGAGGCTTCATTAGGTACGGATGGAGATGGGGGTGTAATTTGTTGCCCAGTATTGTTTAAATTCGGTTGAATTTCAGATTCATCAAATTTTGATTTTACCGATTCCGAGTCTGATTCAGAATGGCCAGTTTCTTCTTCAGAACTTTGAAGTCCAGCTAAGAAACTATCAGTGTCTTTTTGAATTTCTGAGATTAAATCATCTTCAGATGAGGTTTGATCTGAACTTTTCGATGGGGTAGTGGTTTCATCATCCACAACTTCATCTTTAAAAATATCATCCAGGATATATGAAAATTCCTCGGCCTTTTTTTCGTCCATTTCAGGTTCTTGTTCATCCAATTGAGTAGTAGTCTGTTTTTCTTGATCTTCGCCTTCTTGAAAAAGTAAATCTTCCTCTTCTGAACTAACGCTTATAGGACCAACCGCCTCAAATTCCTTGTCAGATTTTTGAAATTCAGAATCAAAAGAATCCAATTCCTCAGGGGTAGGTTCGCCTTCGATAACATATTCACCAACCATACTTTGTGCCGTTTCATCGAGAGGATCAATTTGTAATATTTTTTTATAACTCATTTCGCAAGTATTTTCCCAACCAATTTCCCGCATTAAGTCACCATAATACTTATGGGCAGCAAGATATTTGGGATCAAAAAGCAGCACTCTCTTAAATTCTTTTTCCGCTTGGTCATATAGTTTTTTTGCCAAATAACATTTCCCCAAAATCAAATGACCGGTCACATAATAAGGGTACTTCTTTAATCCTTTCTCACATAACTGAATCGCCTCGTCAACTCTATTCTTTTTTAAATAGGAATCTGCTAAGCGTGCAAATAGAATAGAATCGGAATGCTTTTGAAGTTGATCTTCCAAATTTTGGTCATCCGTATTGTTTTCTGATGACATTTTTGACTCACCTACATCTGTTAAAAATATTTATTAACATTTAAATAAGATATTTTAAATTTAATAAAATTATAGTCTATAAGCAACAATTTTCTTGCCATTACCATCCAGATACAGATTTATTAAGTATTTCATTAGCAATTTTTTCAACAGCTTCGTCAATTCCTTTTTCTCGACTTTGAGGTCCTTCATCTGGATTAAAAGTACCCCATTGGGTGATATCCTCTTCCCATATTAATTTTCTTTTTTTAAGATCTTCATATTTCACTTTTACGGTTATGTAGATTTTAATATCCTGCACTCTTTCATCGCTGGTAAAAGCCCCAGCGCGATCAGTGATACGAAGAATAGTACCTTCGATAATGGAATCGGAATTTCGGCGGTCAGTTATTTTAAGGGTATTGTCTCGAGTAAATTCATTAATTACCGCATCCGTTAGTTTTTCTTTAACGCCAAATTCAGAAGTTTGGTCTTGAAAAATTGGAATGGATACCGTTCTTATATGGGAGGCACCAGAACTGGAAAACGAATAGGGTCCACAAGCATTTATATATGTAAAAACAAGCAATAAAGTATAGACCAATGCATGGCTTTGTATGACCAAGAGTTTTTTAAATTTAAAAAGGTAAATCATATTCTTTAATTTTCCTATAAAGGGTTCTTTCACTAATTCCTAAAGTTTTTGCTGCTTTGCGTTTACTGCCGCCTGACTTTTCCAATGCTCGATTTATCATATATCGTTCAATTTCTTCTAAAGTTTTACCGTCAAAATCAAATTCTTCATGGATGTCATTTTCGTGAACGGCCTCAGAAGTTCGAGGCAGCACCTCGGAGTAGTAAGGAAGCGATTTAGGTCTTCTCTCAGAGTATAAGTTTTGAACGATAAGCTCTCGCAACTGAGAAATCTCTGATTTTAAATCCAGCAGGGCATGATAGATAAATTCACGTTCAACTTGTTCTGATGTCCGATGTGTTGGTACAGGGAGATTGCGGTCCATAGTGCTAAAAGGCTTCAAATATTTGGACAACGCAAATTCATCTATTGTTTTTCCTTTCTCGAGGACAATTACGCTTTCCACTAAATTTTTTAATTCTCTGACGTTTCCAGGCCATGTGTAATCATCCATCATTCTCAAGGCTGTTTCTGTAAAGCCGTCAAATTCAATTTTATTTTCTCTACAAAAGTCATTAGAAAATTTTCTGACCAATAATCGAATGTCTTCCCTTCGTTCCCTTAAAGAAGGTATTTTAATATTTACAGCATTTAAACGGTAATACAAGTCCTCACGGAATTCACCTACTTGTACAGCCCTCTCCAAATCTTTATTGGTCGCAGTGATTACTCGCACATCCACGGTTTGAACTTTAATACCTCCTACCCGCATGAATTCTTTTCCTTCGAGGACTCGTAATAGCTTCACTTGCGTGGCTATCGGCATCTCACCAATTTCATCTAAAAAAATAGTGCCCGTATCGGCCAGTTCAAAATATCCTTTGCGTGCTCCAATTGCTCCTGTGAATGCACCTTTCTCGTGACCAAATAGTTCAGATTCCAAAATTCCTTCCGGAATAGCACCACAATTTACCACAACCAGAGGATTATTGCTTCTTCGACTTTGGGAATGAATTGCCTGGGCCACCAACTCCTTACCGGTCCCGCTTTCTCCTACAATTAGCACAGATATATCTGTAGGGGCCACCTGTTTAATGGTTAACAAAATTTGCTGAATGGCAAAAGACTCTCCAATGATTCCAAAATTTTCCTTCATGGTATAAATTATAATTGATTTCTGAAATATTCTACTGTGTTTTTAAGTCCTTGGTTCAATTCTATCTCAGGTTTCCAACCAAGATATTTTTCTGCTTTTGAATAAGAAAGACAGCTTCGAAGCTGTTCACCAGCTTTGGCTGGTCCATGAAATTCCTCCTTTGCTACTCCTGTGATTTCATTAATCAACTTAAAAATTGTATTAACATCGGTTTCAACCCCTGTACCAATATTAAAAATGTCACATTTTGAATAATCCAAGGTTATGATATTGGCTCGAACCAAATCGCCTACATATACATAATCCCGGGTTTGCTTACCATCGCCATTTATCGTAGGTTGCTCCCCCATCAATAATTTATTAGTAAAAATTGCTACCACACCTGCTTCACCATGAGGATTTTGTCTTGGTCCGTATACATTAGAATAACGAAGAGTCACATAAGGCAAGCCATAGACTTCCTTGTAATAATGGAGATATTTCTCTCCCGTCAGTTTGGTAATTCCATAAGGAGAGAGCGGCCAGGTAGGATGTTCTTCATCTGCTGGAAAATAATCTTGTTCGCCGTATACAGCACCGCCTGTTGAGGCAAAAATAAACTTCTTTACTTTATATTTAACACAATATTGAAGTAAGTTTAGGGTTCCGATTACATTTACTTGGGCATCGAACTTGGGATCCGAAACCGACTTCCGAACGTCCATTTGGGCAGCATGATGATTCACTACATCGAAGTGATATTCGGCAAAAATATCTCCGATCTGGTCGTTTTGAATATCAAGTTGAAAAAATTTGGCTTTGGGATTTATATTTTCTTTCCGACCCATGGAAAGATCATCAACAACAACGATATCATGATCTAGGCGGATGTAAGCATCGACGATGTGGGAACCGATAAATCCAGCTCCGCCGGTGACTAATATTTTCATATTAAATTCCTTTTCATTTTAACCTTAAAAGCGTCCTGCTTACTTGATTAGAAAATGTGTTATGCAACCCCTAACCAGGACAAGCCAGAGTCAAATAAGCTTTATGATTACAAATAAATTCAAAGTTTCAATGACCAGATGACTAAAACGATTTTGATTTTTCAATGAAAGAGGAAAATATCTTCTTTATCTCTTTGGCTTCTTTAAAAAGTATGATTCCTTGCCCAAAAAGCAACACTTTTATTGGTAAGCGCCTAAATGGTGAAAAGCTTTCATTCCGATGTCTTTACGGTAATAAGCTTTATCAAAAGTAATTTTTCCAACCGCCCAATACGCTTTCTCACGAACAGCATAAAAATCGTCAGCACAAGCAGTAACTCCTAACACCCGACCTCCGTTGGTGACTAAATAACCTTTTTCATTTAATTTAGTACCAGCATGAAAAATAACAATATCTTTCCCAAACTCTTTTTCCAATCCAAATATCTTTTTCCCTTTTTCATAGGCACCAGGATAACCACCAGAGGCAATAATAACACACAATGCCCATTTCTTTTCTATTTGAATCTGCGAGTCAAAGGGTTTACCTTGGGCAATTCTGTACATGGCATCTACTACATCACCTTTAACTAAAGGCAGAACCACCTGGGCTTCCGGGTCTCCATATCGGCAGTTAAACTCGACTACTTTGGGCCCATCAGAAGTAATCATTAGACCTACATATAAAACCCCGCGGTAAGGCCGATTTTCTAATGCCATAGCTTTAATAGTGGGCTCGATAATCTCTTCACGCACGCGGGTTAACATATCTCTATCAACAACTGGGGCTGGTGCATAGGCGCCCATTCCACCCGTGTTTGGTCCTTCATCATTGTCGAAAATTGCTTTGTGATCCTGAGCTGGCGGTAAAATGGCAAAATTCACACCATCAGTTATAGCCAGAACCGAAGCTTCCTCACCCATCATAAATTCTTCCACAATAACTTTATTACCTGCTTCTCCAAATATTCTCTGAACCATGATCTTATCCAGAGCCGCCAATGCTTGTTCTTTGGTCTGGCAAACAAAAGTGCCTTTTCCTGCTGCCAAACCATCGGCTTTGATGACCATTGGATAGTCTATTTCTTTGAGATAGTTTTGTGCCTCTTTAATCTTATCGAATACAATGCAATCAGCGGTGGGGATTTTATATTTATCGAGTAAATACTTTGCAAAAACCTTACTGCCCTCAATTTCTGCAGCTTTTTTTGAAGGACCAAATATACTCAAGCCTTGCGATTCGAATTCATCCACGATTCCATTAACCAACGGTCCTTCTGGCCCGACCACCGTGAGATCAATCTCTTTTTCTCGAGCTAAATTCAAAAGACTGTTAATATTGGATGCAGAGATATCCACACATTTAGCTAACTGACCAATTCCTGGATTGCCTGGGGCACAATACACTTTCTTAACTAACGGACTCTGGTTAATTTTCCATACCAGAGTGTGTTCCCGGCCGCCTTCTCCAACAACAAGAATTCTCATTCTTACCTCATTTCTATATTTTCATTACAGTTTGCCCACAGATCTTTGTACAATCAAACCTAAGAGAAGCGCGATTAGCATGCTTAACATGGTTCCAGCCAGAAAGTATTCAGCAAATTCCTTCTCCTTTTGCATTCTCTCATATCGGGCAATAGACTTCATGGTTA
>JBHIAC010000081.1:0-14976 GCA_046758365.1 bacterium
GAATAACAAGCCAGCCCCAAATAGGTAAGACCGAATACAAGATAGTAAATTGGCAGAAAGCGGGTTTACTTTTCGAGTCATGGGTACGTGTTGGGAAAATTGCGACACTAGATAAAAGTCTGATAGATCGTAAGTTAGGTGTGTTAGTTAAAGATGAAATCAAAAAGATTTGAGAAATTTTAAAAGAAATGTTTAGCTTTTAATAGCGTTATTTTTTACAACAGTATATTCAAAGATTTCTTAGTAACCTTCCGTAAGTAAGGTTTTTTATGTTGTCTTATTTTTACCCCCAATTACAAAGGAAGTACCAAATATTAATCACGGCGTTAATCAAATTCGTAGAAGATGTTTTAGTTTGATGTAAGATGTCTGATTTCATTTCCCTGCGTGGCGTCCGTGTTCACAATCTGAAAAATCTCAATGTGGACCTGCCGCGAAATAAGCTCATCGTCATCACCGGAGTTTCTGGCTCTGGCAAATCCAGTTTGGCGTTTGATACCCTGTATGCCGAAGGCCAGCGGCGCTACGTGGAGTCGCTCTCGGCTTACGCCCGGCAATTCTTAGAGCGCATGGACCGACCGGATGTGGATGAGATTCAGGGCATCTCCCCTGCTGTGGCCATTGAACAGAAGAATCCGACTAAAACCTCTCGTTCTACAGTAGCCACGGCCACCGAGATTCATGACTACCTCCGCCTACTCTATGCCCGAATTGGAAAAACATTTTGCCCTCAATGCGGTGCGAAAATCAAAAAAGATCAGGTGCAGGACGTCATGGGCCGTATCACGGAGCTTCCTGCTGAATCAAAAATTCAAGTTACATTTCCACTTTCAGGCGAGACTGTGGATGAAAGGGCTCTCGAATTGAATGAGCTTCGAAACCGAGGATTTTACCGCTTACTCTTAGACGGTCGGTTGGTGCTTGTAGACGATATAAAACACGATGATTTGGAAAAATTCAATAAAATTTTAGTTTTGCTCGACCGGTTAATCCTTCGAGGAGATTATAAAGCCAGGTTGGCGGACTCCCTGGATTTAGCTTTCAAAGCTGGTCATGGACGGGTGGAAATTTTATTAGAAAAAAAAGAGTTTCTTAAATTCTCACAAGCGTTTGAATGCCCCCACTGTGGCATGGCCTTCATCGAACCCCAGCCCCGACTGTTTTCATTTAATAACCCATTCGGAGCCTGCCCCACCTGTCGCGGCTTTGGTGATATTATTGAATTAGATCTCGATTTGGTGATTCCGGATCAGTCCAAGACTCTTTACGAAGGCGCCATCGAGCCCTGGAACACCCCCAGCCACAGCGAGATGCTGTATTATTTAGAGGACGCGGCCCACAAACATGCCATACCCATGAATAGACCGTGGCGCGAACTCAAAGAAGAACATAAACGCATCATCATTGAAGGGGACGGAGAATTCCCTGGAATTAAAGGCTTTTTCCGCTGGATAGAAAGGAAAAAGTACAAGATCGGCGTGCGGGTGTTTCTGAGCCGCTATCGGGGATTCATTCCATGTCCCGACTGTCATCGCACACGTCTCCGGCCCGAAGCCCTAAACATAAAAATTAATGACAAGAACCTCGGTGAAGTTACCCGCAGGTCCATTGAGGAAGCCCATGATTTTTTCCAAAAACTTAGACTTACCAATTTCGAAAAAGAGATTGCCCACCAAATTCTGAAAGAACTGCGCTCTCGATTGAATTACTTGGTAGACGTTGGATTAGGGTACCTGACTTTAGACCGGCGCACGCAGACGCTCTCTGGTGGTGAATTTCAGAGAATTAATTTAGCCACAGCCATGGGATTTAAATTAACGGGCTCGCTTTATGTTTTGGATGAGCCCTCCATCGGATTACACCCGCGAGATAACCACCGTTTGATTAACATTCTTTTAGCTTTACGGGATTTAGACAATACGGTGGTGGTCGTAGAACACGACCGGGATATGATGCGGGTCAGCGATCAGCTTTTGGATTTGGGGCCACGGTCTGGAGAACAGGGTGGGGAGATAGTTTACCAGGGCACTTTTGAATCTATTTTGACCAACGGGGTTAGTACCCTAACAGCTCAATATCTCAAGGGCGAGAAATCCATTCTTGTGCCTAAAAATCGCCGGTCAGGGAATGGCAAATATTTAAGACTCGTAGGCGCCACGGAAAATAATTTAAAAAACCTCGATGTGAAGATTCCACTTGGCTTGATCGTGGTGGTATCGGGTGTTTCTGGATCAGGGAAAAGCACTCTCGTACATGACGTTCTCTATGCTGGTATTGGCAAACGGCTGGGTTTCTGGAAAAAGCGCGCTGGAAGCCATGACCGAATTGAAGGAATTGAGCAAATTGACGGTGCGGTGCTGGTTGACCAATCCCCCATTGGAAGAACACCGCGCTCCAATCCGGTGACCTACACCAAATCCTTTGACGGCATCCGTCTTCTCTTCGCTCAAACCAGACGGGCACGGGTCAAGGGCTATGTACCCGGCACCTTCTCTTTTAACACACCTGAGGGTCGCTGTGACAAATGTGAAGGGGCTGGCGTGGAAAAAGTCGAAATGCAGTTTTTGGCGGACTTACATTTGGAATGCGAACTCTGTGGCGGTAAACGATACAAAAAAGAAGTGCTGGATATTTCTTATAAAGGTAAAAACATTTATGATGTTCTTAATATGACGGTCTCCGAAGCTCTAAAATTTTTTATCGAGGCTCCAAAGGTAGTATCTAAGCTCCAGATATTGGACGATGTGGGACTGGGTTATCTGCGTTTGGGACAGCCTGCCACAACCCTGTCAGGAGGCGAAGCCCAACGGGTAAAATTGGCCGCTCATCTTAGTTTAAAAGAAGGTAAACATCAGCTTTACCTTTTCGATGAACCTACCACCGGTCTTCATTTTGACGACATCTCCAAACTGCTGAATTGTTTTGATCAGCTTATTAAAGCTGGAAACTCGGTTTTGGTTATCGAACACAATATGGATGTTATCAAATGTGCAGATTACATCATAGATTTGGGGCCAGAAGGTGGTGAGCAAGGAGGTTATGTGGTTGCTGCGGGCACTCCAGAAGACGTCGTTCAATGTGCAGAATCATATACCGCGCGTTATTTAAAAGAGTATCTTGTTAATTGAATTTTGGTCATGAAAAACATCCTTCTCACTGGAAGACCAGGCGTTGGCAAAACATCTTTGATCCAAAAAATTGTGCATGAATTTAAGGGCAAAGCCGGAGGGTTTTATACTCAAGAAATTAGAAACCATAACCGCAGAACGGGTTTCGAAATTGTGACCCTTTTGGGAATAAAAGGCATTCTTTCCAGTGTAGATATAAAAAGCCCATTTAGAGTAGGTAAATATGGAGTAAATTTAAAAGATTTAGAAGAGATTGCAGTGCGAGAGATTGAGAAAGCGCTTCAAAGAGACGATTTAATCGTAGTTGATGAAATTGGAAAAATGGAGCTCTTTTCAAAAAATTTCCAAGCTGTCATTCTTAAAGCATTGAATTCACCTAAGCCTTTTTTAGCAACAATCACGAAGAGTAGCAACCCTTTTACCGATAAAATAAAAAAGCGAAATGATGTACTTTTAATTGAAGTGACCGAGGAGAATAGAAATTCTATAATTTTAGAAATAATAAATAAAATGTAAGAATTTGGCTGTTTGAACATGAACCATCTTTTTTTCACCCTTCCCACTGAATTGAATTCAAAAAGTTTTATTTCTGTGGGATTTCTATTTCTGTGGGCGGATTTGTAGTCTTGTTCACATAGCTAAATTCCTACAAAAAAATTAACAATTAGATTTTTAAGATAAAATGAAAAAATTTTTACCTCCAGTTTATTTTGTTGTATTAGCTGTGATAATATTTCTATCATTTTTATTAAAATCGAATCAGAATGAATTTACTGCAGAATTAGCTATGGAATCAGATGCGATGGCCATCGTGAATTATTATATTCCAAGGCGCATTGTTTTAGAAGATACTCTAAAGGAAAGAAATTTAAAATTACCGCAATTCAAATCTCCAAATCCGAAATTCGGGGCATTAATTCTTGGAAATAGTCAAGATTCATTGGTTACCCTGGTATTAGATGAATCTCAAGATTACGGCTTCAGTTATCTATATATCGACAAAAATAATAACGAGGATCTGACTGACGATGGAGACCCCTTTTGGGATGAAGATAAAAATATCTATTGGACAAAAGAAGCCTTGGTAGACGTTCACTATAAAAATGGAAAGAAAAAAGCAGCCGTGCCGTATCCTATTAGTTTCTACCGCTATAAACATCGTTTACGCGATACTATTGTGGCCTATCGAAATGGATACCGAAGGGGCTATATTACATTGAAAGACTCATTATATAAAGTTGCGCTTTTAGATGATGATCTCAACGGGTTATTTAATGAAATGAATAAAGGTAGTTTAATAATCGACATAAATAGGGATGACATTTTAAACGGCAACACCGATTCTGATGAATATTACCCCTTGACTTCTCCTTTTAATATTAATGGTATAACCTACCAGGTAAAAGAAATTACGCCCGCTGGTGATTTGATCACCTTATCTATGGCAGATACGATGTTAATGCCAAAAATGTCTATAGAACCTGGAATAGCGGCACCATCATTTCGCATGATGACTATTGATGATCAGGTTATTGATTTGATGAATTTCAAAAATAAAGTTGTTTTGTTGGATTTTTGGGCTTCCTGGTGTAAACCTTGGGAAAATGAATTACCCTATTTGAAACACATCTACTCTCGGTACCATCACCGAGGATTTGAAATTATAGGTTTGAATCTTGATGATGATTTGGATATCGTCAAGGAATTTATTGAAACCCACAGAATAAAATGGCCGCAAATTTCAAACGGCCGCGGGTGGGAAATGCCTTTGATCGACATTTACAAAGTTGAAGCTATTCCAAGAAATTTTTTATTGGACCGAAATGGGATAATAAGGTACAAAGATGTGCGGGGGAAAAAGATGGATCTAAGTATCCGTGAGCTGTTAAATGAACCGTTGGTGGATGAAGTCGAATTTTAACGTGCAACACAATTAATTTAGTACTTTTTTCTTGACTTCGTTAATTTTATCTATTAAAATTGCATAAAGAAAGATTCAATCTATTATTTAATTATGGATTTGATACTTGAAGGAGTATTTTGATGCTCATTAATAACCTTACTCTTAAAGAACTAAGGAGCGAATTACATAAGCAAGTGGAAAAACTCCAAAAAGACCAACTCGTTGAAGTCTACAGATTCATTTCAAATATAATTGGCTAGAAATTGATGAAAGCAATGAGTGAGGAAGAACTTTCTCTAAAGGAAATTCATGATGCCATAGAAGAACATCGCCAAAAGCATCCTTATGAATCAGAATATAAATGAAATTGGTCATAGACACCATAATTTCTCCACAAAAATTTATCAAAGAATATCTTAGACCTCCATAAATATGCGACCTAGTTTTTTGAAGTGCCTCGTAGGTGATAATTCCCAATATTCCTTGCACTTTTCCTTTCAAAATTGTATATTCATTTCAAAAAGACCTCACCCAACTAACATTCGCTTATTAGATTTATGTTTCATTTCAACCATGGCATCAAAATTAATGGCACCTCACTTTGGCTGGATGCCCAGAGATCCGTTGAAGTCTGTTGTGTTTCGCACGGTCACATGGATCACGCTAAGAAACATAAGCAGACCATTGCCACGCATAAAACAATTCGGTTTATGAATCATCGGGCGGGTAAAACACGAGCTATTAGTTTAGAGTACCATGAACCGCTAGAACATGACGGCTGTTCTATTACACTTTTTCCGGCGGGTCATATTTTAGGCTCCGCCCAGATTCTGGTGGAAGTAGACGGATTCCGATTGCTGTATTCCGGTGATATTAATATTGAAAATAGCGTTACAGCCGAGCCCATTGATATTCCAGAAAGTGATATTTTGATTATGGAATGCACCTTTGGAAAACCATACTATCACTTTCCAAAAAGAAAAGTATTAGAAGTGCAACTTTTGACTTTCGTGAACCGCGCGTTTAAAGAAGGTGCTGTCCCGGTTGTTGTTGGGTATGCGTTGGGTAAAGCTCAGGAGGCGATGAAAGTTTTAGGCGATGCCGGGTATGAATTGAGCGTTCACGGAACTATAGCGCAATTAGCTAATATTTACGAGGAATTTGGTATGGGGTTTGGTCGATGGGAAAAATATAATAAAGATAAAGTTGCAGGAAAAGTACTGGTTATTCCGCCCAAAGCGGTTCGAACTCGAATGATAGAAAGAATTCCTAAAAAGAAGTCGGTATTCCTTTCTGGCTGGGCTGTGCATCCGGGAACAAAGGATCGCTATGGGGTTGATGAAGCTCTGCCGCTCAGTGACCATGCCGATTTCGAGGGTTTAATTGAATATGTAAAAAAAGTTAATCCCCAAAAAATATACACAACTCACGGTTTCGAAGAATTTTCTTATTATTTAAGACAGCTTGGGTATGATGCGCAACCCCTGAAAAAAGTGACCCAGTTGTCTTTGTTTTAGCCTATGTCTAAAATATCAAAATACTTTTCGCAAGCATCGGTTAAAGAGATGATCAAGCACATTCGCCAGGCGAATGGAAACGAGGTTTTTCTGGTAGGTCATCTCGATGAGGAGGCGTTGGTAGAAACGGTTGAAGTTTTTGCACGGGGTAATGAATCTTCAGCCCCAGCGCTTATGCAGGTAGCCAGGCAGGGAGATGTGGTGATACACAATCATCCCAGCGGGACCCTACGACCTTCAAGAGCAGATACCCACGTAGCTTCAATTTTGGGAAACGACGGCATTGGCTTTTACATTGTTAATAATAAAGTAACTAATGTTTATGTAGTAGTAGAACCATTTGCCGAAAAAGAAGTCGTCCCCATTAACTCTACTGAACTAACACGTATTATTGGCAAAAATGGCCCCATCTCAAAAAAGCTGGAGAACTATGAATACCGGCCTCAGCAGATCCAAATGATTGAGTGCGTGAGTCAAGCTATAAATGAGGATAAAATTGCAATTATCGAAGCGGGTACTGGCACAGGTAAAACATTAGCATATTTACTGCCAGCTATTACTTATGTCCTACAAAATAAAGAACGCTGTGTGGTTTCTACCAACACCATAAATTTACAAGAGCAGTTAATTAACAAAGACCTGCCTTTTTTACAATCTATCCTAAAAGACAAGTTTAAAGCGGTGCTGGTGAAAGGCCGGACTAATTATGCTTGTAAACGTAAGCTAATTGAAGCAGAAAAAGAATTAGATCTCTTTTCAGAAACAGGGGAAAAGGCCGAGTTGAAGACCATTATGGATTGGGCAAAAAAAACTAAGGATGGCAGCAAGTCTGATTTAAATTTTGTACCACGGTCAGAGGTATGGGAAAAGATCCAATCGGAAAGCGACACCTCGCTTAAGACCAAGTGTCCATTTTATAACAAATGTTTCTTTTATACTGCCCGGCGCGCTGCGGCTACAGCTAATATTTTAGTGGCCAACCATCATCTCCTGTTTTCAGATTTGGCGGTACGGGTTACAAAAGGGGCTTCGGAAAACGCGGTTTTACCTGCTTATGATCGGATCATTTTTGACGAAGCTCATCATTTAGAAGACGTGGCTACCAACTATTTTGGCGTCGGAATAACTTATCTTGGCGTTCTAAGAATTTTAAACAAATTATACCGACGAAAAGAGGAGCAAGAAAAAGGGCTGCTGCTCTTTCTTTCAGGCAAATTAACCAAGTTTGCTCGGCGCTTCCCACATGAAAAATTCTTAAATGTCCAGAAGTTTATTCAAGAGCAAGGAATCTCAGCCGTAGAAAATTTGAAATTCTTACTTTCTGAAACTATGGAGCAGATTTTTTATACGGTTCAACGATTAAATGATTCTGAATTTGGTGAGATAAAATTAAGATTGATTTCAGCGTTAATTCGAAGCCAAGAATGGCAGGACAAGATTCTATTTACGGCTAAAAAGCTAATTCAAGAAATGCGGAAATTTACAGCCCGACTAAATAATTTCTTACGGAATATTGAATCCATAGAATTAAGATTAGCACCAAGTGTGGGTTCTTTGACCATTGATCTGCAAGCGCAACTGGAGCGATTGGATGCTGTTGCCAATACCATGGACCATGTACTTCTACAGAGCGATGAAGAAAATATAAGATGGATTGAAGTCAAAGAAGGCTACAAACAATCCAAAATTGTCCGTCTCCGGTCTTCACCCATGGAAGTGGCTCCAATTATGAAAGTAACCGTTTACAATAATTTTAAGAATGTGATCATGACCTCGGCTACTTTAACCGTTGAAGGGAGATTTAACTACACAAAAAATCGTTTAGGCCTGGATTTAATTGAACCAGAACGAACACTTGAGTTATCTCTTTCTGCTCCTTTTGATTATAAAAATCAAGCTTTGGTATGCATCCCCAATGACATCCCGGATCCAAGAGAGAAACGATTTACTGAAGAGCTGTCTGAATTAATTTTAAAATCTATTAAAATTTCAGAGGGGCGTGCATTTGTGTTATATACCTCTTATGGACTTTTAAATCTTATATTTAATAGACTAAAATCTACCCTTGAGGCTCTGGGATACAATGTTTACAAACAGGGGCAGGAAAATCGCCACCGCCTATTGGAGAGGTTTAAAGAAGATATCACATCAGTCCTTTTTGCTACCGATAGTTTTTGGGAGGGGGTGGATGTGCACGGTGAAGCATTAGAATCAGTTATCATCACTAAATTGCCTTTTAAAGTTCCCAGTGAACCGGTAGTGGAAGCACGGGTGGAGGCCATTGAGCGTCGAGGGGGAAATGCATTCCTGGAATACACGGTGCCGCAGGCCGCCATTAAGTTTAGGCAGGGTTTTGGTCGACTTATTCGTAGAAAGACTGACCGGGGTTCAATTTTAATTTTAGATAGAAGGGTGATTCAAAAAAGTTACGGCAGAATCTTTATTAATTCATTACCAGACTGCCGAATTGTTATCGGACCGACCCATGAAATATTTCAAGAGATGCGAAAATTTTTTAACAGTTTGGCTTAAATCCACGAAAATATTTTAACGCCTAAATAGGTATAATTTATTGCGGTGTACATTATATGTCCAACAACTCCCGCACGGTGTTTCCAAGCGTCTCTTTCGTATAAGGCTTTTGAAGCACACTTACATGTTCTTGCTCTTGTTGACCTAATTCATCTAATTCAGCTTTGACGTCATAACCCGTTGTAAAGATAACAGGAACATCCGGTTTGATTAAACGAAGTTTTTCATAAGCTTCTGGCCCACTACATTTAGGCATAACCACATCTAGAATGACCAAATCGACTCTTTCACTCTCGTCTTCAAATACTTTGATAGCTTCTAAGCCATTTTTTGCCATTAATATTTTATAGCCCTGGCCCATCAATATTCGGACCGCGACGTTGCGAACGGTTTCATCATCTTCCGCTACCAAGATGGTTTTCTTGTCGTTGCGTAGTTTGTGTGAATTATTAATTGCCTTTTTGCCGATTTCAGCATCTGAGTCCGATGGAAAATATATATTAAAAGAAGTCCCTTTTCCTTGCCTGCTTTCAACCTCGATATGTCCTTTGTGTTGTTTCACAATACCATAGACCACGGCTAATCCGAGTCCTGTTCCTTTGCCCAGTTCTTTTGTGGTATAAAAAGGTTCGAAGATTTGTTTTAAGGTATTTTTATCCATGCCTATTCCAGTATCGATGATATTAATTTGAACATAATTTTGCTTGGGATTTAAAGGCAATGATTGTACTTTTAATTGCTTTTTTGTTAAGTTATGTGTTTCAATGGTTAATTGACCCCCTTTGGGCATGGCATCTCGTGCGTTTAAACAAAGGTTTAATAGAGCTTGCTGGATCTGACCTGAGTCTGCTCGAACGGCTGCAAGATTGACATCAAGATTTATTTTCAGGTCTATATTTTCACCAATGACACGTTTAAGCATATCAAGCAGATCTTTAATTGTTTTGTTCAAATCAAGCCTCTCTAATTGAAGCATCTGCTTACGACTAAAGGCCAAAAGCTGGCGAGTGAGCGTTGCAGCCCGCTCCCCGGCTTTCTGGATTTCTTCGATGTCTTGTCGTTTTGGGTCGTTGAGGTCGAGTTCATTAAGTAGGAAATCGCTGTAACCTGAGATGGCTGTCAGCAAATTATTAAAGTCGTGGGCTACTCCCCCGGCTAATCTACCAATGGCTTCCATTTTTTGAGATTGTAATAATTGCTCTTCTAATTTTTTGCGATCTGTTAAATCTTCAGCGACTTTGATATAATGCGTAATTTCTCCATCAGAGTTTTTAATCGATGAGATCGAGGCAAACTCCCAATAAAATTCACCATTCTTTTTCTTATTGTAAAATTCACCTCGCCATTCTTTTCCAGCGTTCAGTATTTGCCATATTTTTTCGTAGTCTTGCGCAAATATATCCCCTATCTCGGTTGCATTGGTTCCTAAAATTTCTTCTGCGGAATAACCAGTGACTTCGGTAAATTTGGGGTTTACATGTTCAATCACACCAAAAGGGTCGATAATCATAACCATGCTTGGACTTTGCTCGACCGCATGATATAGCTTACGGAACTGCTCTTCTGTTCTTTTGCGCTTGGTGATGTCCTCAGTAATACTTATTACTTTTTCGATACGGCTATCCACTCCTTTTAAGGGTATAAAACTTGAAGCAAATATTCTTGATCCTATAGCGCTTTTTCCCAGGAATTCAAATTGTGAAGGCTGCCCTTTATAAGCATTATTCAGCAAATGACTCACACGTTCACGATCCTCTGGAGCCACAATATCAAGAAAAGCGTGATCAACGATTTTGGCCATATTTTTTACGCCCATCATCTTTAGACCAATTGAGTTCATAGAAGTCATATTTCCATTCCGGTCTATTTCGAGGATGCAGAATGGCGCATTTTCAATTAGTGAACGGTAGCGATCTTCGCTTTCATGTAGGGCTTTCTCTACACGCTTGCGGTCAGTGATGTTGCGTACGATGGCCAAAATTTCATTTTTACTACTTAGAATAAGACGCGCTTCGTAATTATGAATATGACCGTTCTTTTGAAGTTGATAATCGAAGATTTGCAGATCACCGGTTTGTAGGGTTCGCTCTAAAAATTGCATAGCATTTTTAGCTACATCACCTGGCAACATATCATATATTTTTTTTCCTAAAAACTTTTTTGGATGCACTAATGCGTCAAATTTATTAGCTGGTAAAAAGTCTAAATAAGTTCCATCACTGCAAATTGTAAAAATTAAGTCCGGAAGAACGTTAATTAGGGCTTTATATTTCGATTCAATCTCTTTTAGTGCTTCAACGGCCAGCTTGTGCTCGGTGATATCAATCGAGAATCCAATCGCTCCTTTTCCACCATTTGAGTCACGGGTGAGAAAATTGTCATACCACCATGCTCCATTCTCTGAGATATCATGGCTTTCATAATGCACCGATTCACCAGACAAAGCTTTTAAGACCTGGGCTTCAATATGTGGATTTTCAATCAATGTATTCATGCCAACAACGTTATTTTCTTGTCCAAGACGTGCAAAACCTGTTCCGATAGATTCTCGAATTATTCCATCTTCATCGATCTTAAATACCACAATAGGTATTTTAAGTAGAACCTCGTGTAAGAGCTCATTCTGACTCTTGACAGATTCATTCACCTGCTTTTGCTGAGTGAAAATGCGTTCAAGGTAAAAGACAAATAGAAGGACCATAAAGCTGATCACTAGCTCAGAAAGTTCTGTAAAAGGACTTGTAATCACTATGGAATGGATTACTTTATATTCAAATAAAGTTAGAATTGGGTGAATTACCATAAATCCTAATAGTGCTGTCAAAAAACTCATCCGCCAATTTTTCATACGTTGTAATAACAAAATCGACCAACCCATTGCTATTAGTCGAATTACTAAAGAAACAAAGAGAATTAGATTCATGCTTAATTACCAGTTTTAATACTATTTAACTAAATTGCTTAAATTTTAATAAACACGTGGGGATTAAATAGTCGAAAGATGCGGATTCTCAAAGACCGTAATATATTAACTAATTAAAAAAATAATTACGTTAATGCAAGAATTTTTTATTTTAAAATGTTTTATTTTATTAATATATTTTAAAATTATACATTCTCCGATCGTTCAGGATGTGTATTCTGAACAGGAAATTCATTTGGATACATATCTGATTTCCATTCCCATCTTGTTTTTTCGACCCGCCTATTTTGAATGAATCCCCAAGAGGCATAGCCGAAATGTCGACGTTTAGGACGTTGGACGTCCGTCCTACGTCCTTTAGAAAAAATCGACTTGAAAAACAATGACTTAACTACCTTGAATCTCAAAAAATATGGGTTTTCGACCACGCCTCTAGTTTAATATGTGGAGGCTCGGGTGGAGGTCATTGAGCGTCGAGGGGGAAATGCATTCCTGGAATACACGGTGCCGCAGACAGCTATTAAGTTTAGGCAGGGTTTTGGTCGACTTATTCGTAAAAAGACCGACCGGCGTTCAATTTTAATTTAAGATAGAAGGGGGATTCAAAAAAGTTACGGACGAATCTTTATTAATTCATTACCAGACTGCCGAATTGTTACCGGACCGACCCAGGAAATTTTTCAAGAGATGCGAAAATTTTTTAACAGTTTGGCTTAAATCCACGAAAATATTCTTACGCGAAAATAGGTAGCTTTTTTTGCGGTGTACATTATCAACCAGTGGACTATTAATCCGTCTTTTCAAGCGCTTTTCGGACGACAAAGAGCAGTTCGGCCTGTTTGAAAGGTTTGTAGAGTCCAAAAAAGGCTCCTAACTTTAAAGCAATTTGCAGATAGGAAGTATCTATGGATGCAGTAATGGCTATAATGGGGAGATTAGGTTTGCTTTTGACGAGAGCACGAATCGTTTCAATGCCTTCCATTTCCGGCATGATAATATCAGTGACGACAACATCGGGAACATTCTGCTCGATCATTTTCAGGCCTTCTTTGCCATTTGAGGCCTCAATAACTTCGAAACTCTCTCTTTCCAGCATTTCACGGATGGTTGCACGAGCCTCGTCATCGTCATCGATGATTAATATTTTGGCCATCGTGGCTTTCCCTCATAAGTCCAACAACTCCCGCACGGTTTTTCCAAGCGTTTCTTTCGTATAAGGCTTTTGAAGCACACGTACATGTTCTTGTTCTAGTTGACCTAATTCATCTAATTCTGCCTTAACATCATAGCCTGTTACAAACAGCACTGATAAATTAGGCTTGACAGAGCGCATTCTCTTATAAGCCTCTGCTCCTCCTAATTTTGGCAAGATCACATCCATGATTACCAAATCAACCTTATCACATTCTGCTTCAAACTCCTGCATGGCTTGCAGCCCATCATTCGCTGTGAGTACTTTATAGCCTAATCCTCGCAAAATGCGTATGTCCACGTTGCGAACGGCTTCATCATCCTCTACTACCAGGATGGTCTCACCACCCCCACGCACCTCTTGTATTTTTTTCTTCCTTGGATCCGACACTTCAGCTTCCGCAACTGCAGGAAAATAGATTTTGAAGGTGGTCCCTTTTCCTACTTCGCTGAAAACTTCGATGTGCCCCTCATGCTGTTTCACAATGCCATAGATCACCGACAGCCCCAAACCCGTACCTTTGCCTACCTCCTTGGTGGTAAAGAAAGGTTCGAAAATGTGCGCCTGAGTCTCTGGGTCCATGCCCATACCTGTATCAGTTATCGTCAACTGGACATAATTTCTTGAGTCCTTCTTGAAATCAGGATGGTCTTTTACTTTAACCGCCTCGATGGGAAAATTGTCATCTGCCGTAATATTCTGGGTTTTAATCATCAATTTTCCTCCTTGGGGCATGGCGTCTCGAGCGTTAACGCACAGATTCATCAACATCTGCTGCAACTGACCAGGGTCTGCCCACACCGGGGCGAGCTTTGGCGCTAATTCTGTCTTCAGTTCAATGTCCTCACCAATGATGCGCTTCAGCATTTTCGAGAGGTCTTCAATGGTTTGATTCATATTAAGAAGCTTGGGTTTAAGCACCTGACGGCGGCTGAAACTTAACAGTTGTTGTGTGAGATCGCGAGCCTGGGTGGCAGACTTTTCGATTCTGATTAATTCCTGGTACACCGGATCGCTCGGTTTTGAATCCTGCAACCCAAACTCCGCATTTCCGAGAATGACCGTTAGCAGGTTATTGAAGTCGTGGGCTACCCCACCCGCCAAAGTCCCGATGGTTTCCATCTTTTGGGCCTGTAACAACTGCTCTTCCAGTTGTTTCCGTTCTGTTAAATCGTGAATGATGCCTCGATACGCCACTATCTTCCCATTCTCGTCCCGCACAGAGGTAGTGGTCTCAAGCACAAATAATTTATGACCATCTTTTCTTTTCAAAACCAGTTCATAGTCTTTAACAAACCCGTGCTCCTCTAAGGTGTTCTGAAACGCTTCTCTGTCTTTAGAGTTGAAATAGAGGTCTCGGGTAATATCCACCTGCAGAAGTTCCTCTTTGGAGGAATACCCAAACAACTCCACGCCCGCAGGATTTATATCCAGAAACTTCCCGTCGGGAGTGCTTAGAAAGATGGCGTCCATGGATTCTTCAAACAGTGTACGGTATTTTTCTTCTGACTGCCGCAGGGCCTCCTCTGTCCGCTTGCGCTCGGTGATATCGTTCAGGAAATTTAACGTGGCGGGTCTTTGCTCCCAGAAGATCCTGACGGCATTGATCTCCAGCCATTTTATATGACCTTTTTGGTCTATAATTCTGAAAGAGTAGACAGATGGAATCTGCTCACCCCTCAGCCTTCTTTGATAGCGTTCAGCGACCATCTTTCGATCCTCAGGATAGATAAATTCTACAAAGGGTTTGGTAGTTAACTCTTCTTCTGAATAACCCGTGA
>JBHIAC010000082.1:0-14855 GCA_046758365.1 bacterium
ATTGACGTATTGCGTAGAGTACAGCAAGGTTCGCTAGAATCGTATTCAAGGAACTGGAGGTGTAAAGAAAATTTATAACTGGACAAAATATTTCGTTTCGATCAAAGGGGATGATTCGAAGAAAGGTAGTCGTATATTGGAATTGCTCCTCTTTAAGAATAGAGATGAGGCCTTTAGACATGATCCATTTCGGTGGTATAAATCCCAAGATTTTCTTTCCACTCACCTGCTGCAAGATTCGTTTCCCTTGAACAATCCTCTGATGTATTGCTTTTTGTTCTAAAGGAAAATATTCGTTTGTGTAAGCAGATGTTTCATGAGTAAATCCATGCAAAACTGGTTCTCCATCCTTTAAGATTTTTTGGAAAAATTTACGATGGTATCTAATATCGTTCTTCTTCACTCCCATATAGCATGGAACAACTAGAGAGACATACTCATCAATATCCAACTGTTCTAGTGTCTGAATGATTTCCTGAATGTCGTCAGCAAATTGTGGAGAGACATCGTGGATTGATAGAATCACTGTTTTCTTTCTCAGCCAGATCACACTCGTGTGCCTCATATATCCATAGGAATTCCGTAACTGCTTTCTAATGACTCTGATTTATTAATGATGGTTTATTTATGGAATCCTGACGCGGCATACCAGATTTATAAGTTTATTTGATATTCCTCTACTATCATTAAGCAACTAAACCTATTTTACTATCCCTTCCCGAGTTTTTACAGCGATTCCTTTTTTGAAGTGTATCATTTCTAAGGGGGCCATCATCGCAGTTCCAGTACCTACCAGATCACCTGTCTCACTAACCACTAGTACTTCATCTCCACTTCTAATCCCCTCCCAGGCATTCAGTACAAATTTTGCAAAGACAGTCTTCCCTTCGCGGACAAAAGGTTCGGCCGCTTTATCGATAACCACTCGCATATTCGAATTTGGTAACAGATTATGAAGAGCCTCTGCTAGCTCAATACGTGGGATAATAACGAAATCACGAGCCCTGATTGAAGCCATGAGTTTTAATCCATCGTAGATCCAGCCAATTCTTCCTGTACGTTTAGAACGACGGATTTTCGGACAAACTATTGCATTTTCTGCCTCTATACCAAATTGATAAACTAAGAAAGAGCGAGCTATAATTTCGTTATAAATTTCACTTGTTATTGAAGGCGAATCCAATGATTCCACTAATTCACATCCGTAGGTTTCTGCAAGGCTACTAGCGGCCTCCACGCTCTGATGAATCAAAACTTCCTTAAAACATGGAATATTCTTTTCTAGAAAAGTGCGTAAGAATTCTTCTTGGTCTATAAAGACTGTATAGGCTTTATACTGAAGCAGAGGATATTTTTGTTGAATTTCAAGTGGGATCAATCCAAAAACATCAGAAATGATGCATATTTGCCATCCTGGTGAGGTAGTTATGCCATTTTTTGATCGTGTCAACAGGAGTGTGTCGTTCCACACATAAAAAGAGTCAATCATTCTCTGAAGATGTCGTACTATTAATGGATGCTGTAACATTTCCTTTCTTGTGATGAAAAGTGCTCTTTTTTTTGACAAGGGTTCAAATCTTTCAATGAATTGGATGTGTTTCCTCTCAAAGACCGTCTTCCAAGCGTCTATCAAGTGTGGATGCGCTGCAATTCGTTCTGAGACAAGTCGCCACAGGGTTCCTTCTCGAATGGACTGTTTAATGAGTTTAAGCTCTTGGAAGCTCACATAAAGATTATGAATTGCGAGTACCTTTTCTTTTTCATCACGGCTCATCTCACGGACTTCATTTGGCTCATTTTTTGAGCAGATAGGACACGAACAAGGGAAATACTCAAGGTTTTGCAGAAGGTATGTCCCATGAGGGGTCAAGTATCGCTCTTCTTTGGCGAACAATGCATATGCAGCGCTGTCAAACAAATCACATCCTAAAAGGGTGGCAAAACTGAAGAACATAGGATGGCCCGCCCCGAACAAATGTAATGGCCGGTTTACGGGCACCTGTTGCTTTGAAGCTAAGATCATTTTTACAACTGTTGGGAACGAGTATTCTTCAAGAAGTGGAACTACACTTCCAAGCGCATGTAAATCAAAAGGAAGCTTACCTAAGATGCGAGCACATTCCGTCACTAAATCAATGTAGGGACCTCCTTGAATAGGTCCCACCCACAGAATTTGTTCGCTCTTCTTAAGTTTTTTAAACTCTTTTGCGCGTATTAATGTTTCCTGTACTGCGTTTTCAAAGTCTTTTCTTGGGCCCTTTGCTACTGGAATATCGAGAATAATTCCAATATCTGAGCCGATATCACATTGAAATTTGATAATCACTTCATTAGTTATGTCAATGTCTCCATACTGCATCAATTGAAAAGCTCCAGAATCGGTCATCACCGGACCCTGCCATCCAATGACCTTATGAACACCAGATTCGAGTGCTTTGCTTCTGGCACTATCATTAGTATGAATGAGGAATGCATTAGTAATCACAGCACTCGTTCCAGCTTTTTTTAACTCATTTGGAGCGATTTTTTGGTGAATTGGGTTAATAACGGGCAGGAGACAGGGTGTTTCAATTATTCCGCTACGTGTTGCCAAAGTACCTATCCTTCCAAGCCCATCTTTGTATCTTAATTCAAAAACCACTAAATCAACTCCTCTTACTTCATAAAACAGAGTCCAAATCATCAAATTTAGGTAATTCAGCAAGTTTTAACTTACATTCTCAAGAATTATTTGCATCAAGAGTGTGAAAGGTTGAATTGTTGGAATTGGTATGATATTCGAATTGATATTTCAACAATTAATTGATAAAAAGCTTCATTTTACTGATATTGTTGTTAAAATCGCTTTGTTTTGTCTATTTTCATAAATCACTTATTTTGGAACAGAAAATCGAGAATTTTTTCAGAAATTGTACATTTTGGAGAATTGTAATATTTTAATTGTATAGTATTTGCACTCTCAATACACTCTAGCAATTGATCGATATGTTTACACCAGATTAAGTATTTTTTATCTGATAATTCTTTCAAAAATCGTTTAGCCGCTCTTCTAACATCTGGATTTTCAATTACAATGAGTTTCTTTTTAAGCTCTAAACATTCAAAAATTGTAGCAGCTCCCGCATGAGATATGATTAGCTTTGCTTTTTTTAAAAAAGTGATTAATGATTTTGTAAATCGAAAAAATTTGATGTTTTTTGGGACGTAATTTCCGTTTCCTATTTGCGCTATGACTTTATTTCTAATTTTTTTATTCTCAACTAATTTATCGATTTTTCTGAGCAAGGAATCAAATTCCGTAGTACCTACTGTTATAAAAATCATTTAAATCGGCCTGCATAAATGGCTTTGGGATATAAAGTTTTCAATCCTTTCCATTGAACGAAAAAAAGATCAGCAATTGGATATATTAGTCGCCCTGATAAAGATCGGTCAAAGACACGAGACCAACTTTCAATGAAAATTACTTTCCTCCCCATAAGTTTTCCAAGATAGGAAATGGGTACAGATGAACTTGTTCCACAAGAAATAATTGCATCAGGTCTTGCCTTTATTAAAATCCATATTGATTGAAAAATCATAGCTAAAGTTCCAAAAATATCATAAATCAAGCCAGAATCTTTTTTTCTGGCTCCAAATATTCGATAAATCTCCCCATGCATCTTATCTAATCCAAATTGTTCTCTTTTAAGAACAAGATAGCATGAGTCAATTTTTAATTTTAGTTGTTCGTCTAAAAGCAACATTTGTTTGGTATGCCCACCATGACTCATCACTAATAGTACTTTTTTTCGCATATTTTAACAGTTCAATTTCCAAACAAAAATATATTTGGTTAAATAATAAAAAAGCAGAAGGATACATATGATTCTTGAATTTGTAATGCCTAGTGTCATTGCTTTTATTGTCACTTTAGTATTGACTCCTTATATGACTAAAAAACTTGATAAAATAGGTATTGTAGGAATTGACATTCATAAAGAAAGCAAACCTAGAGTTCCAGAAATGGGAGGAGTTATAATACTAATAGGAATGATTTCTAGCATTTTTATTACTTCTACTTTTTTCGACACACCTTCAAAAACAATCCTGCTTGCTGCTTTATTCACTCTTACTCTTATTGCAATAATTGGAATGATAGACGATCTTTTTCCTTTAAAACAATCTTATAAAGTGTTATTATGCGCCTTCGCAAGTGCTCCTTTAGTTATGATCCGTTTTGGAAGATCTATGGTTTACATTCCCTTTTTTGGCATAATGGAATTAGGATGGATTTATTGGATTATGGTAATCCCGATTGCAATAACAGGGGCAGCTAATGCGATAAATATGCTGGCGGGTTTAAATGGGCTTGAAACTGGCATAGGTGCTATAGCATGCGGAGGATTGATAATTTGTGCTTTAATAACAGGTTCCACCATTAGCGCTATATTTGGGCTTACTTTATTGGGCGCTTTACTAGCGTTTTTGAAATATAATATTTACCCTGCCAAGATTTTTCCCGGGGATACTGGAACCCTAATCATAGGCGCTTCTTTGGCTATTATGTCTACAATGGGAAATATGGAAAAAGCAGGAGCTGTTGCAATACTTCCTATGGCAGGAACAGCTATTTTAGGTATGCATTTTTTCGAACTAATTTTTAAAGCCAAAACAAAATTCAATGGAGAGAGTTTTGGCGTTTTAAGTAAGGAAGGGAAACTTAAACCTCCCAAATTAAATGGAAAAGCACAAATTAGTTCTTTGACCCACTTAATCATGTGGAAGTATGATCTAACAGAAAAGCAGATAGTTTACCTCTTTTGGGCAATCCAGTTTTTAGTAATGATACTTGTAATTGCTTTAGTCTATACTGAGGTATTCGTGGTTCAATTAAATATCATTTAACACAAATAAACAAAATAAAAAGATAATTTTAGCCAGTAATTACATTAGGAAATTTGTCTCTTTATAGGTATAGTATAACAATGTAGCAATGTAAGGATCTCTAGTGAGGTCAAAAAGATGAAAAACCTATCCATAGCCATTATTGGGGGTGGTAAGTGGGGATACAACCATGTTCGGGTTTATACAGAGCTTTCTGAAATGGGTTTATGTGATGAACTCATTTTATGTGACAGTAATCAAGAGACTTTAAACAGAATTACATCACAATACAGAATTCATGAAGTTTTTACCAATATAGATGAAATGTTAAAAGAAAAAACACCAGATGCAGCTATTATTGCTTCCCCCACGGATACTCATTATGAATTCGCAATGAAAATGCTTCCATTTTCACATTTATTCATTGAAAAACCGATTGCACTCACAATTCAAGATGCAAAACAGATACTTGAAACTGCCAAGAAGCATAAGAAACTCCTTCAAGTTGGACATATCGAGCGATTCAACCCCGCAGTCACTGCTCTAAAGACAACCCTTCAAGATCTTATTGAAGATGAACCAATTATTGATTTTTTTTCAAAAAGAATTGGTCCAGGTCCCCCAAGTCCTAAATCTTATCATGGGGTGGGTTTTGATCTTTTGATCCATGACATAGACATATGTATGTATTTATTTGACGCCAAACCAACATTTGTGACCGCTATTGAAGCTAAACCAACTAATTTTCTTTTTGCTTCTGAGTTACAAGCAATTTATACTTTTGAAATCCCTTTTAACGACGAAGGAGTTCTCTTGGCGAACCTGAGGGCTTCTTATCGTGCAAATCCTAGCTTAAAACAGAGATTTATTACAATTCAAACATATTCTCGAACAATAACGATGGATTATGTACTACAATCTGTAGTTGAAATAAAGGGGGAAGTACCGCAAAGCGCCAAAGCTGGTTTTATGGATGTTATGTTTACATATCTTGGTCGTGTACAAACAGAACGCTTTCTTTTTACTAAAGAAAGAGTTGAACCCTTATATTTACAGAACAAACATTTTATAGAGTCAGTGCTCAATAATAAGACTCCTGAAGTAGATGGAGTCGTCGGTACAAACGCTCTACGATGCATTCTTGGAGCACTCGAATCTGTAAAAACAGGCAAAGTTACGAAAATAAACTGGGATTAGCTCAAATAATTAGAATAAACAAGAAATAACTAATTAATGTATATGCCTGATATTCATTCTTTATCAGATTTGATGTTAATTAAACATTAGGAGAAGGAATATTTCCAATCGCAACATATCTGATGTCTTTGATGTTCATCATCTGAGTCGTTTCAAACATTTTTCTTCCATCTATAAGGATTACAGGCTTATTGACATTTTCAAATAACTGAGGAAGTGTTTTTTCTTTATATTGTTGATGTTCCGTTGCGAGTATAATACAGTCCGCTCCAGAAGTAGCTTCTTCTAAATCATCAGTAAAGGAAAAAGGAAAACGATGTGCTTCTTTCTGAGACCATAAAGGATCATGTACCATTACCATGAGACCTCGTTCCTTCAAAGCTTCAACTAATGGATATACTGGTGAGAACCGATCCTCTTTTACTCCTGCCCTATAAGATAGCCCAAGAACTGTGACTTTTGCGTTCTTAAGAGATTTTCCTGCAGCTTTAAGTTCTGTTATTACAAGTTCAGAAGTATGTAGGGGCGCCCTTAGATTGATTTTGCGGGCAGTTTGGATCAGAGATGGTTTGTGCTTAAGAGATTCGATCACATCCGCTAGAAAAAGAGGGTATACCGGAATACAGTGTCCCCCAGTACCAATTCCTGGTTGTAGAATATTGCAGTATGGTTGTGTATTAGCCGCTTGGATTACTCTATAAACATCAATACTCAATTTTTCACAGATCCAAGCTATTTCATTGGCAAGAGCAATATTCACATCTCTGTAAATCCCTTCAAATACCTTTGTAATCTCTGCGGAGCGTGTGCTACCTAGCTTGATGACTCCTTTACGAGCAATAACCTCGTAAATCGCTGTAATCACTTCTTCACTTCGCTTATCTACCCCTCCTACCAACTTAGGGTAGCGATTAACCACATCGGCAATTACACGCCCTATATAAACTCTTTCTGGGCTATAAACTAAACCAAAATCCCTAGATACTTTAAGTCCACTTTCCTTTTCTAATATAGGGCGCAAAAAATTTTCTGTGGTACCAGGAGGGACAGTACTCTCCAATAGCACAACATCTCCCTTCCTTAACCCCTGACCTATATCTTTTGCAGCTGATTCCAAAAATGATAGATCGGGTCTTAACTGCTCATCAACTAGAGTTGGTACTACTATTACTGATAAATCGGATTGTCGGGCCGCTTCTACACCATTCATCGTGGCTTTTAACTTTTTTTGGCGAACTAGACGTTCAACTAATTCATGAATATGAGGTTCTGGGTTTTCAGGTGTCTTTCCTTGGTTAAGAGCGTCTACAATTTCTTGGGAACGGTCTACTCCGATCACCCGAGCTCCTGAATTTGCATATATAACTGCGAGAGGTAATCCTAGCTTTCCTAACCCGTGCATTGAAATCGTAATTTTGCCAGAACGTAACTGACTTTTGATTTCACTGCTTGATAGAAAGAGTAATGCCATATTATCACCTGAATGATGGATTATTTCGATCTAGAGCCAATTTTTAGATTTTTATCTATTCGTTATATTAGAAGAAAGTTTTTTTCTCCCTTCTTCATTATATGATTATTCTCTATTTTTTTGTACCCGACAAGGATTTCCATAAGCTATTACATTTCCAGGAATATTTCTCGTGACAACAGAGCCCGCTCCGATCAATGAATTTTCTCCAATCTCAATTCCGGGTAGAATTATTACCCCAGCACCTATGGCACACTTTTTTCTCAAAATCGAAGCTTCAAGCAAGGATCGATCTGATGATGGAGGGATCTTGTCATTTGTTGTGACGGAAAATGGACCCATAAAAACTCCATCCTCTATTTGCATCCCCCAAGTTACATAGACATTGCTTTGAATATTGACATGATCGCCGATTACGCAATTTCCATCAACAATACTATTGGTTCCGATCAGTACATTGTCTCCAATTGTTGTATTTTCTCGGATCAGAACATGATGACCAGTTCGAAAATGATGGCCGATCTTTACATTGCCGTATATAACGGATCCTGATCTGATTATAGCTTCATCTCCGATTTCTAAGGGCATGTTATTCAACCCTAGCTCTACAAATGGGGCGATGGTGGAATTTCTGCCTATTTTTACATGCTTATGAACCACTAAACATTTGTTCTTCTCGAGTTCTTTAATATTAACCACTCAGATCCCTCAAAACACTTACAATCTTTTTCTTTTCCCCCCCTGTCAAATCAGGACGAATCGGTATTGATATCACAGTTTTAGCAACCTCTTCTGCGTCCGTTAGGTTAATATTCCCCTGAAGCGTCTTATAGAAAGGTTGCAAGTGAATTGGAAGAGGATAGTGAATTCCAAACCCGATTCCTGTTTCTTCAAATTTTTTTACAATTTTATCCCGCTTCTTTGATTTGATTGTATATTGATTAAAGACATGTTTGCAACCATTGGGGATTACTGGGAGATTGATGTATTCAACATCACTCAATTCCCTATAATAGAATTCAGCATTGGTGATCCTTTTTTCATTGAGAGAATCAAGGGTTTTAAGACTGTCCAATGCAATGACAGCGTTAACCTCTGACATTCTGAAATTGTAGCCAAGAGCTACATGATGATATTTGCGGTTTTGACCGTGATTAACAAACAACTGGATTCGTTCAAATATCTCCTCGTTGTTTGTAACAATCAACCCACCTTCCCCACCACATACCATGTTTTTTGTAGGATAAAGAGAAAAGACGCCAATTGTTCCGATGCTCCCGACCTTCTGATTCTTATATTCAGCTCCATGGGCTTGGCATGCATCTTCGATAATCCAAATTCTATCTTGTGCCAAGTCAGATAACTCATCCATTGATGCTGAAAGACCATAGAGATGAACAGGAATTATAGCTTTCGTTTTATTCGAAATTTTCTTTTTTATACTTCTAGGATCTATGTTGAAGGTCATTGGATCAATATCTGCAAATATTGGTTTAGCACCTTGGAATAAAACACAATTTGAAGTAGCTGCGAATGAAAAACTAGGGATAATAACTTCATCTCTAGATCCTATATTGAGGGAATTAACGGCTGCCATCAGCGCAGCAGTGCCATTACTTACTGCTCTCGCGTATTTTACCCCCAAATATCTTGCAAACGCTTCTTCAAATTTTTTTACGTTGGATCCGTCTACCCACATCCCGGATTCTAAGACGAACTTCACTTTTTCAAGGGTTTTTTCCGATAAGCGTGGTTTTACAATCGGAATTTTCATGAGCTCTTCCTCGTTTAGATTCGTTAAAATTGAAAGTGAGAAAATGATAAAGTTGTTTTTTCATATGCAATATCTATATTTTCGAAAGTATCTATATGAAATTAGAAAATATTCTTAGACAAATCCTCATTTTATGATACGAGAAGTCCGTTCACATATAATATTTCCTTTTATGTGCAAGATGACTGGTATACTCCTTTTTAAAAGCCTTGAGAATCTCCACTTCAAGAGCTTAGTATCTTATGGATTTTTTATTTAGTCCAAATATTGATTTTGGCTACCTCCCTATTGGATAAGAAAAAATGGATACGATAACACCAAGATTCTACTGGATTTTGATCTATGAAAGATGTTATTTTGGTTTGTTTATTAGAGATAATCCTGTCGTCAATATATAAAGATCAAGTTGGGTGAGCAAATGGCCCTTGGTAAAAAATTCATTCGAACTACGCTTATTAGTGGCATCAGATTCGCTTCAATACGCATTAGCTCACTCGTGTACTTAATGATTATGGCGAGATGGCTCTTAACAAGTGATATGGGGATTATTGTATCTTTAGGCATCGGGATAGTATTAATACCCAAAGTCGTCATCGACTGGCTCGGTTGGATTATGCAACAGAAATCCCTGTCCGTAGCCGATGAAAATTTATCAAGAAACATTATTAGTGAGATTTCTTATAATATTCTCCTTGTTGGTTTTATATTCTGCCCGTTTTTGGCAATTTTATACCTGTTCTTTATGAATATACACTTCCCTTCAACTTTGGGGTTTCTGTTTCTATTAGTAGTATCTTTGGAAGTGCCTGTACAACTTTTCTTGAATGTGGAGGCAGCAAAACTAAATCTTGAGTTTAGAATCATCATTATACTTTTACTAGCTATACTGAACTACGTTCAAGCCATTTTTCTATATCTCATATTCAATTCTATTGAATTCATATTGGTTGCCTGGATTTTAACTGAGATTATAGTCTTTCTTATACTTCTTTATCGGAATTGGACCATTTTCCACGGTCGTACTAGATTTTTGGGGACCCGACATATATTTAAATTTGGAATTCCCGTTTTTTTCTTATTTTTATTTAAGAAACTCTCGTCTACTATCGATCGAATTGTGATAGGAGCTTTTCTGAACCAAGAAACTCTGGCTATCTATCATCTTACCTATCGAATTATCGATATATTTGCTCAAGGGATTCTTACCATTACGATTGCAATTATTCCAATTATCATGAAGTTAGAAAGTTTTAATATAAAAAGATCCCAACTGGTTTTCATTGGTTCACTTAAGACAGTCTCGCTGATGATTCTAGCAATATTTCCTATTCTCATCATGTTCCCACGTTTTGTTATCTCCATAATATTAGGCGAAAAATACATGCCTGGAGCATCTCTTTTATCGATACTATCGATTGTGGCAATTTTGGATATCATTTCTACAATCATTATTCAATTTAGAGGAGCAAAAGGCGAAACTAAGGTCATGTTAAATTATGCTTTATGTTATTTTTTCCCCCAACTACTTGCTTTTCTTATTTTATTTCGTTTTGGAGTAATGGGAATTGCATTCTCAAGAGCATTTGGGGGAATCATTTCATTTGTTTATATTATTGGGACAAGTTCTTTGATCAAAAAAATGCCGAGAATATTCTATGGGAAAATCCTGCTGCTTACAGCTTCTATAGGATTGACACTCTGGATTACAACACAATATGTACATATGATAATAGCTTTAACGGTCTCAATCGGGGTTCTACTATTTGTATCAAGCGTTTTTAAATTTTATTCGGAGGAAGAACTTAATGCAATAGCACGAGGTCTTCCCTCTGAAGTGCAACCCCTCTTTATGATATATAGACGTATTGAAAACTTTTTTTCTTTTGAGGAGCCAAAGATAGATTAATTATTTAAAAAATGATCGCGGGGCCAGCTAATGAATCACAAGGTAGCAGTTATTGGATTAGATGGGATGTCATGGCCTCTTTTAATCAAACTTTTTGAATATAATGCAATGCCTACTCTTAGGAGAATAACAAAGAATTCGTCAAATGGTGTATTAGTATCAACGATTCCACCACTTAGCCCTTTAGCATGGACAAACATTGCCTCAGGAGTCAATCCTGGAAAACATGGGGTTTTCAATTTTATACGTTTTACCAAAAATTATGAAACTCGAATCATGTCTTCTAAATACGTTTGTTATCCAAGGCTTCATGAAATGGTTGCGTTAAAGGGATTAAAAAGCGTGTGTGTAAATCAACCACTTACCTATCCCCTCATCAAAATTAAGAAATCTATGGTAATATCAGATTGGATCGCTCCCAGATTAGATTGCTACCCTAAGTCATTACAAAAGTACATGCATAATTATGCTTCATATGCATTAGATCGAAAAATCAGAGATAATATTCGCTTTTTACCAAAACTCTATGAGTACACCAAAAAAAGGGTTGATACCGTAAATCGAATGATGAAACAATTAGATTGGGATTTATTTTGGGTAATTTATTCCGAACCAGACGTTATTTCTCATTTTTATTATAAAAAAGTGATTAGGGGAGATATTTCACTGTTAAAGATATTTGAAGCTCTTGATGAAACGATTAAAAAAGCAAGTGAACTTTCAGATATAATCCTGATAGTTTCTGATCACGGTTTTGCAGAATACAAGTTTTTGTTCTGTCCAAATTGCTTTTTAGATCACCTTGGCTTGATATCAAAAACAAAAAATCAAATTATCAAAAACCCAGCTGAAATCCATGTAAAACATCACAAACTTCAATTCAATCTTCCAACGAACTTTTACAATTTATTTTCAATAGAACCACTCAGATCGTTCGTAAAAAAAGCCCTTAAATTAATTTATAAAAGAAACATCAAAATACAAACTGCTTATGTCGATCCTAAGCGATCCAAAGCCTTTCTCATGTCAGATCATGGCATACATGTTAAAACAAATACTGATATCAATACTATAGAAAGTGAACTACGAAAGTTGAACTTCATTAAACAGGTTTTTATTCGAGAAAAAATCTATAATGGGGCGTATGTCGAGAAAGCTCCTCATATACTGTTTACATATAAAGAAGGTTACACTACAAGGTCGGGTTCAGTTTTAGGAAGAATGTTACAAAAATTTCCGACTTACAAACACCATCGCGATGGCATTATTATTGTACATGGGCAAGATGTGGAAGTACAAAAACTTGGGCGAATTGTTACCTGTGATATAGTTCCAACAATTCTAAACTATTTAGGACTGCCTCCTCCGAACGATACAGATGGAAAACATATTCCTTGTATCCCAGAAAAACAAATTAAGCCAAAAACCTTTAATTACCTAAATCATTGGCAACTGATTAAAAAAATCCATCAAGTGAAACGAAAACTTACTAAAATTACATAACGTTTGTTCGTTAGATGAAATTCCAAATGATTTGAAATATTAGTTGCGATACGACTTCTAGATGGATTTATTTTACTTTTTGAATTAAAAATGCTGACTGAATATTTATTTACCATTTTATAACATGTTCGCTGACTAAACGTAATAAAGGCAAGAATAATCGTTTCCGTAAACGAATACGCCAATTCCTTGCCCAAAAGAAATTTAAAATCCATTTTAAAGTTTTAAATTTCTTAATTGGTATTTTTGTTCCGTTCTTTCGAATAATCCATTTATGCTTTGACCTCCCTCGACTAAACCATAGCTCCCAAAAAAATGAGGGGAAACTAGCGTATCCATGTCGTGCAACTCTCTTTAATTCACTTAAAGTCAAATTTGGATTATTAACATGCTCTAGTACATGACTACAATATACAAAACTGAATATTCCAGTTTTAAAAGGCAGAAATTGAATATCACAGTAAACAAACGGTTTGTCTACATTTTCTACCTTAACATAGAGATCACAGAGAACGTCTGCGTAGGGAAATGGTCTAAATCCACTACCCGCATCTAGCACTAAACGGTTTTTCATTTTTATAGTACTCCTGATTATTTAATAAGGTCAAATTTCATCGAATTTTCACTCAATTTTTTAAGACATTCTCATTTTCGCTTAACAGATATTTTTCTAAAATAATTTTAATAAATATTTTAAAATCCATTTATTATAAAGGCTGTAATCGCTTTAGGATTTCGATATATCATAAAGAAGGTGTGAACAATGACCCCTAATCAGTTTTTTCTCAATTTTAAGATAAACTTACATGAATATGATGTTTACGTATATTCCAATTAATGATTCTTAATATATGACATCAATATTCTGTTTAACTTACGTTTTTGTTCAATTTGTATGAAATGTTTAAATCTCTTCGATATTTTAAACGAATACGCAAAGACACGGAAAATAATAAATGTGAAGAGCATAATCAATCCCCGAATCCCTTTAATGACTGCCCGACCCACCAGATAGGGGAAAAAATACCGTAGAATCGCACAACTTACCCCTGTTCGATACGCAGATTTCAGTGAAGCTGCAGTACGACGTAATGGATGCATTTGCGCCTTTTCAACCAACAAAATTTTCCGTTTGTGTAGTTTAGCTATATAGTTATGAAATGTGTCCCAAGCGGGCATCGATGGGAAGAGTTTTAGTTTTTCCATGAATTCTCGGGTGTAGATCCTTCCGCACCCTCTGGGTTCTTCTGTTCTTTCGCCAGCTATTACTCCCGAAATAATATCAATGTGTTCTGCTCGCATTATTGTTAATAACTTTGAATAATATCCTTTCTCCAGAACTACATCACCATCTAACACACTTAAATAGTCCCAATCGTCAAATAGCCAAAGTTTCTGCAACGCATAATTTAAGGCATCTACGTGGGAACTGATTGTCCTTTTATTGCGATGCGGATTAAGAAACACCCTTATCCATGGCTGTGTGTGAGCAAATGCCTGTAAAATCCGTAGGGAATCATCAATGGATCCATCATCTACTATAAGATGGTGTTGTGGCAATATATATTGATGTTGGATACTTGTCAACATCTGTGGTAAATTGGTTGCCTCATTTCTGACCGCACTAATGATCGCATATCGTAATTGTGGCAAATTATTCGCCTGTTCCTTTATACAGGGTTGCAGCGGAGTATTGGAAACGTTTCGATATTGAGTCCTGCTATAGGAAGATGAACATAGCCCTATGGCACACAAGCAGAAGGAGTATGACGCTGTGGCGGCTTTATTTAGGTTTGAGCCTCCTGTTCCAGAACATTGGGATTGAGGCGCTGGGTTAAGTTGTTGAAAGCGATTCCACAGTAGTATTGATCAGATAAGATGGTTATATAATTATTCACAATCCAAAAACTGTGGGAGTTAGTTAAAGTCATTGTAATTAATACTGTATATTCGAACCCAATTGTTCGTGGTTGAATACTCCTCCCTGAAGCCTTTTGGAAGTGTATCGACTGTTGGCGCATTTTTCATCGTTATAAAAGTTTGTTGCAACTCGGTAATGAGGGATCCGAGATTATAGAGAGCTAGCTGATAAATAGTTGAATTCCAGTATTTGTCGGTAAAGGTCTCTTCAGGTTGAG
>JBHIAC010000083.1:0-14849 GCA_046758365.1 bacterium
AGTAATGTACTCAGCCGAGTGGTACTAATAAACCGTGAGACTTAACCAATAATTTGTGGTTAACAGCAGATGGTTGGTGGTTTAAATTGAACTCCAGTATTTGTATATATTTCTTAAAGGGTAATAATGTTCCGGTGACTATAGTGGAGAAGAAACACCTCTTCCCTTTCCGAACAGAGAAGTTAAGCCCTCCAACGCCGATGGTACTGCCCTGGAAACGGGGTGGAAGAGTAGGTCGTCGCCGGGAATTTTGATTTTAAGGGAAAAGATTAATATCTTTTCCCTTATTTTTTAAATTCAATACAGGCATTTCGTTGAAATAGAACTGAAATAGACACAGCGTGGCCTTCGGCCGCAACCAAATAGCTTTAAAAAAACTTTGCTAAAAAAAACAAGGTTTTACAAGATTGTAGGATAGAGAACTCAATAATCCGGGTTCAATGGCAATTTAATAAAACAAAAAAGCGGGACAGATGCTATCTATACCTATCCCGCTTTACCTCTTGTTGACGAATCTTTTTACTTAGAAGAAGAGAGTATTTTATACATTCCAGTACCACATTTAGAACACTTTCCTTTCATTGCAGGACGTCCATTTTTCATTGTAACTTTTTCTGCGTTGAGCATCTCTGTTTTAGTGCGACATTTCACACAATATGCCATCTCAGCCAATCCTATCACCTCCTTCCCTCATAAGATTAACCCATCACCCTTTTGACATTAAATTTATAAATTTTCATATAAATGTCAAGAAAAATAATAAATTCGACTTCAAAATCTTATTACAACTGAACACTCAGGTTCAATTAGCTATAATATATTACAATGATATTAATATTACGTTTTCCAATGTTGATATGCAAGAGTTAAAAATACTAATATTTTGAAAAGAAACCAATTTTAAAATCGTTTCGTTAGATTGGTTAGTTTGAAGCATATGCTTAACGATAAAAAAATATTCTCATAAAAAATTGGTAAATTATTGTGGAATTAAATTGCGTAATTTGCTTGTTGTCATTATATTATCGTTGAAATAAAAAATAGGTAAGAATCCATGTTCTCATGCAATAAATGGTTTAACTTAATATATAGATATTACTTTCCAATTTTGATCATTGCATTATTGGCTAGCATAGTGGGCGGTTATTTTGCATCAAAATTAGCTTTGCAAAGTGACTTAGCAGAACTCCTTCCCGAAAGTTTTGAAAGTGTTAAAGCTTTAAATCGAATCGAAGAGGAAGTAGGCGGGGTTGGGCATCTACGAATCATCCTTGAAACAAAAAAATTTGCAGCTGCCAAAGCCTTTGCCAACGATTTGGAGCCAAAGCTTTTAACAAGTCCCTTGGTAAACTATCTAGACTACAAAAACGATGTGGCTTTTTATAAAAAGAATGCCCTTCTATTTCTAGAAATGGAAGAATTGGATTCACTTTATACAGCCATTCAAAACAAAATTGATGCAGAAAAACAGAAATTAAATCCTCTTTTTGTCGATGATCTTTTTGGCGATGATGAGAATGATAGCGCTGACGCTGATTTGGCAAAATGGGAAAAAAAATATCAAGATAAAGAGCCTAAAAAATATTACACCAACGAAGACAATACAGTCATGGTGATAAAAGTATTCCCAACCGGCACTACCACCAGTTTAAGCTTTGTACAAAATATGTTTGAAGAAGTCAAACAAATTGTCGAGTCAGCGAATCCCCAAAAATATGATCCAGAAATGAAGGTGCTTTACGGAGGTAATTTTAAAAACCGCTTGGATGAGTACCAAGTAGTTAAAAGCGATATTTTAGGGACAGCTTTTATCGGATTTAGTGGCGTATTTCTTTTGATAATAATTTATTTTCGTCGGTTTACTGGTGCTATTTTAATTACAGTCACTCTGCTCTTCTCGCTGGCATGGACCTTTGGGGTTACTTATTGGGTAATCGGCAGCTTAAATACTATCACGGGTTTTTTATTTGTCATTTTGTTTGGATTAGGAATTGATTATGGAATACACGCCTTTGCGAGATATGCTGAGAGCCGAAGAAGTGGTTTAAGTTTCGAAGAGTCCATCGAAAAATTAGTCTGCCAAACCGGTAAGGCCTTAGCCACTACCGCCGTTACTACTTCTGCGGCTTTCTTTTCACTTACGCTTATGGATTTCAAAGGATTTTCGGATCTGGGTTTTATTGCGGGTATTGGAATGTTATTTGCTCTGGTTGCGATGGTTATTGTTTTACCTGCATTTATCACTTTATTTGAAAAATTGCAACTGTTAAAAATTAATCCGGTTGCTGGAAAAAGTCAAAATTTCCAAAGAAAGGCATTTCGCTTTTCAAAGCCAATTTTGTTAGTCTCTGGTTTTATCACGTTATTTTCCATTTACAGCTTTTCTCAGGTTGATTTTGAGTATGATTTTACAAATCTAAGAGCCATTACAAAAGAGCGTGAAATTGTCAGTGAAAAAACTAAGGATGTTTTCAAATTATCTGAATCTCCAGCCGTAGTTCTTGCCAATTCTAAAGAAGAAGTGAATGAAATTGTAAAGGCTGTTAAAACAATAATGCAAGAAGACACCCTTTCCCCCACAGTAAAAACTGTGAAGTCCACCTTTTCTCTTGTTCCAGATGATCAACCGGAAAAATTAAAGAAAATAAAAAAGACTCGTCAGCTTATCGAAAATGAAGCTGAGGGAGTCGTAACCGGAGAAGATAAAGAACGGTTAGATAAATTAATGAAGTATCTGCAAGTTGACAGGCCATTTACTTGGGAGGAATTTCCAGAAAAAGATAAGCGAAAATTTATCAATAAAAAAGGAGAAATCGGAAATTTCGTTTTTATATATCCTAGTGTAGCTCTTAAAGATGGACGAAAAGCCATCGAGTTTCATTATGATGTTGGAAAAATTACCACGAACTCAGGTAATACTTACTACGCCTCCAGCTCGAATATTATATTTGCTGAAATGCTTTTAATTATGATTAAGGAAGGACGGATTGCAGTAATTCTGACTTTTTTTGTTGTATTTATTATAGTACTCATCGATTTTCGAAATCTTAAAGCAGCAGTCTTTGTATTAACACCTTTAGCCGTTGGTGTTCTTTGGATGGGTGCGGCTATGTTTTTACTTGGTATGAAATTGAATTTTTTTAATATTGTGGTACTACCGAGTGTTATTGGAATTGGTGTAGACAACGGTGTACACATTTATCATCGTTATAAAGAAGAGGGACCTGGCTCACTTTACCACGTGTTAAAAAATACCGGTCTTGCCATAACTATGACAACTTTAACAACAATCGTCGGTTATTCTGGTCTCATTTTAGCGCGGCATCCAGGGCTGAACTCTATTGGAGATCTGGCGGTTATTGGTATTAGTGCCACATATTTTACTGCTATCATAGTTCTTCCGGCGCTCTTACAGTTTTTCGAAAAGAAAAAGAAAATAGAAAAGCATGAACCTATTTTGGAATCAGTTTCGTAGAAAAGTAGATTATTGAATAATCTACTCTCCTTTTCAAGAGAGTGGATATTAATTCTCTCGAAACGTTATTAATAGAAATAAAATATTATAATATTTCGTTTGAAGTTGAACATTTATTTATTCAAAATCGCAATAATCACTTAAAGTAAAGGAATAGTTATGAATCAATTATTAAGCATCACAAATTTAAAATTATACACCTTTTTTATTTTTGTGATTTTTATCTTTGGCTGTGCTTCCAGTTTAACTCCAACACGAACCAAAGAGCAGCGCACCTCTGGCTTATATATATCTGCAAAAAATTTATATAATCAAGGTAGTTATATTCAGGCCATTTATCTCTTGAAACAATCCATTGAATTCGATCCCAATTTCGCAGAGGCCTTCTACGTTCTCGGATTGACCTATATTAAAATCAAAGATTATCATGAAGCGATTGAAAAATTAAATAAGGCAAAAGAATTAAAACCAACCACAAAAGACCCTGGCTATAACACCGCTGACATTGAATTTAATATTGGACTGGCTTATATTGGTCTAAAGGATTACAAAACAGCCGCAGAATATTTGAATGATGCAGTCTCTTTTCACCCTGGATTTGCAAAAGCCTATTACAATTTAGCTTATATTGCCGAACTAGAGAACAAAAAAGAAGAAACATATAAAAATTTGAAGAAGGCGATCGAGGCTGATCCAAAGATGGGTAAAGCGTATATAGCTCTGGGCGTGCTATATAAAAAAGATGGAAATTTAGAGGTCGCACAAAAACAGTTTGAAAAAGCTATTGAAGTTGATAAAGAGAATAAAACCGCTTTTAATGAGTTGGGTAAATTGTTTAGGGAAGTAGGTGAATATGAAAACGCGGCGAGACATTTCCGTCGTGCTGTTCAAATTGACAATAAATTTATTGATGCCTATTTGAATCTTGGTTTTGTCTATGTAGACTTAAAATCTTTCGATAAGGCGAAATCCATTTTTACAAAGGTTACTCAAATAGATTCAACTCTTCCAGAGGGTTTTGTTAATTTAGCTCAAGTCTACTATCTAATAGGAGACACATCGGCTGCGTTGGAGAATTTTCGCATTGTATTAAGATTACAGCCAAATTACCAGTTGGTAAATTTTCAAATAGGTCAAATACTAGAGCAACAAGGTAAAAATACTTTTGCGATTGAAGCGTACCGGCAAGAGATTATAGTCAATCCAAAACATGCTTTCAGTCATTTTAATTTAGCTGTGTTATTACACAGGGCTGGCCTCTTAGATGAAGCAGTAGTAGAATACAAAAAATATTTAGAATTAGTACCCAAAGGCGATGAAAGAGCAAAAAAGGTTGTAGCAATACTTAAGAAGTTAGAAAAAATTAAGTAATTATTGTTGCCTATTAAAAGTTATTACATTCCCCAACAGTAATTTTTATAAACAAAAAAGGGTGCTTTTTGTAAGCACCCTTTTAAAATTCATGTAAGGTCAATTTATCTACCATGGCTAGGAGGACAGTATCCGCCGCCAATAAGAATTCTTATTCCGCTGCCGTTGCCAATCCCTGTACCGTTATTTGAGCCAGCCGTGTAAAACTCGGTATCTGGCGATTCTCCATGTATAGGCGAAAAACCAACCAGCGAATCCGCAGAAACTTGCTGCATAATGAAATTAAAAGATTCCCGTAAATCACTTAAACTGGCTAAGGAAGCTAAAACCACAGCATCTCTATTTGTATTATGTTTAGAAATTGAGCTTTCACTTCCCGTAGCTGAAGATTCTGTACCATTAAACCCATTAGTCTGGAAATCTTTTTGAAGTTTTTGGCCCAAAAGCTTATCTGTAAGATTAGAGTTGTTGCTATTATTTTGAAACTTCACTTCAGTTTCCGTTGCTAAATCAAACACGATACTCTGGGATTCTATCACATGCTCAATGTAATATTTTCCAGCCAAAAATGAGGCAAAAGCCATGCCTATGAAAATATGTAGAACTAACGAAATTCCTAATGCACCTCGAGTTGTGATTCCTTTTCGAAATCGAAAACGTATTTGTTTTACTATGTGTTGAGTGCGATGCTTTATATTTAAATACATAGCTACTCCTTTCTAACAGTTAAAGATTTATTGATTTTCTATTACATATAACTTTTAACATCAATCATATATTCCCGAGATCAGATAAATTATTGTTCTACAATAATTACAAATGTTTTTTAGATTTATTCCTCTCAAATTGTTTCGGGAATACTTTTTATGTTTCATCTGGAATATAATTTAAGAGATTTTTTGTAAAGTCATTATTTAAAATAAACTCATCTGAGTTTTACTTTTGTCTTCCTTTTTAGGTTTTTGAGACTCCATTCTCTTTAATTCTATTAAGGTGTCTTCAATGTCACTCAAAAATCGAGAAGGTGGATTTTGCCTTTTTTGTCCAAATAAAAACCGATTGTTTGCATGGGTTAAAATTAGTTTTTGCTGGGCTCGTGTCATGCCAACATAAAACAGCCTTCGTTCTTCTTCTAAATCAAATGTATGTCCTTCTCGTTGATAAGGGATTAAATTTTCTTCACACCCAACAATAAATACCACAGGAAATTCAAGACCTTTGGATGCATGCAAGGTCATCAAAGTGACTCGATCGGCTCGAGGGTCATAGTCGTCGGTTTCTTTTTGCAGTACAGTTGATTCTAAGAAATCTCCTAATCGGTTTTCAAAGGGTAGGGCTTTGGAAATAAGCTTATTAAAGAGTTCAGAATATTTCTCATCTAACTGAAAAGATTTTTTAATATTTGTATATTTTCCTACCAAATCGATTAACTGAGATACCGTTTGAGATTCCGCAGCTTTTTTTAATGCTTTTAATATAGGTACAATGTTATAAAATATTTTTTTTTGAGAGGTATCCCAAAAGTTATATTCTTTAAAATTTTGCAAAACCTGCCAAAAAGATGCTTTTTTCTCATTCGCTAATTCAAATATATTTTTTAAATTCTCTATTCTAGTTCCAGGTTTAAAGTGATTAAATATTTTATGAAGATGAGAAATGGAATTAGAATTGTATAGAAACCATAAAAAAGATAGTATTGCGGTAATTTCTTTGCGTTCAAAAAAGTGTATTTCTCCCACCGTTTGATACGGAATCCCTGACCGAAGGAGCGCTTCTTCCAATGATTTGCTTTGTGCGTTAAGTCGATACAGCACCGCAAAATCAGAAAAAGACATACTGGTGGTTTCATCTTCGGCACCAATGCGACCGGAGTCGATAGAAAAATAGCTAGTGCCACCCATCATTTTTTCAATTTTGTGCACCACGTATTCGGCCTCGGCTTTGTGGGTGGGAGTCTGATAAATCTCCAACTTGGTTTTACTCACCAGATCTGACCAGATTTCTAGGTTTTGACCTTTAGTACTTTTTGCCATCACCTGTTCTGAGGCGTCTAAAATTAATTGTGTCGAACGGTAATTTTGACTAAGATGTACAATTTTGGTGTTGGGGAAATCTGTTTGAAACTTAAGAAAAAATTCTCTATTGGCACCACGAAATCCGTAAATCGCTTGATTAGGGTCTCCAATGACACATATATTTACTTCAGGTGCCGTCAACAGCCGCAGCAAACGATATTGAGCCAAATTGATATCTTGATATTCATCCACCGATATCCAACGGAAACGATTTTGGTACTTTTGTAAGACATCTGGATTCTCTTCAAATAATTTAACAGAAAGTGAGATCAAATCGTCAAAATCCAGAACATGATTTTTTAGCAAAGATAATTCATACTTTTGATATATATCAATGAATTCCGGAGCATCCTTAAATTCGTCCTTAATACTGCATGCTTCTGGAGATAGAAGCTGGTTTTTCGCAGAGGAAATTTTATCAAGGTACAGATGGATTTCCTTATCTTTCAAAGATAAATTTATATTTTTTAATAAGGTACGTCTATCCGTTTCGCTGTAAATAGTATATTTAGGTTCTAATCCAATTCTTTCTCCTTCTGATCTTAAAATCAAACTCCCAAATGCATGAAACGTTTTTATAGTAATTTGGTTTGCAACCTTCGGGTCTAACAAATTTTTTAAACGGTCAGCCATTTCTTCAGCGGCTTTGTTGGTAAATGCAACAGCTAATAGATTTTCAGGAGATACACCTTTTTCATGAACCAGATAAGCCATGCGGTGGGTTAATGTGCGAGTCTTTCCAGTGCCTGGCCCGGCCACGATAATGAGCGGAATGTTGGTGCATTGAACAGCCTCTTTCTGTTCAATATTTAGGCCGAACAATATAGGATGTTCTTCCTGATTGATTTCTATTTTCTTTTTTGGATGAGAATCAACTCCTGATAATTCTATATAGGCCTGATTAGCCGATCTTTTTTGCCTAAGTTTTGTCGGCGTTTGTACTGTACCCAATTTTTCGGCCAGGTTTTTATCTTTCAGGATTAATTGTTGTGTGGGAGAGATTATTTGTTCCTCTTTTTTCCCCTCAGAAGAAAAGAAGCCCAATTGAGTAGAAAAGGCTTCTCGTTCCTCATCTTCGAACACTCGAATGATACCGTACTCGCCATCATAGCCCGCAATAGTTTTAATTTCGGCCAATCGCATTCTTCTAATTGCCTCGGCCAACAAGGCATCACCAATATTTGCAATATCTTCCAGTGGTATGTCTTTAAGAATATTCAATTCTGGACCAAGTTTAGTCAGGAGCTTTTCAAAACTTTCCTGGATACGTTTGGAATTCACACCAACACGGTAAATTTCAGCCAGAATTTCTGAAAGAGGAATCAAGCTTTTAAATGGATGGGAGCGTTTTGGTTTTGCCCCTTTTTCCCGATCTGCCAAAGTTTCCACTCGATGCATGACCCCCACGGTAACTTTTTTCCCACATTCAGGACAAATGCCGTTGTGTTTTATTGTCGTTTTTGGATCCCACTGTATGCCACATTTTCGGTGACCGTCGTAGTGGTATTTACCTTCTTCCGGGAAAAATTCAATGGTGCCAAGAAATGCTTCGGAATCTTTACTTTTTAGGGCCCTGAAAATTGCAGGGTAAGAGAGTTCCGTGTTAAATATATTGGCTTCGCGCGCCAGTTTTTGTGGGGAGTGGGCATCGGAATTTGAAACCAAGGTGTATCTATCTAATGCCGAAAGTCGCCAATTCATGGGAGGGTCAGAAGAGAGGCCAGTTTCCAGAGCAAAAATTTGAGGTGTCAATTCTTCGAAACACTCTTCCACAGAATCGAAGCCAGACATAGAACCTAAAAGGGAAAACCAGGGCGTCCAGATATGTGCTGGAATGAGATAGGCCTGGGGATCAGTCTCTAAAACTATCTCAAGCAAATCATGCGAGTCTAACCCCAAAATAGGTCGACCATCCGAACGAATGTTACCAATCTTTTCCAAAGAAGCCTGTAATTTTTCAACGGCGTCAAACGATGGTAAGAAAACTACATTGTGAATTTTCCGTACTTTATCATTTTTTTTGTAAATGTTACTTATCTCACCAGCCAACATGAAGCGTACCGTTCCTTGACACGCTTTAAACATCTCCCTTTGAATGGATTTTACATAATCTTCTTTTAATCGAAATAACCCTTCTTCTGCTGGTTCCAATTTCTTTTTCATTTCATCCAGCCAACCAGGATGGGCTATGTCTCCTGTGCCTACTACCTGCACGCCTTTGAGTTGAGCCCATTTACTGAGATATTCGAGATTTAATTCTTTGCTGGTAGCGCGAGAGAAGTGAGAGTGGATATGAAGGTCTGCAACAAAACTCATATTGGGTTCCTCTGTTTTAGGCTGTTAAATTTAAGTCTGGGTTGATAAATTGAACCTCTATTATACTATCCCTCCATTCATGTTGAAATTCTAATGGGACGGCAGGTAACTTGGTATATTAAAAGTGTCTTTAATTATATTTAATTCTTTTTTCTTTTGCAAGTTTTTTGATACCGCAGCACGATTTTTAATTAATTAAAGCAAAAGGGATAAATTATTAGACCGGCATGTCCCCAGATGAGAGGTTAATTTATTTTTTTCTGTTGTTTGTCGGTGAAAAGAATGTGGTTAGCTTCTATGATTATGACAAGATCGGTGCCTTGCTCAAGCTGGAAGTTGAGTGTTTGTTCAATTCCTAGCGCAGCGAGCTACAATGTTGAATTATGAATGAAATAGGTGATATAATTCATAATTGCTACATTGTCTCATTGTTACATTGTTACTAATCTAACAATTTAACAATAGAGCCATGAAACAGTAGAGCAATGAGAATTAAAAATAAAAATTTTTGCAAAAAAACAAAGGTCTGATTGGTAATACTATAGATTAAGATGCTTTGCGATATACATAGAATACCTGCTGATTAGCAATGTTTGGGCTCCATTCCGTATGGTATTTCGGATAAAAAATCTTCAACAGATGCCAATGCGTCTCAATATGCCGCCGGATGGGTTCCCAATGGCCTCCTCTACGGGGTCCAAGTTTATCTTTGTTTAATAGGAATTTAGGGAATCTCCGAGAAAAAAACCAGAAATCAGAGAACACCGCATACTCAATATTGCTCTTTTCAAGCTCTTCAATGCTGTTTGGTAATTTGGTAGTCACTCCGTCGAGTCCAACCCCTATGTAACAGCCAATACACCGGGATGAGTCTACCTGTGTTTCCACGTATTCCTTAATCTTTTCATACGTGCTCGGCCGCTCAACGAGATTCAGATCGTACAAGATGATATTGTATATCGGTCTACTCACCACTAGGAGAAGGATACCCCCCACTAACAGACTGGCAACCTGTGGATTGACTTTTTGAGCAATGGTTCGATAAATGACCTCGATGCCGGCCGCAGCAAACAGGATCATTATGGGGATCATGGGAATGATCCAGCGGTCAATGGCTCCCCGGGTCGTTGAAAGAAATAGATAAAAGAGTACGCAGAAGATGGCAGGTATTAAGAAGTGGTTTTTTCTTTCATGAAAAAAAATAACTGCTATTCCAGCAAACGTTAGAATGACAATGCCCATTCCAACCCCGAAAGGTGGAGAAAAGTAAAAGTATGTTAGAAAAGTCCCCCTTATAATGAAAGGATAATTCACAATATGATAATAAATCAATTTTACCCACCAATTCACATCAATAAAGTATAGCAAATTTATGATGACAAATGAAACAAAAAAAGATATAAACAGGATTTTCAAAAAAAACCAGAGCAACTTTCGATCATACTTGTGCTTTCCAAAGTCGATAAGCAGCATGAGAAATATCGTCGCAAAAAGAATCAGACCTACATGAATCTTGCTGGATGCTGCAAACGAGGCAAATACTGAGCCTCCAATAAGATATTTTTTTTCAAAACCTATTATCCTAAACAGCAGGAGGAAATAGATACAGATAACAGTGAACATCGTTGTGAGAGAATCGGGTACGGCGTAATGAGCCGTTTCAACATGTTTAAAAGCAAACGTAAAAAGGACTAAAGAGCTGATAACAAAGACCCTACTGCCACTCAAAATTTTAGCAATCTTGTAAACAAAATACATTGTAACAATATTTGGAATAAACGATGTTAAAACTCTTGTGAGAATAAGTCCTAATGGGATTGGTAGACGAATATTGAAGATCTGTTCCACAAAGTAACCTATCGGTACTGAAATCGCGCTTAGATACTTTCCGGTTATTCCATAAATTGTGACAAATGTTTTATATTGAAAACTATTTAAATCAGTTATGATTTTGTATAAGGACTTAACAAGTAAGCTGCCTCCATTGTAAAGATTTGATTCATCGAATCCCCAGCGTAGAAACCAAATGCCATAAAAGCGAATCATGGCTGCGGTTAGAAATAACAGGATCAGCCAAATTTGGTCCGGCTTGTCAAAAAATTTTCTTAATCTTCTTTGTACCAAATGAAACATAGCAATTTCCCGGGAAAATACAGAATGTTACGATGCGTTAAAGTACTGATTAATATTATGACCTCTGAAAAATTCCATATTTAAGGATGACATAGGTCGCACGAACACCATCCTTCCAGTTTATTTTTTTACCATCATTGTAACAAGGTATCACGATAGAAACTTTCATTTCCTTACCTAAATTTTAAAAGGTAGTTGAAAAAGTAATCTACTGGAGCGCCTTGTCTGGCATCTTGACCAAGTGATCTGGCTGGTTTCGATAAATCGGGTTGAGTTCAGAAGACCCTCGCCTGAAAGCCGTCAATACGACAGCAATGCAGAACGGATGTTCTGATACTAATTCAGTGGTTTCTTAATCTATTCAGAGCTCTCTGCAATATCTTCGATTACAAGGTTGCATTATTTGTCTTCCTTTTCTGGCGGGTAAACAGATTGTCTCCACTTCCATCCAAACAGCTTTTTAGTCAAACGCCGATACCAGCGAAATCTTGCCAGAGGTCTATCAATCGCTTTTAAAATTTTCATGGTTTGAAAAGGGATACATATTTTTTGATTTTTAAGATGTATTACTGACATATTAGGCAAAATGCAGGAAATTAAATAAGCGGTAATTAATTTTTTACAGTATATTTAACAATAAAAAAATCCCAATCGAATGGAAGTGAAAAGTAGGTGCCGGTATCACAGAGTGGAGTGATTGAGCAATCAATTTATTTCACCGAATAGCCTCATATTCGGCTTCTAAGCGAAGATCTCGGAGTTAAGGGATGTGCTACTATATGTGTATAACATTTTGTAGCCCAGTCGTGCGAGGATTTTGCATGTTACCGTAAAAATCTGAACCGCCGAAAAGGCATGATAGTTTACAGCTTTTCGTGAGGTCTATGGGATGAACTACATTTACTCAATTATCACGCGAATCCTTCATAATAATTTAGCGACTTATTTTTTAAATACATCTTACCCAATTATTTCCTGTTGATTTGGAAATATATTTTTTTTATATTTATAAGTTATTATTTCCTAGCGCGGCTAAGCCGCAAATAAACAAATAAATAAGATAATACCATTAAAAAACAAGACACAGATTTCTCTGAGAATCACAGAGTTCACAAAGAAAAAATAAAATGAATTCTCTGTGATCCCGTTGAAAATCGGGACTACTTTGTATTACAATCTTGTCAAACCTTGTTTTTTTAGCAAGGTTTTGACCATCTAATTAGAACAAAAAATATTTTAGCCACAGATTTGCACGGATGAAACACAGATTCAATAAATGTGGCTGTGAGTACATTTCAAATTATTAGCTTTATGATATCGTACATTATTTTTCACACTCTACGCATTCATCCGTGCGCATCCGTGTCAATCCGTGGCTTAATATTTTGGTTGCGGCCGAAGGTCGCGCTAGGTTCTCTGTGTCCCCTTGGTAATTCGATTATTTTTATTTTCTTGCAAAAAAATTAAGATTTTATTGGTAATATTTAAAAGAATTTTCTTTTTTTATACTGTTTTGAAAAACAAAAAATTTAGAGGGGAGGATTATGAAGTTAAAAAATGTGATTTATATATTGTTTTTATTTATGGCAACAGCACTATTTGCGCAAAATTCAGTCCCAGATTGGGCTAAGGGTGCGGTTTGGTATCAGATTCTTCCTGAACGTTTTAGAAATGGAAATCCTAATAATGACCCTATTAAAGAGCGCGTGGTTGGTAATGGTGTATCCGACTGGCAGGTACACCCCTGGGCTTCGGATTGGTATAGGCTGCAAATTTGGGAAACTGCCCGTGGATTGGATTTCTATACTCTGATTAACGACCGACGATATGGTGGCGATTTGTTAGGCGTTATTGAAAAGCTGCATTATCTAAATGACCTTGGCATCGATGTGATTGTCTTCACTCCAATTTTTGAAGCCCCTTCCCACCACAAATTTGACGCCTCAACCTACCATCACATCGATAATAATTTTGGTTATGACCGGGATGGGGATTGGGTCTCCATTCAGAATGAAAAAGAAGATTCAACCACCTGGTCACTCACCCAAGCGGATCAAGTTTTTCTTAAATTAATAACACAAGCCCATGAATTAGGCATCAGAATCGTGATTAGTGGGGTGTTTAGCCATTGTGGTCGTGAGTTTTGGGCTTTTAAAGACGTGATGGAAAATCAGCAAAATTCTGCCTATAAAGACTGGTTCGACATTATTGGTTGGGATGATCCTGCTACACCTGATACCAATGAATTTAATTACAAAAGCTGGAAGGGTTACAAAAGTTTTCCTGAATTTAAGAAAGACGAAAATGGATTGGTGGAACCTGTTAAAAGATACATCTTAGACATTACTCGTCGCTGGATGGATCCTAACGGAGATGGCGACCCTTCAGACGGAGTAGATGGATGGTGGCTTTGTGATGTAAAAGAAATTAATCCAAAATTTTGGGAAGCGTGGTATCAGTTGGTTAAATCCATCAATTCCGATGCCTACACAGTTGGCGACATTTGGGAAATTGATACAAATTGGATTAAAAATAAACGCTTTGATGCGGTTATGAACTACCCTTTGGCTAAAGTTATGGTAGACTTTTTTATTGATAATCAAACTAAAATTTCAGTTTCTGATTTTGATCTGCAACTTGAAAGATTAAGAAATCTTTATTCTGAAGACAGGAATCACATTTTATTAAATCTTATTGATAGTCATGATACAGATAGAGTTGCCAGTATGATAAAAAATCCTGATAGAATTTATGACCACGAATCAGGATTACGCGATAACCCTGAGTACGATCCAAGAAAACCCAATAAAGATCAAATAAAAATTCAAAAGTTTATGGCCATATTCCAAATGACTTATGTGGGTGCGCCCTTGATTTATTACGGGGACGAGGCTGGCATGTGGGGAGGGGATGACCCAGATAATCGAAAGCCAATGCTTTGGAGAGAATTTGTTTATGAAAAAGAAACCTACAAAACTGTTCGCCCAGACTTAAAAGCTGAGGATGAAAATATATTTGATCGGAGTCTTTATAATTACTATAAGAAATTGATGAAAATTCGTCATGAAAATCCAGCAATCCAGTACGGAAATTTTATGACTCGCATGGTAGACAATAAAAGAGGATTGTATGCCTATTCTCGTAAATACAATACAAACGAAATAGTTGTTATTTTAAATAATAGCGATGATAAGCAGTTATTTGAATTTGCAACTCTTTGGGAGAATGGGACAAAAGTCAAGGATCTATTAAATGAAAAGCCCTACCAAGTTAAAAATGGAGTTATCAAAATGGCCTTAGACAGCAAGTGGGGCGTGATTTTAGTTAAGAGAAAATGATAGAAATTGAAAACCTTTCGAAAAATTTTGGCAATAAAATAGCGGTCAAGAATTTAACTCTGCATATTCACCCAGGTGAAATTTTAGGCTTTTTGGGGCCTAACGGGGCTGGCAAGACCACGACCGTAAAAATGCTCACCG
>JBHIAC010000084.1:0-14458 GCA_046758365.1 bacterium
CACCGCGCTAAGAATTATATTTCCTTATTCTCTGCAACGTTTTCCGCTTGTTTTATTTTCTCAAAGTGTAACTGTCCATCTTTAGCATCGATCTGAATAAAATCGCCTTTAACAAACTCACCTGCTAAAATTTTGGTTGCGATTTCATTTACAATCTGGCGCTGCATGACTCTCTTCAAGGGTCTGGCACCAAACACCGGATCATATCCTTGGTTTGTGAGAAAATCTTTTGCCGATTCAGTTAACTCGCCGTCCAGCCCTTGTCGTTTTAGAGCCACTAGAACCATGCGGTTAAATTGAATATTAACAATCTGACGAATGTGCGCACGGGTCAACGGATGAAACACGATGACCTCATCAACACGGTTTAAAAATTCCGGGCGCATTTGCTTCTGCAATAATTGCAGAACTTGAGCACTGGTTTCATTATAGATTTGCTCCCGATTCGCATCTGTAATATGTTGAAAGCGTTCCATAATCAATTCAGAACCCAGATTGGAGGTCATTATTATGATGGCATTTTTGAAATTCACTACATGGCCTTGACTGTCTGTAAGCCGCCCTTCGTCCAACACCTGCAAAAGTATATTGAATACTTCAGGATGGGCTTTTTCGATTTCATCTATCAGAATGACTGAGTAAGGTCGACGACGGATGGCTTCGGTGAGTTGGCCGCCTTCCTCATAGCCAACATAACCCGGTGGCGCACCGATGAGTCGAGAAACGTTAAACTGCTCCATATATTCGGACATGTCCAGTCGCACCATGGCGTTTTCATCATCGAACATGAATTCTGCCAAAGCCCGGGCCAATTCGGTTTTTCCGACACCAGTAGGCCCAAGAAAGATAAACGAACCAATGGGCCGGTTCTCTTCGCTTAAGCCTGAACGCGCTCGACGCACTGCAAAGGACACAGCTTCAATGGCTTCATCCTGCCCTACCACGCGTTCACGCAGCCGATCGGCCATTTTGAGAATCTTCTCTCGTTCACTTTCGAGCATACGGGTTATCGGAATTCCGGTCCAACGCGACACGATTTCGGCGATATCTTCTTCACTAACTTCCTCATTGAGTAACGAACCTTCCTTATGTAGCTCTTTCAGTTTGTCATTCAAGACCTTAAGTTGATTATCGAGCTCAACCAGTGTACCGTAGCGTAATTCTGCTGCTTTATTAAAATCACCATCACGCTCTGCTTTCTCAGCCATTTTCTTAGTTTCTTCTATCTGTTCTTTAACAGCTCGAATTTGCTTAATGGTATCCTTTTCGATCTGCCAACGAGCTTTCAATTGTGCTGAATTTTCTTTCAAATTACTGAGTTCTTTCTTCAACTTGAACAGCCTTTCTTTGGAAGGCGCGTCTTTTTCTTTTTTGAGAGCCACCTGCTCAATTTCAAGCTGCTTAATGCGACGCTCGATCTCATCAATTTCCTCTGGCATAGAATCAATTTCGGTGCGTAATTTAGCCGCTGCCTCATCTATTAAATCGATTGCCTTATCGGGTAAAAATCGCTCCGGAATATAGCGATGGGATAGGGTGGCTGCGGCTATAATGGCTGAATCGGCGATGCGCACACCGTGGTGCACTTCGTAACGTTCTTTGAGTCCACGGAGAATGGAGATAGTATCTTCCACAGAAGGCTCCCCTACAAGCACGGGCTGGAAACGACGCTCTAAAGCCTTATCTTTTTCGATATATTTTCGATATTCGTCCAGGGTGGTGGCCCCGATCATGCGTAGTTCACCGCGCGCTAACATCGGTTTGAACATGTTGGCCGCATCTACGGCACCTTCGGCCGCACCAGCTCCAACCATCGTGTGCAGTTCATCGATAAACAAAATAATCCGACCTCCCGCTTCTTCAATTTCTTTCAAAACGGCTTTTAAGCGCTCTTCAAACTCCCCCCGAAACTTTGTACCAGCTATCAACAAACCCATCTCAAGCTGTATGACTTTCTTGTTTTTCAAAGATTCCGGCACGTCGCCATGAGCAATTCGTTGTGCGATTCCTTCAACGAGGGCGGTTTTCCCGACACCCGGATCACCAACCAGCACCGGATTGTTTTTGGTTCGGCGGGAGAGTACCTGGACAGCACGGCGTATTTCTTCGTCGCGGCCAATCACCGGATCTAACTTACTATCTCGGGCTAAGTCGGTCAAGTCTCTGCCGTAGCGCTCCAACGCCTTATATTTTTCTTCAGGATTTTGATCTACGACCCGTTGACTTCCGCGAATTTCTTTCAGCACCTTGTAAATATTGTCTTTAGTTACACCCTGTTGCTTCAAAATATTTGCCGCTGCAGTACCCTTTTCATCTGCAATTGCTATCAATAAATGCTCTGTACTCACATATTCATCTTTGAGTTGGCGCATCTCTTGGAAAGCCACATTGAACAGATTGTTTACGCGATTAGAAATATAAATTTGGCCCATGACACCAGCTCCAGAGACTCGTGGAAGATTTTGTAGCTCGTCGTCTAAACGACTGAGCACGAGACCTAAATTGGCCCCAAGTTTTTTCAATACGGAAGCTGGAACACCTTCTGAATCCTCGAGCATCGCTTTTAGCAGATGCTCAACTTCAATTTGCTGGTGTCCACGTTCCGAAGCCAACTGTTGGGCTTTGGCAACGGCTTCCTGGGCTTTTAGAGTTAATTTATCAAATGTCATTTTTTATCATCTCCTTAATTCAATTCATGACGTAGGTGCAAAATACCAACGTCATTTATAATACTTCATTCTGATCAATTTTTCAACAACCAATAATTAAACAAATTGTGTGCCAAATTAAATTAATTTCTTTAACAATAATATTATTAGTATATTATATCATATAACTATCGTGATTCTTTTGCTGTCAAATTAAAACAGTAATAGTAAAATTAATTAAAGAAAGAAAAGATGGCAGAAGATTTAATGTCAATTTGGCATTGTGATGACGCATAAGGTTAAATCGAAAGATTTTAAGTATTTGATTTTGATGTTGGAAATATTTGAAGGAGCAAAACGCCATTTAAGAGCAGAAGATTTTTGCAACTTATAGATAAAGTACTGAGATGAAATGTGCGCAGACTCTGGAGATTTTCTACTAAATGGAAAATCGTATTGAATGGTGATACCTCATCTCATTCGTGATATCGGGATGGATTTTTACCAAGTAAATGTTTGGGAGAGTAAAATTATTATTTTTAAAATATTTTTTATGTTTTAAAAAACTAGAATTTTATGCCGATATTTAAACAATCATCAAAGATATTTTAAACAAGAAATGGGTGCATGAAAAATAAAAGCAAAGTTTTCATAAAATTATTGTTAATCTTGATTTTCTCCAACACTTTAAGAGGAGAAATTGTTTCACGACATATTTTAGCGCTATATAATAGTGAACAAGGACAAACGACGAAAATAAACCACATTCATGCGAATGCAGAAGTAATTTTAAATCATCTGGGTTGTGTGGTAGATTATTGGGATATAAAAGATGGCTTGCCCGATCAAAAAATTATGCAAAAATACTTAGGAGTGATAACCTGGTTTTACAATAACTCCATAAAACAACCTGAAAAATATTTAAATTGGGCTTCCCAACAAATTGTTGCAAAAAGAAAATTTGTCATACTGGGAAATATCGGGGCCTTCAAAGATGCTACAAATGGTAAGGATTTGAAAATAGACGTGGTAAACAATTTCTGTAAACGATTAGGTTTCATAGTAGATGATGAAAATTTGATTGAAGATGTTACCAAAATTGAACTGGTTTATAAAGATGCCAATATGGTGGAATTTGAAAGAAGTTTAAATTATGAACTGAATTATTACTCAAGATACCGCTCAACAAACTCTAAAAATAAAGTTTATCTTAAATTAAAATTAAAGGGTAAACCTAATAGTGAAAGTGACATGGTAATAACAAGCCCTAATGGTGGTTTTGTGGATGCGGGCTACATTATATATCAAGATGAGAATACGTTTAAAAGAAAATGGCGAATCAATCCATTCAAATTTTTTGAAGAAGCATTTGGACTTAAAGCTATACCTAAATCAGATGTCACCACCTTGAATGGGAGTAGAATTTGGGTTTCGCATATTGATGGGGATGCTTTAATATCACGATCAGAAGTTAAACCTAATGCTTATTGTGGTGAAATAATACGCGATGAAATTCTTAAGAAGTACAAATGGCCGGTGTCAGTGTCAGTTGTTGTAGGTGAAGTTGAACGAGATCCTAAATTTGTAGAAATTGCTCGTTCAATCTTTCGAATTGAGTGGGTTGAAGCAGCCAGTCATTCATACGCTCATCCATTTTACTGGGAAGATGATTATGCAGAAAAAGATAAATATCCAAGCCGCCATCTACCTATAAAAGGCTACACATTTGATCTAAAAAAAGAAATTATTGGTTCAGTAAATTATATTAATAAAAATTTATTGCCTATTGATAAAAAGGTAAAACAATTTTTTTGGACTGGTAACTGCGTACCGACCCCTGAAGCTTTGGGATATTGTAATAAGATAAATATCAGCAATATTAATGGCGGAGACTCCATCTTCGATAATTATGCCCCATCTTATACTAGTTTAGCTCCTTTAGGAGTGATAGTAGGAGGTTATAGACAATTGTATGCTCCTAACGCAAGTGAAAACATTTATACGAATGATTGGACAGGGCCTTATTATGGTTTTAAATTTGTGCTCGAAACATTCAAAAATACAGAATCTCCCATAAGAATAAAACCCATTAATATCTATTATCATTATTACAGCGGAGAAAGATGGGCTGGTTTAAATGCTCTAAAAGAAGTCATAGAAAAAACCATTACTAAAGACGTTGCGCCAATGTTTATCAGCGACTACATCGCTATGGTCAAAGGGTTCTATTCAACACAAATAGAAAAAATATCAAAGGACCGTTGGAGAATCAAAAATTATGGTAAATGTACCACCATGAGATTTGATAACACACAAAAATATCCTGATTTTGAAAAATCTTCAGGTATTCTCGGGTTTTTACATTATCAAGGTTCTCTCTACCTGCATTTAGACAATCAAGACGAAGCAGTCATTGCGTTGACAGAATCCAAACCGAAAGTCACATATCTTGAACAAGGTTCACATCGAATATTTAATTGGCACAGTTCGAATAAAGAAATTTCATTTAAAACAGAAGGATTTGGTAAAGGAAAATTTGTAATCGCAAATGTTTTAAGAAATAAAAAGTATAAAGTTTCGATAACCGATTTAAAATCAAATCTTAAAGATAAAACAAACAGTTTCAATATTCAAAGTGATTTTAACAGGAGATTAACTTTTCTTCGCCCAATGGAAGGACCCATCGCAGTCAATATCAGCTTAGGGCAATGAAAATCATTAATAAAAAAATCCTGTGTCATTCCGTGAATTTCCCTGGTGAATTATTTTATATTCCTCTTCTTTGGGGTGGACTTTTTATGTTATTTTTTAGCTGCGCGGGAAGAGAAAAAATAAGAAGCAATCTTGAAAGCCATAAAATAAATAATTGGGTCTGCATATATAATGATAATGCTCCTGTAAGCACAATAAGAAAATTTGACTTAGCTATTTTAGACGCCGATGCACATCCCGATTTGACTGAATTAAAAAAGTCAAATACGATTCTGATTGGATATGTAAGCCTTGGAGAAGTTGGGGAATACAGATGGTACTGGAATCTCATTGCCGATAAGCCGTGGATATTGGATAAAAATCCTAATTGGAACAGTCGCATGATTGATGTACGCACATTAGAATGGCATGAATGGTTAATTGATAAAATCATACCCAAAATTCTTGAACAAGGATTTGATGGCATTTTTTTAGACACTATTGATAATGCAGAATATCTTGAAAAATATCATCCCAAGATAAAATATCCTGGTGCTCAGGCAGGTATGATTACCTTGATTAAAGCCATTAGAAAGAGATTTCCTTCTATTTATATCATTGCCAATCGAGGATTTTCGATTATACATGAAATTGGCCCATTGATTGATGGTGTGGTTGCTGAGTCCATATTTACTACTATTGACGTTAATAACAATAAGGTGCGCTTACTCACACCAGATGAATATAGCTCAAATATAAAACAACTGCTTGCAGCAAAGAAAAGCTTCGATCTGACTGTATTTACTCTGGATTATGCCGATCCTGAAAATACATCTTTTATCAGGAGCATCATAACAAGATCTCGGGAGTATGATTTTATCCCATACATAAGCACCACAAAATTAGATCGCATCTATCTTAATACGCTTGAACTTTAAGGAAGATTAAATGGGAATAAAAATCTGGTGGCCTCTTCTCTTTGTGGGTACGATTATAATTGCCTGTATTCTAATTTTTCCTTCTGATTTGCGGCTAGCAGATTTTTTAGGTAAAGCAGGTAAATTTGAAGAGGCTATTCAAACTTATCAAAAGATTTTGGAAAAGCACCCAGATCGAGATGATATTCGAGTTACCTTAGGTAGACTTTATATCCTAAACAATGAAGCTGAAAATGCAATACTTGAATTAGAAAAGGTTAGTGAGGATCTAATCTTTGATATCGCGCTCCTTGATCAATTATATGGCATTTATTCTCAATTGGGAAATAAGGATAAAACAATAACTATTTTGGAAAAAATCACAAAGTTATCTCCTAATGATTTACAGTATCGAACCAAATTGGCAGAAGCGTACGAATGGAATAATGACACACAAAATGCTATAGAATTATATGAAGAATTATTAACTGAAAAGCCAGATGATATAAATTTTTTGAACAAACTCATTCATTTAAACCGGGCTAAAAAAAATTATGATAAAACTATCACTTACTTAACAAAACTTTTAGATCTCCGGCCAAACAACCTTGAATCCAGAATATTACTTGGCAACGTCTATATTGCAGCCAATGAAAAAGACCTGGCGGCGGTGGAATTTGAAAAGGTGCTTAGAATTAATCCTGATAATGAACCTTTGCGAGTAAAACTTGCCGAACTATACCTTTGGATGCAACGCTTTGATTGGGGAATTGCACATTATGAATATCTCGTGATGCACCATTTTTTAAATGAGCAATATTTTAACAAATTGATAGAGTTAACAAAATTCATAGATCCACCAAAAGCGATTGAATACTTTAAATATCGGCTTAATTACCTGCCTCGAGATAATGATTTAAGGCAACGATTTGTTGATCTCTACCTGTACTTGGGATATACTGACAAAGCTATCCAGCAAATACAATTACTCATTGATAATAATCCTGATAAGCCAAAATATTTATTGCAACTGGCAAGATTATATCGAGATATTCGTGAACCCCATTTGGCTAATGAAATTTATGAGTCAATTTTTCAAAAAGGTTCTAAAGATCAAGAAGTTATAGCAGCGCTAATTTCTAATTATCAGTTCGAGAAACAATATGACAAACTACTAACTTTGTACAAGACTTTACTTAGCAAGGATTTGGCTGACCACAAAATACAGAGAGATTATGCAGAGACACTTATTATTACTCAAAATTATGAGGAGGCGATTCACCAGTATTCAAAACTGCTTAAAGTTCAGCCTGAAAATATAGAGTTTCGAATACAAATAGCTAAATTGTACGCTCTCAAAAAGGACTACAAAAAAGCAATTAAGTTAATTAAACAAGGATTTAATAAATACGGTTTTGAACACGAAGAACATTTAGTTTATGCTGCTCAGTTTTTTGCCGATCACAATTACGATCAAGAAAGTATCGCCTGTTATGAAAAGCTAGTCATCCTTAATGAAGACAATTTGCACTATAAAAGACTTTTAGCTAAGCAATATATCAAGACTAATAATTTTGATAAAGCGACTTCTGTATATAAAACAATTATAAACCAGTATCCTGAGAATCTTGACTTACAATTTGAGTTTGCTTCAAATTATTGGCTAATAAACGATTTTGATAGAATGCATCAAATTGTAAATGAAATTAGCGGTCGTTATAGGGATCAACTGGATATCCATAAAAAAATAGGTAAATTTTATTTTGATAGAGGGTTTTTTAATGAAACCATCGAACAATTGCAAATCGAATTAGAATCTTCACCAAAGGATAGTACGACATTGCGAATGCTGGGACTTGCCTATGCATGGAACAATCAACCGTTAGAATCAAAAAAAATATTGCGCCAATACCATGAATTATATCAAAACGATTTTTACACCCATTATGAAATGGGGGAATTGCTTCTTTCCGAAGGGGATAAAAAAAACGCCTTGCCTGAGTTTCAAACTTCATTAGCCCTTTTAGAAAGTGTTCCAGAAAGCAAAGAATCCACAATTGTTAAAGCAAAAATATATGCTCACCAAAATGCTCGTGAAGAAGCTATAAAAGAATTTGAGATATTGATTTCAAGATATCCTGATGATATTTCAATTTATTATGAATTTGCAGAAAGCCTGTTGGATTTAAAAGATTATGAACAAGCTAATCACTGGTTAAAACAGGTACTGCAAAAAAAACCGAATGACTATCGTGCTTTACGACTACAAAGTCGTAGCTACTTTGAACAAGGGAAATATCAAAAAGCCACAAAAATATTAAAACAATTAGAATCGCTATATCCAGATAATTTAGGCTTGAAACTCGATTTAGCTGATAACGAATTGGCCACAGGAGATTGGTACACTAGCACTAAGACCTTGAAAAAAATCTTACAAAAATATCCCAAAAATTTGCCTGCTCAGAAAAGGCTTCTCCTATTAAGAAGAGAACAAAACCAAGCATTTTCAACAGATTATATATTTGAAAAACAGTCAGGCAATTTCTTTAAACAAATTTATAACTTTGTCTTTTCTAAAGCTACTTCTTCTATTCTCAATTTCAAGTTTTTATATGGTGAGGAGAGTTATTCAAGTAAGGATTTAATATTTGAAGATGAAACTTTCCAAAACCTTGGAGTTAATCTTTCTTCCAGATATAATTCTAAACTACAAACCTCATTTGGTGCGACGGTACAGAGGCATCGAGACGCATGGTATCTAACGGGTAAGGGGATGGTTCAGTGGAATTTTAATCCATCAAATTCGTTTACTATTTCCTCTTCTTTAAATGAATTATGGAATGATCCGTTATTAGCTTCCTTTTTTCTTGGCAGATCGCATCGTCTCGAATCAGACATAAATCTTTTTCTTTTAAATAGAATATTTCTTTGGAACCGCTTTTCCTATGAACGTCATGCCATCAACAAAAACAGCCATTATGGCAATGTGTACCGTTCCTATTTTCAAATTGGGTATAAATGGCGAAATAGACCGCAACTTTTAACCTATTATCAATTCTACAATTTAATTTATAATTATCAAGACCAGGCAAATAGAAATTTAATCTCCATTCCAGAAAATGAATCCATTCATTTTTTAGGGGCAACGCTTAATCATCAGTTGGCGAGTAATTTTTATTATGAATTGGGGACCAGCTTAGGGTTTAATACCAATCAAAATGCAATTCAATATTACGGGACTGTAGACTTGGAATATACACTAATCAATCGCATTAGACTTAGATCACATTTTACCTATGGGAGTCAAAACCGTTTATCGGGTAATGAAGATAATAAATCTCTGTCGTTTGATTTATATTATTTTTATTAATTATGCAAAGAAAATATTATTTTATTCCTGAAACTTTTATTGGCTTGGTAGCGCTCATTCTCATAAATATTTATTTTTTTAAAGAATCTACTGCCTTTATTGGTATCCACCCACATCCTTACTGGATCATTATTTTATTAATAGCCTCTCGTTATGGGACGCTGCAAGGACTTTTTGCTGGAGGTATGGCAGCGATTATTTACATCTACTTTGGCTCAAAATCGGAGTTAATTAATTTTAGCGACTTCACCTTTCCACATGGGGGCTATAATTTACCATTCTTTTTTATGTTAGTCGGAGGACTTCTGGGAGAAATTAGAAGTATATTTAAAAGGAGGTTTAATAAATTAGAGGAAAAATATCAAGAAACAACCAACGATTTACAAGATTTAGGATTACTGCATGCGGCCTTATCAGAATCCAAGCAGGAACTGGAAAAAAGAATTGCCTACCAGTCCAGCACTATGTTAAATCTTTTTGAACGCTTAAATAAAATGGAATCATTAGATCCCGAAAGTCTCTATTCTAAAATCCCAGAATTATTAGAGGAACTACTGAATGTTAAAAGTTCATCCATTTATTTGATCAAAAACAATAAACTTCAACTCTATATTAGACGCGGTGAAAAAAATAAAAATGGATTATCAGACACAGTAGAACTCACTTATGGCATGATGGGTGAGGTAATTAAAACAAAAAAAATCGTCACTATTAACCAAATTTATAGTGAAGACGATTTTGCTAAATTCCATAAATTAGACCTTATCATGTCTGCACCTATAAAAAAGAAAGACGATACTATCATAGGTATCATCAATATAGAAAAAATTCCTTTTTTTGATTTTAATGCAAATACAGTTAGAATTTTTGAAACAATTTCTTATTGGATTTCTATTGTGGTTGATAAGGCCATCCAATTTCAACAGCTAAAAGATAGAAATATAGCAGACGAAATTACCGGCGCTTATAACTATTTATATTTTCAAAAGCGATTATCCTACGAGATCGCACGGGCAAAACGCTTCCAAACGCCTTTATCCCTAATTCTGCTTCAAGTTAGTAAATTTGAAGATATGAATGATAAAGAGCAAAAGAACGTGTTAGTGGTGTTAAACTGGCTTTTCACATATTTATTACGAGAAACAGATATAATTTCTAAATATAAGAAAGATGATACTTTTGCTATCATTCTGCCGCATCAGAATAATTCCGATGCGGAAATCATCATAAATAGATTAATGAACGAAATTAATAATTACAAATTTAAGCCTTTTGAGGACAGGGATGAGTTACTATCGCTAAAAATTGGATTGAGTGCACTACAAATTTCAGAAGGCAATTATCAAAGTTTAATTGAAACCGTCGAAGAGCGCTTAAAATATGGAGGGAAGCGCAAAGAATCAGAATTTTATTCTGACTTACAATATTTATTAAACATGATCAGTAGTACCGATGTGGAGATTACAAATTCAGAATAAATAAAGCAAAATATAATTGCGTAGGGGCTTAAGCCTTATGGCTCTTTTATGACGAGCCTATGGCACATTAAACAGAATTAAATTATGACGAAGCTGGGTAAAAACGGAATCACACATACTGCGCTTCTTCTTGTGTTTTCGGGAGAAGTATTGGCAGGCTATTGGTTAATGACTTTATCCAATATCATGAAAATTTTGGGACTAGGCTTGCATGTTATTTTGGTTATCCTATTTGCTTATCTTTTTAAAAAAATAAAAGTTGGAAATACCCAAGGTAACATAAACTTTGCCCTCGTGGCTCTCATTCTTGCTTTAGTACTCCCTGTTTATGGTATGTTGGGAATGTCTTTACTTTATCTGAGTATGTTTATGATTAAAGTGAAAGCGGTTGATTACTTTGAAGTAGATGATAGTTTTTTACCAGAGAAATACAAATTTTTAATTAAAGATGTTGACAACAATATTTTAGCTATTAAACGCGATGAATTAAATATTGACGCATTCAAGGATATTTTTAGATCTTATGACAGACAATTAGAAGAAAATGCAATTAATAAATTGTCAAAATTAGTCAACAAACATTCGGTGGCTATCTTAAAAGAGGTCATAAAAAATAGTTCTTCCGATACAAAAATATTAGCGGCTTCAGCGTTAATCGAAATGGAAGATAAAATCATTAAGAAAATTGAAGAATTTAGAAATTTTCTCCAAGATCAACCAGAAAATACTTCTGCCATTTTAGAATTAGCAAGAACGTATGATTTGTATTGCTACTTAGGAGTTTTAGATTCAGTCATCCAGAAATACTACCAGAAATTAGCTTTAGAACAATATCGTAAATTTTTAGAGTACCAACCAAATCATCTAAAGGCTAATTTGGAATATGGAAGGATTCTGTTAAATGCAGGATATGTTGAAGAAGCAATCCGTACTCTAAAATACGCAATCGGACTTACGCCTCAAAATCCAAATCCACATATTTGGTTAGCTGAAGCTTATTATGAATTAGCGGATTATAAATCATTGACAAACGTTTGTCACAAATTAACTGAATTTGAAAAGTTACCAGAAAACATTAAAGAAATTGTCCATTGGTGGGTTAATGTAGAACAATTTCCGCAGAATTAAATTTTCTTAGGCTAACCTATTCTCATCTGTTGCATTCAATCTTCTCCTAAACAGAGCCTATCTACATTTTAAACTCCAAAAGAGTGACAAGTTTTCAAGTTTGAATTACATATTCCGATAATAGACTATGGTAGATTTTCATAACCGAATCTTTGCCTTTAGCAAATCTTTAAATTAAAGAAACTTAACAGTGCAAAACGAAGAGAATCTGAAAAACATTATAAACACTCTTGTCAAACAAGAAGGAATTCAACAGGTAGATTTATCCAAAATTGGGTTGATTGACCCAGATATTTTGGATTTAATACCAGATGAAATAGCCATTAAATATAAATTGATTCCTATATCAAGAAATAACGGCTCTATATCCGTAACTATGGCTAATCCCTTTGATATTTTGGCTCAAGAAGCGGTACAGGCAACCACAAAATTACAGCCAAACATTTACTTCACTCCTGAAGAGCAGTTAGAGGAATGGTTAGGTAAATTGTATTTCAATAGTAATCCTTCACTTGATGATATCGCTGACACAATGCAACCCGAGGTAGAAGTTTATGAAGAGGAGCAGGATGATGAAATGAGCATTGAAGTTTTAAAAGATCAGGCTCAAGATGCCCCTGCGATTCGTTATGTCAATAACATTTTACAGAATGCCATACAAGAAAGAGCTAGCGATATCCACATTGAACCTCAAGAAAAAGAATTAAAGGTTCGCTTGAGAATCGATGGAGCTTTACGAGAAATAGCCTCACCACCAAAGAAACTTCAAGGCGGTATTATTTCAAGAATAAAGATTTTGGGTTCGTTAGATATAGCCGAACGGAGAGTTCCCCAGGATGGACGAAGTAAACTTAAGATATTTGGCAGGAATGTGGATATACGAATTTCGACTTTACCGACCATTTATGGTGAGAAAGTGGTCCTGCGTGTTTTAGATAAAGAGAGTCATTCGCTAAATATTAGCGATCTTGGTCTTGAACCAAACTTGCAAGAAAAATTCAAACAAACCCTGAGTGAACCCCATGGAATGATCTTGGTTACCGGACCTACTGGAAGTGGTAAAACTACTACATTATACTCAGCTCTAAATTATGTTAATACTCCAGAAAAGAACATCATTACGATTGAGGATCCGGTTGAATATCGACTCAGAGGGATTAATCAAATTCAGGCTAAACCCGAAGTCGGTTTGACTTTCGCGGCTGGGCTGCGGGCTATCCTGCGTCAGGACCCGGATATTATCATGGTGGGAGAAATTCGCGATTTGGAGACCGCTGAGATTGCCATTCGCGCTGCTCTCACGGGACACTTAGTTTTAAGTACGCTGCATACTAATGACAGTATTGCCACAATAATGAGATTGATTGATATGGGAATTGATAAATATCTCCTTAGTTCTTCTATCCTCCTCATTATGGCTCAAAGATTAGTTAGACGAATTTGTTTTCATTGTTCAGATACCTATCAATTAGACCAATCTATGATAAATCGATTAAAAAACAGGAATTATAATCTAGAAAATCTTACGCTATATCGAGGACGTGGATGTGCTAATTGTGGAGACACTGGTTATTGGGGTAGAGTGGCGATATTTGAATTTTTTTACCTCAATAATACCATAAGAAATCTCATCATGAAGGGAGCGGGCATGGAAGAAATTCGGTCAAAGGCTCAAGAATTTGACATGGAAATGCTTCTGACAAACGGTTTAAAAAAGGCTGGCGAGGGAATTACAACCATTGAGGAGATACTCAAAGTTGCTTCGGAAAACTTTTAGAGGGATACAATAAACTGAAGATTTGAAAATGACTGATTCGAGCTCAACGGTAGCTTTTAAGAAAAAGCCAAATATCAAAAGACAAATTACAATATCTTTATCGCCTCAAATTCAGAATAAACACAGAAAGCATATAAAAAAGCAGAAAAAAAAGCTTTCATTATTTAATCAAGAAAAAAAGGCCCGTTTTAAAAAAAAAATAAAGTTAGAAGAAATTTATGTATTTGCAAACCAATTTTCCACCCTTTTAGATGCAGGTGTCCCTTTAATTGCCAGTTTATCCATTTTGGCGCAGCAAACTGAAAATAAAGATTTTAAAATTATAATTGATGAAATTATTCGAAATGTCAATGGAGGCTCTACCTTAACTCAGGCCATTTCAAAATATCCAAATATATTTTCAAATCTCTTTGTTGCTATGGTTCGGGCAGCCGAAAAAGGCGGTAATA
>JBHIAC010000085.1:0-14250 GCA_046758365.1 bacterium
TATGAGATAGTCAATATCATCCTGTAGGGTTTGCTGGTAGAAAACTTGACCTGCTTGTGTTTCCAAATCTTTTAGAATTTTTTTATCGGCCTCAGCCAATCCTTTAATTGTAATCTCGTTTATTATTAGTTGATCGCCCTCATCTACCCGCAAAGTCACATCCACTCGTGAAGAATCTTTACTGTAGTTAAAATTTACCGTATTAAATTTTGCAAAATAATAACCACGTTCTGAAAATCGTTGTAAAACTTCCGAGCAGCGCTGACGGACATCTTGCTCTGAGACAAAATCTCCTTCTCGAAATTTAAACCAGTTTCGTATTTCGTGATTGCTAATTTTTTTACTACCCACAACCTGAAGCTGGTCTAATTTTACTTTTAAGGAATTTCTGTTTTGAGGCAAAAGCTCGGACCAGGTAACGCCAAATAAAACTAAAATCGTTAAAGCAAATGTTTTAATGATTATATTCATAATTTTAAAACTAAAAAAATGCCCGCATTTCCATCTTAGCAATATGCTGGATCTTGGGTCGATCAGGCTCGCTGCGACCGATGTAACTCAAAGACGACTGTACATTTCGTGAAATCCGATAATCAAAACCAAAATTCCATCGTAAAGAAGTCCCTGCCCGATTGCCATCGGCTAATTCGAAAGGTATCACTCTATTTTTTGGTGAAACAATCAGCCTAGTCCATTCAATTTCACCACGAAATCTCCCTTGCCTGCTTAAAGAATAATTTGACCGTGGCTTAAACGAAATGAGATTCGCCTTGGTAGCCGGGTTTTGAATAATATCTCTATTGAGACTAATTAGGCTTTTCAATCCGAACTCTAAGCGCCGCTTTGGACGGTAAACCAAATCAATAGATAATTCATTGGATCTAACTTTCCGATCCTCACGGGTAATCGATTTAAAAAGTCGATCTTCTTTAGTATGTAGGAATTCGATTTGGGAACTTATTTGATTAGAAAATTGATATAACAATCTAATAGACTGTTCTCGCAAATCTCTATCTTGTCCACCTTCAATAAATTGGTTATTCTTTTCGGTTCTATTTCGGTACCGATAGCGCAAAGATAATTTTCTGCTGTTTTCCCAAAGGTGTACATCCTGGCGGAACTCAATGCTACCAAAGATTGTCGTGGTATCTTGTTGAAAATAAGATAAATTTAAAAGGTAAATTTTTGCCACATCTCGCTCACGGGTTTTTTCATCTATTCGAACAAAAGTCTCTGTTGTGATCGGGCTTAGAACTTTTTCCAAAAAGCCTTTGGGTTTAGATTTGTCTTGACTTGATTTAAAAAATCGCCAGGGCATCAGCCTTAAATCGGCTCTAGCTCTTAATTCAATTACCGGGATAAATTCATCGGTAGTAATAATTCGTCGCACAAAGTTTCCAAAAGGATCAGGCTCAAATTCATTTAACTCTTCATTAAACCGGAAGTTACCCTTACCTTCCTCCACTTGCAAAAAAATTTCCTGCTGTTGCGCCACCTGAGTATTTGAAATCTGATAATACAAATTAGTTCTCACACCTGCTTTCCTGGGTGCATATCTAATCCGTAAGTCCGCTAAATCCGTCCGAGTATCTTGCACGCTGCTATCAGCAAAATTCCTTTCCCGATGCGTATAGGAGGTTGTGGCAGAGATAGCTTTCCAATTTTTAAGAGACCAGGTAAAGGATTGGGTTTTGGCCTCAGACTTGGGTAAAAATCTTTCATTTTCTCTATCTTGATCATTTCTATAATTATATCTAAAAATGGCGGACATAGATTTCCAAGGGGTAAATTCCAAGCCCGCTGTATAGGAATCAAAACGAAATCCTGTTTGGCTGCTGTCGTTTTGAGAGTCTCGTCTGATTTCTCCTTCATAATCTAATATTGGCTTGATTTTCTTTAAGTCAAAATCAGCATGACCTCGCTGTCGCAGCCATGAACTTTTCTGACTATATTTTTTATCATCTTTATCTATAAATTCCACAAAGTAATCAAACTTCGGCAAATTCTTTTTGTTTAAAATGGTTTGGACTTCCCAACGGTTCGACTGAAATGAAGAAGTTTTGGACAAACGTCCTAACCCGCCTCTCATTGAAAAACCTTGAATGGGCGAGTAGGCTCCCTGCAATTCCCCAATGGTTTCCTCAAAAGTTACCTCGGAACTTGAAATATTCCAGCGTCGATTAAATTCAGCTATGGTAGTTCGATCGATATCCCGAAAGTTCGGGCTTTTTCTTCTCAGTCTTGCTCCAAATTTTAATTGTCCTAAATTAATTCCCCTCAATAAAAGCTTTTCTGGTTGAAAATTTAGCTTTATGTTGTAAGCTGTTCCTTGGTTATCATCATCATCTTTTGATGAATAAAGATTGCCGTCGAATTGGCTAAACGCTAATTCGCTTTTAATATTAAAAGACGAGGCGGGCGTAAAGTCAAAATTAAATCCGACGATATCGTGCCGCTGAGCCTTGGGTAAGATAACAAAAGAGCGATAACTGCCTTGATTTTCACCAACGTATTCGAATCTTCCGAATCCAATATTACGATAATCCCCTTTATTTTCGCCGAAAAAAGAAAAGGAAACATTGTAGTTACCAGATTCAGGACCAACATACACAAAAACGCCTGTAGAGTCCATAATGTAATTTCCACTATCTTCACCCACAAAAGTCCAACCAGGAACCACGGCCAAACTATCGCCTGCAACTTCAAGACTTTTGAGAAATTCATCATTTAGGTTAATACTGAGGGGATTATCTTTATCATCGCTTTCACGAATGATAGTAGTACCAAATTTAATTTTATCGCCAAACATTTTAGATTTACCGCGAAAGCCCCAAAGATTTCGTTGAAAACTTTCATCAGAATATTGAAAATCCGCCGTAATGCGGGAATCAGCGGTAATCAATCGATGGCGAGTAAACGTGATTTGACCATTGCCATATTCGATGACGTAGTCATTATTTTCCCCTCGGGTCATTAACTCTCCATCCACCCAAACTCGTTCTGTACCAGCCAATACAATAATGTTTATCTGCCCTTCGGCTCCTTGTAATTGATACGGTCCTTGGTTTCCTTCTTGACCCAAAAATTCATTAGTAGTGAACTTACCCCGAGAAACAGCTCCTGATAGGGTTACTTCCCAATTTTGAAATTCTGCTTTTCCCATAACTCCTTGCAACTTCCTGCTGTATTGGCTAAACTCAGTACCTGCCAAATTTAAATTATAATCCCCTAATGTAGCTCGTAAATTAGGCCCATTAATTTGTACAAAAACCTTATCGATTTCCTGCAGCGTTTGCGTATTACCTTCGGGTTGGATGGGGGTATTCTGGTCTGTTAAAGAAGCCACCACATCAACTTTATCTGCCAAACGCCCTGATATTTGCATGCGCAGTCCTGAATCTACTCGAAGGCCTTGATTGGTGCCCACAGATATCCCCCGGGTAATGCTTCCATTTTTTCTTAATTGAGAAGCAAACAGATCTTGAGAACTTAGTTTTGAGGTAGGCGTCCTAACAATCTTTGGGGTAGAGTTATTTTTTTCTTCCTCTTTTGCTACAATGAGCTCTCTTCTGAAATAATTTCTTTTTAATGAAAAAGGGAACTTATGGTACTGAATCCTTATTGCTACACCAGAAGGAAAATGCTTTTTTAGCTGTATTATGCCGGCTAAATAATCAATAGAATAGTCTTCTCCCCTAACAAGCTTTACAGTGTCGGCCCAAACTAATTCCGAATCTGGTATCAGAAGACTATCGGACAACTGAAATTGCAGCTTTAGACTGTCTGCGATAAAGGTTGTTTCACGCTCGTATAAAGAAATGGATTCCGGCAGTCGATTATTCGTTTGAGAAGATAAGAAAGTGGGTATCACCAGGAAAAGCAAAGCTAAAACGCTTTCCTGCAGAATTTTAAACGATGTTTTTTGAGGTACGGTCACAGAATAACGACGAATTTAAATTCTAATTTGGACTTCTTTAATTTATTAAACAAATCTATTAAAATATTTCAGAAGTCAATGATTAGAATATTAGATTACAATCTAATTTTTCTAAGATCAAAATTCGTAACAAACTTTAATGTGACTCTCCTCGATAATGGCAATTAATTATTATTAGGAAGTTCAGGGATGATGCAAAAAGTTAACCATCTTTTAATCTTAATTAAAATATGTATTTGATTCATTTGTATAACTCATTAATAATCAACATAATTTTCATTAAACAAGAAGGTTAGGTTTTGGTTTAATTACCTATTTGCAGTTTACTCATAATTAGTTACCAGTTCAGTTAATTCAAAAACCTGAATTCTGCTGTTATCAGAATCAAGAACATAGATTTGATTTTGAAAAATCGCCACATCTACAGGATTTTTAAAAGCACCTATTTTTTCTCCTTCTTCCCCCCAAAAATAAATAGGCTCATGTTCAGTGTTAAAAATAACAATACGATTGTTTCCTGAATCCGCCACAAAAAGCTTATTATCCTCTGTCCAGGCCAGTCCATTGGGATTATGTAAAATCTTTTTTCCGAATCGGGTTATAAAATTTCCATAATAATCAAAAATCACAATTTGATTTGTCCCCTGATCTGAAACATACAGCATATCAGAAGTTGTCACTTCTATTTTAACAGGGTACTCTAGTTGACCATCACCCCAATTATAATCCCCAAAACTTAACACCGGTTCACCAAAAGAATTTAACTTTAAGATTCGGTCATTTTCATTGTCACAAATAAAAAGTTCCCCATGCTTGGAAATATCCACACTGCTGGGAAAGCCAAATTGAAGAGAACTGGTAAAAGTATTTTCTGAGTAAAAGGATGAAATATAGTTTAATTTATTATCGTAGCGCTCAATGCGTTCGTTGTTGTAGTCGGCTATGAATATATCCAGACTGGTTTTGACCGAAATATCTAAAGGGTTATCAAACTCTTCCTTCTCCCATCCAAATCCCCCCACAGAATAGATAAATTTTCCGTTCTTATCAAACTCTAAAATACGGTTGTTCCCGGTGTCTACCAAAAAAACATGACCTTCAGGATCAATTGATAAAGCCTGAGGTTGTGATATTAGCAATCCTCTAATTGGTTCGTCTGGAAATGAAAATAAATACTTAACCAGGAAATTACTTTCATCGTTTTGCGTAAAAGCCTGGGATTGGCTAAGGAAGAAAAATATGATGAAACTATAATTTAGAATATCCTGCATAAATAAACCTTTTAATATATTATTGCTTCGGCATTATCGTTGAACTAAAAAGAATTTATACAATTCATTTCTGTGAGAGTTCTGTTTCTGTGGCCGTAAAACTGGTATTTGTTAACCCTGTGATTGGCTACGAAACATGGTGTTTAACTCTATAAGAATCAGTGTTATCCGTGTCATCAGTGTTACATTGATTTATTAAATAAATAGCCCATATAAAATTGCTGATAATCTATCAAGTTGTAGAAGTCCCAAAACTCTGCTATTTCCTCATGATTTTTTAGCTCAGTTATCTTTTTATCTTCATTCATATAATTTCTTCTCGTTATCATTCGTGTCACCAGCACTAAAGAGGATATTACCAAATATTTTTGGCTTTTTCAATTACTTTTTGAAAAAAACAAAATTTAAGTTTCTTCCACTAAGAACTTTGATAGAAGTGAAATGCTAACTTGGAAATGTATTGCCTTGTAAATGCCAGTCACTTTAAGCAAAACAAAAAAGCCGTTACAATTTTTCAGTGCAACGGCTTCAATTTTTTGCCCCGAATATATGATTTAAGAGGCATCGTGCTTAAACCTCCATAATTTCAACCTCTTTTTTCTGTAAAATTTCATCTACTTGTTTAATATACTTATCAGTAATTTTCTGAACGTCGTCCAAGGCCGTATGACACTGATCTTCGGAGATTTCATGATTTTTTTCCTTTTTTTTCAATTGATCATTGGCGTCTCTCCGTATATTCCTTATGACAATTCGGCCTTCCTCCCCCAATTTATGACACAGTCGTACCAAATCTTTTCGCCGCTCTTCAGTCAATTGTGGTATTGGAAGCCGAATTACAACACCATCGTTGATAGGAGTTAACCCTAAGTCGGATTTTAAGATGGCTTTTTCAATTTCACCGATTAAATTCTTTTCCCAAGGTTGAATAGTGAGCAATCGAGCTTCAGGTGTGCTGATACTAGCAACTTGTTTGAGAGGTACGATAGAGCCGTAATACGGAATTCTAATAGTGTCTAGTAAGGCTGGAGAGGCTTTGCCCGTTCTAATTTTTGTTAATTCAAAACGTGTATTTTCAACGGCCTTTTGCATCCGCTCTTCAGTGTCCTTATGAATTTCTTTAATTTCCATAATTATGTACCAAATATTTTAGTTCCTAAAGGCTCACCGGAAACAACTCGCTTTAAATAACCATGTTTGGTTATGTTAAATACAATGATCGGTAATTTATTTTCCATGCAAAGCGTAACGGCCGTAGGATCCATGACCTTAAGGCGACGCTTGACTACTTCCAGATAGGTTAATTCATCAAATTTACTAGCATTTTTATCGATGTTCGGGTCAGCATCGTATACGCCATCCACTTTGGTACCCTTTAGAATGACCGCTGCTTCGATTTCTACGGCTCTTAAAGCTGCCGCAGTGTCAGTTGTAAAATAGGGATTCCCTGTACCAGCAGCAAAAATAACCACTCTTCCCTTCTCCAAGTGACGAATTGCCCGTCTCCTAATAAAGGGTTCAGCCAGCTCTTCCATTTTAATGGCTGTAAGAACACGGGTGTACACTCCACTTCTCTCAAGATAATCTTGCAAGGCCATAGCATTTATTACGGTCGCCAGCATTCCCATGTAATCTGCAGAGACTCGATCCATACCACGGGCACTCGCAGAAAGTCCACGAAATATATTCCCCCCCCCGACAATTAAACCTATTTCTACTCCAAGAGCATGAACTTCTTTTATCTCAAGAGCAATATTCTCAACAATTAGCGGATCAATTCCCAATCCTTGTTGACCCATGAGCGATTCGCCGCTTAGTTTTAATAAGATTCGCTTATAGTATAGTGATTCCATGAGGTTCGTGCAAAGTTGTATTGTAGATGATTTTGTAATTTTTAGTCAACATAAGATTCTAAAGATCAGAGAGTAAATTAGGAGCCTAATTGATACCTGACAAATCTTCTAATATTGATATTTTCGCCAGTCTTAGCAATAACTTCGGTTAACAATTCTTTTATGTTCTTGCTGGGGTCTTTAATGTAGCTCTGTTCCATTAATACGGTTTCTTGAAAAAATTTTTCTAATTTTCCCTGTGCAAATCGTTCGATGATTTGATCAGGCTTGCCTTCATTTTTTGCCTGAGATTTGTATATTTCTAACTCTTTCTCTATTTCTTCTTGAGAAAATTCATTTCTAGTGACAACCTTAGGGTTAGTTGCAGCAATTTGCATGGCAATATCCCGGACAAAACTTTTAAAATCATCGGTTTTAGCCACAAAGTCAGTTTCACAATTAACCTCAACCAAAACACCCAAACGACTTCCGGGGTGAATATAGGCATCAATTTTACCTTCATTGGTTTGACGACCGGCTTTTTTTTCAGCCGAGGCTATCCCTTTTTTGCGTAGTAATTCAACCGCGGAATCTATATCGCCGTTGGTTTCAACTAAAGCATTTTTACAATCCATAATACCAACGCCGGTAAGTTCTCTTAATTTTTTAACCAATTCCGCAGAAACTGCCATACTAATTTGTCTCCAATCTACAAATCCTTAAAAGTTTCTTATGATTCACTATTTTTCTGAATCTTTGATTTTTTCAGTAACGGTTTCAACTTGTTCAGCATCTTCCATCACAATGACTTCATCAGGGACCTCGGCAACCTCTTGAACGATTCCTTCTGAAACAGCGGGTTCGGCTTCTATTTCACCTTGTGCGCTCTGCCCCTCAAGAACAGCATCAGCAATTAATTGTGTAATAAGATTAATTGATTTAAAAGCATCGTCATTTGCAGGAATCGGGTAGTCGATGGCATCTGGTTCACAATTGGTATCTATTATGGCTACGAGAGGTATATTCAATTTTGTGGCTTCAGAGACGGCAATACTTTCCTTTTTAGTGTCTACTACAAATATGACTCCGGGCAACCTATTCATTTCTCGAATTCCGCCAAGTATCAATTCTAATTTTTCTCTTTCCCGTTCTATTTTAAGTATTTCTTTTTTAACGAGTTTCTCATAGGTACCATCAGTGGCCATTTTTTCAATATTTTTCATCCTTTTAATACTTTTCTTTATGGTGGCAAAATTTGTTAATGTACCACCAAGCCACCTCTCATTAACATAAAAAGAATTGCATCTTTCAGCTTCATCTTTTATAATATCTTTAGCCTGCTTTTTAGTACCCACAAAAAGAACTTTTTCTCCTGATTTGACAATATCCACGACTGCTTGGTAGGCTATTTCCAAGCATTCTAATGTTTTTTTCAAATCGATAATATAGATGCCATTTCGTTCCATAAATACAAATTTTTTCATTTTTGGATTCCACCTGCGGGTGAGGTGACCGAAATGGGCACCAGCAATCAAAAGATCTTGTAAAGAAATATTTAACATTATTACCTCCAAATTTGGGTTTTTCCTCCACTGGCTAAAAATTTCATTAACCTATTATCAGGCACCCAATGAAAAAACCAGTGTGTGTAATGTAAGTTTACCGTTTAGAAAATTGAAATCTTTTTCGAGCTCCTGGCTGACCGTATTTTTTTCTTTCCTTCATTCTTGGATCGCGAGTAAGTAAACCAGCAGCTTTAAGCTTGGGACGATAATCTTCATCTATTTTTATTAATGCTTTTGCAATTCCCAAACGAACAGCCCCAGCCTGCCCAGACAACCCTCCACCCCGGACATTGGCCATGATATCATATTTGCCTAAAGTGTCAGTTAATTCCAATGGTTGCTCGATGATCATTTTTAATGTTTCGCGCTTAAAAAATTCCAATAACACCTGGCCATTTATAAAAACTTTCCCTTCACCCGGTATAAGCCGTATTCGTGCTACCGCTTCTTTTCTTCTACCAACAGCACCGTAAGCTAAATCTTTCATTTTCACCTCATGAATATTATAAATTTACAACTTAAGGTTTTTAGATTCCTACCTTTTGGCACCTACGTCATCAATATCAATTTTTTCAGGTTTCTGTGCCTGATGGGGATGATTCTCTCCTGCATAAACTTTTAGCTTTTTATACATTTTTCTTCCCAGTTTATTATGCGGAAGCATGCCCCAAATTGCTTTCTCTAAAATTCTTTCTGGATGTTTTCTCATTAAATCTGAGAAAGAATCAAATCGCATACCACCAGGGTATCCGGTATAACGAAAATAACGTTTGTTACTGGCCTTTTTGCCCGTAACACGAATTTTTTCAGCATTGATGATAATTATGTGATCCCCGACATCCATGTGGGGCGAATAAATAGGTTTGTGTTTCCCTCGTAAAATTGTTGCTACTTGGCTGGCTAACCTTCCTAGGATTTCTCCATTAGCATCTATCAAAAACCATTTTCGTTCAATATCTGAGGGTTTGGGTGTATAAGTTTTCAATTTTACATTTCCTCCTTTTAATTCGAAAATTTAAGTATTTAACTTAATAATTTTCTTTCTAATAGTCAAGATTTTTCTTAGTCGAATTCTTTATCTTATCTTGAAAAATGTACCCAAGTAACTTATAAATAAGCTTAGCAGCAAAAAAATCCGAAACAACAAAATTTGGTTTTGTAGAAAGTTCAACAACATCAAAGCCTATAATTCTCTTGGTTTCGGCAACTCTTTTCAAGAAACGAAGCGTTTCATACCATTGAAACCCACCTGGCTCTGGAGTTCCTACTGCGGATACCACAGAAGGATCAAAAAAGTCTAAATCAATAGTTATGTATACCAAATCACCTAATTGGGCTAATGCTTGGTCCGGCCAAGACGGGTTTTGAGTCATTTCAAAAGCATAAAATATTTTTGAAGGGGCTTTCAACAATTCCCGCTCATCTGGAATGGAACTTCTGATACCCAAACCAATATAGGGGCACAGTTCTGCAACCCGAGCCATTACACACGCATGATTCAGGGGCGAGTTCATATAGCTATCTCTTAAATCACTGTGAGCATCAAGTTGTAAAACCCACATATTGGGAAAATATTTCTTAAAGGCTTGAATCACACCAACCGTGACCGTATGCTCGCCACCCAAGCTTACCACAAATTTATTCTGTTTTAAAAAATTTTCACAAGCCTCTGTTATTTGCATGATCGATTTTTCTGGCACAGGGTCTAAAGAATCAAACGGCATTTGCGTAGAAATACCCATCTGGCATGGCTCGATTTCTAATTCTTCGTCATAGGTTTCAATATGTTGCGATGCTTCAAGAATAGCTTTAGGACCATTTTTAGTTCCTTTACCATAAGTTGTTGAAGATTCATATGGTATACTAAGAATAACTACTTGCGCATTTTCTAAATTAGTCAGATACTTGGGAAGGTCTAAATAATCCGGAAATAAATTTTCTGGTTTCGTTGACACAATCTTATAACCAAAATTTGAAATCAAACCATTCAAATTAGCATTGCACCGGCTATTACAGTAGTCCAAAGTCCATTTTTGTCCCCAATGGCGGATTGAGTAATATTTCTGGTCACAACAATTTTTTCACTTATGCGCCAAATTTCCTTTTTTTGATCCCATGATGCATTCGGATTAAAATCTACACCCAAAATGGTTGCTAACATAGTGGCCGCTAAGTCCTCTGCATATTCACCAGCCAAATCATCTGTCTGACCATAACTATGATGTTCTGAAAGATATCCATAATGACTGCGTTCTTTCGGAATAGCTATTCCAATAGATGCAGCAATTAAACGATGAGGTTCATTGGTTTCGCATTGGCTCATGACGCAATGAACAATTTCCCCCTGAGAAAGTTCTTTTAACCCCTCCTTTTTCGAAACGACTTTACAATATGGAGGGAAAATACTGGAAACACGTACCAAATTAAATTCTGCAACTCCAGCATCTCGAAGGGCTAATTCAAAACTAGTGAGTTTTTCTTTACTCTTGCCGACCCCTTTCGTCAAAAACAATTTTTTCGGAAGATACAAATTTTTTCCTCTTTTTGATTAATTTTCATTAATCCGGCTCCTCTGCTTGCCACCAAAAACCTTTGTTATAGAGCCCAAATACCTTTCCTTTAAGCTTCCAATTGTGATAAGGTGTATTTTTTGATTTGGATTTAATTTTATTTTTATCAACACTCCACACGGCTTTTGGATTCAATATAGTCAAAGATGCAAGTACGCCCTTCTTGAGAATACCTTTCTCAAGCTTCAAAATCCTTGCTGGATTCATGGTCATTTTTGCAATGGCTTTGGAAAGATTTAGTACACCGGTATCGACCAAACGCGTTATTACTAAAGCTAAGGCCGTTTCTAAGCCTACGATTCCAAAAGGCGCCACATTGAATTCCACTTCCTTTTCTTCAATGGAATGTGGGGCATGATCAGTTGCAATGACATCAATGGTGCCGTCCTTAAGTCCCTCCAACATGGCCTCAACGTCTTTTTGGCACCTTAAAGGAGGATTCATCTTTGTGTTCGTGTCATAACTGAGAACAGCTTCATCGTTTAGGGTAAAATGATGAGGCGTCACTTCACAAGTAATTTTTACTCCGCGTTTTTTAGCCTGCCGCACCATTTCAACTGAGCCGGCGGTCGAGACGTGGGCAATGTGAAGGTTTCCTTTGGTGAATTCTGCCACTTGAATATCTCTGGCCACCATTATTTCTTCTGAAATACTTGGGATACCTTTCAGGCCTAATCTGGTTGAAACGGCCCCTTCATTCATAGCGCCATTTTTTGAAAGAGATTTATCTTCACAATGGTCAATGATAGGTATATTAAACATTTTGGTATACTCCATTGCACGTCTGAGGATTTCAGCAGTTGCTACAGGAGCCCCATCGTCTGAGAAAGCAACGGCCCCTGCCTTAATCAGGTCTGCCATTTCAGTTAATTCAGTTCCGGCTCTGCCTTTAGTCACCGCTGCAATGGGAAAAACATCTACTAACAAATCCCGAGAACGTTTCAGTAAATACTCAACGACTTCTGCATTGTCCACAGGCGGGTCCGTATTAGGCATTGGACAAACAGATGTAAAACCACCGGCCATAGCAGCATCTGAACCAGTTTCTACTGTTTCTTCATCCTCTCTTCCAGGCTCTCTTAAATGTACATGCATGTCAATTAACCCAGGACAAAGTACCATTCCTGAAACGTCTATGACCTTGCCATCGAAACCAGAAGAATTGATTTTGCCTATTTCCTTAAGCTTCCCATCTTCAACTAACACGTCTGCTTTTTTGGGGCTCATATTTTCGGGATCAACCACCAAGGCATTGCTGAATAAAATCTTATCAATGGATACTGCAAATTCAGATAAAGCCATTTTTCTCCTAAAATGTCTTTGTAAATTTTATCCCAACTCTCTAACAATCATCACTTTTTAATCCTCTTCCTTTTCGTATGATTTAACGCCACTCAAAAGATAAAGAACTCCCATGCGTACGGCCACGCCGTTAGTTACCTGATTTAAAATAAGAGAAAATTCGCTGTCAGCCAGTTCGCTTTCGATTTCCACACCTCGATTAATGGGTCCTGGATGCAGTATCGTAATTTCTTTTTTCGCCTGCTCCAGCCGCTTACGCGTGATTCCATAAAGGTTATGGTATTCACGAATAGAAGGGAAAAGTCCGCTTTCTTGGCGCTCAAGTTGAATGCGAAGTACATTCAAAACATCGGCCCACTCAATAGCTTCTTCAACTTTGTAGATAATTTTGGTTTCCCACTGTTCTACTTCCACTGGAATTAATGTTGCTGGGCCACAAAGCGCTACTTCAGCACCCATTGCCTGCAAACCATAAATATTTGAACGAGCTACTCGACTATGGGTTATATCTCCTACGATAGCTACTTTAAGTCCCTCTATGATTTTAAACTTATCCCGCAATGTCATTAGGTCAAGTAGGCCTTGGGTAGGGTGTTCATGCTGTCCATCGCCGGCATTAATTATGGAGGCATCCACACATTGGGTCAGAAAATGAGGGGCGCCAGCAGCACTGTGCCTGATTACAACCATATCAATTTTCATAGCCTCGATATTACGGGCTGTATCTCGCAGCGTTTCCCCTTTAAGTACCGAAGAAGAAGAAGCGGCAAAATTAACTGAATCGGCAGACAGACGTTTTTCAGCTAATTCGAAGGATATACGGGTACGGGTAGAAGGCTCAAAAAATAAATTAACAACGGTCTTACCTCGCAAGGTAGGAACTTTGGGGATTGGGCGGGTGAGAACTTCCTTAAAAGATTCGGCTGTATCTATAATGAAAGTAATTTCTTCTTTTGTTAATCCTTCTAATCCTAATAAATGTTTCCTATTAAATTTCAACTAATTCTCTCCTGAAACTTCCATCAAAAATACTCCATCCAACTTATCAACCTCCTTGACTCTAACTTTCACCTCTTCTCCTAAAGAAGTGGGTAAATTATTACCAACATAATCAGCTCTTATTGGAAGCTCGCGGTGGCCACGATCTACTAAAACAGCTAATTCAATTTTTGTGGGACGCCCAAAATCCATAATAGCGTCCAGCGCCGCTCTAACGGTTCGTCCGGTATATAATACATCGTCTACCAATATCACAGTCTTTCCGTCTATGTCGAACCCTATTTTAGTGGTTTGAACTTTTGGCTGTTTGATTTTCTTGAAAACATCATCACGATACATAGTAACATCTAAAATGCCCAGAAGAAGTCTTTTATGTTCAATGCCATATATTTTCTCAATAATTCTCTCTGCAATGGGTACGCCACGAGTTCTAATCCCTAAAATCACTAAATTTTCCACACCACGATTCCGTTCAATAATTTCATGAGCAAGCCTGGTGATGGTTCTATCAAGACTTTCTGGGTCAATAATTTGCGCTTTTACTTTTTCTGTCATGTCGAATCAATTACAAAAAAGCCTTCTTCGAATTTACGAGAAGGCCTCTTTCATTTCAATGAACCCTTACCAATCTCACCGGATAGGTTTAAAGGGAAAATTATCTTTTTATATTTTACAAATTTTTTTACTAATAGTCAAGCAAAATTTGGAGCGATGTAAAACCTCAGTTACGAGTAGGCACTGATTGTTCTGGATATTCATCCTGAACATGAAATA
>JBHIAC010000086.1:0-14140 GCA_046758365.1 bacterium
TGAGGAGGCTACCATTTACTGTGGCAGTTGCAACTGAATCATTTGAACTGAATGCTGAAAAGGATAGCTCTTCTCCATCGGGATCGGTAAATACAAATGGAGACGTATTAAGGTCTCGAGTAAAACTATCGCCGTTTATTGTTAAATTAATATCAGGAATTTCGTTCGCTACGACAGGAGAATTATTCTCCCTTACGGTCAAAAACTGATTGACCGGAATATTCATAAAAATCCTTACAATTCCTGAAGACCATTCAATTTTGAGAGAATCAATAATCGTTGCATCGCCTAAACCAAATTCGGTATTTAAGCTATTTTGACCACCGAATCCTCCCCCTGTTTGCCCAGAGATTTCGTTCAATTGCCAAACAGCTCTTCCATTGATAGTTGCTTTCACTCTGACCTTTGTACCAACCGCAGATCTGTTTGAAACCGTGCCGTTACATTTTATATTTATCCAGTTATTACTATAGCCATTGTTGGCGTACAAAAAGTTGTTTCCAACATTCCCAACAAAAAGATCTAAATCACCGTCATTATCATAGTCAGCCCAACTACTACCTTGGGAAAAAATCCCATCGTTGACGATATGTCCTGCTGTGACTTTATTAAAAGTACCGTCCCCATTGTTGCGATAGAGAAAGTTATTTCCACCATGGTTAGCGACAAAAAGGTCTAAATAGCCATCATTGTCATAGTCGCCCCAATTGGCACCGTGTGAGTTACTTCCATCGTTAACAATGTCACCTGTGGTAATTTTAGTGAAAGTGCCATCGCCATTGTTTGAGTATAAAAGGTCGTTTTCATCATTCTTATTAGCGACAAACAAGTCTAAGTCACCATCATTATCATAGTCTCCAAAACTACTGCTTAGGGATGAACCTCCATCTGTGACTATTGAACCTGTGGTAATTTTGTTGAAGCCCCCATCACCATTATTTGCATACAAGAAGTTGTTTCCCTCATTAGCAACAAACAAGTCTAAATAGCCATCATTGTCATAGTCGCCCCAAATACAGCCTGTCGAATTACCACCATCGTTAACAATAGTACCAGTAGTGATTCTTGTAAAAGTACCATCGCCATTGTTGGCATACAAAAAGTTGTTTTCATTATTCCAATTAGCGACAAACAGATCTAAATCACCGTCATTGTCATAATCACCCCAACTAGCACCATGTGAACTGCTTCCATCGTTAACAATATCACCTTCAGCAATTTTGGTAAAGCTGCCATCGCCATTGTTAGCATATAGAAAGTTGTTTCCAAAGTTAACGACAAACAGATCTGAATCACCATCATTGTCATAGTCACCCCAACTACTACCTGAAGATATTCCCCCATCATTGACAATGTCTCCTTCAGTAATTTTGATAAAGCTGCCATCGCCATTATTGCGATACAAAAAATTGTTTTGGCCTTCAGGAAGATTAAAATTTGAAACAAAGAGGTCCATATTGCCATCATTGTCATAATCACTCCAACTAACGTTTCTAGAATCACCGCCATCGTTGACAATATCGCCTGTGGTGATGCGTATGGTTGAACTTAGGTTATAGTAGTATGCCCCCATATCCATTCGTGTATAATCAGGGTCCTGATCATCTGGGTCTGTCTGCCAGGTGATACCATCACCATCTAAATCGGGATCACCCGCATCAATACAGGGGGAACCGAGTTGAAGATGATAATCGCCTGATCCTTCATCTGCAAACAAAGGATTTTGGTCAATGTTTCCAGTACCTGCTGCACCACCTCTAACATTTGAATAGGATATTGTTATCGAACTTAAATTTAATGCAATTTCTTGAGGTGAATTATTCCATAGTATAGCATTCAATAAAATTGGATTAGAATTTTTACCACAGAAAATACCACCACTTGTCCCATTCGCTGAATTCCCAGTAATTGTAACATTTATTAGATTCGGATTTGAATTATCCCAACAAACAAAACCTCCATCCCATTCCGCAGAATTTTGTGAAATGATTACATTCGCCAAATTTGGGCTGGATTGACGACAATGTATTCCTCCACTCCACTTAGCGTAATTATTCGTAACTATCACATTCCTTAGAAATGGGTCAGAATTATTAAATGCCATTCCACCACCGTGATCATTTGAAGTATTGTTTAAAATCATCACTTCTTCAAGAGTTGGTCGACTATTCTCATGACAGACCAGTCCACCACCATTATCAATCGCTGAGTTACCTCTTATTTCTACATTCTTTAGATATGGATTACAATTTCGTCGACAGGAAATTCCGCCACCAGCATGTGCGGCCGAATTATTGAGTATTCTCAAGTTTTCCAAACTAGGGCTGGCATGATCATAACAGTTAATACCACCGCCATCCCAATCAGACGAACCATTGGTAATTGTAAATCCACTTAATATTGCTGTAGAATCAACATGGTTAAATGCTACCACGCTCTCATTTTTGTTCCCATCTATCACAGTCCGAGTTATGTAGCTGGTGTCACCTGTGGTTATGAATAATGAGCCAACCAGGATATTTCGCCCATTGAAATAGATGTTCTCAAAATATGTACCAGGCGCCACTAGAACTGTATCACCAATACTTGCTGCATTTATCCCTGCCTGTATTGCGGGATAATCTGCCGGAACGCGAATTATCGTTGCGCTTGCTATCCCTGTATTTAAAGCTATTGTCATTAGTACAAGTACACCTATTACAAAACTGCTTTTTTCAAATTCGTTCATTTTTTATTCCTTTCTCTGCTCGCTGGGGATTTAAGCTCACCTGCTCGGCCCGCCTTGAAATCCCCAGCGGAACCCATAAATTTGGAATTGTATCCCTTAATCTTAACCAAATTCATAGCCCATTCCTTTAATTTAGTGGATGCAATCCGAGTTTACCCCGTGAGATAATTTATGAATTCTAGTCATTCAAAAATAGAGAAGTTGTGTTATATCTCACGGGGTTAATTTTTCCGTCGGAGGATTCTACGTATGCCCAGCAGTGAGTAAATCCCCGACGAGCAAATCCAATATAACTAATACAGACCCAACTTTATCTCTTTATTTTGAACTTCTCCCTCCGATAGGAGCTGGTATCCGGTTCGGCAAATAAGGCCTGGACATTTTCCATGCGAATAAAAGGATACAAATCTACAATCACTTGTTTGAATTGGAATGTTCCGTTTATTAGATGATAGATTTCGCGAATCTTTGCCACGTGGTGCCATAGACGCTGCTTGTCTCGCCATAATGCATAGCCAGTTATTTTGAATTTTTTAGGGCTTCCGGCAATATCCCTAAAGAAAAAATAGGCCAATTTATACTGTGTCAATCCATTGAGGATATTCGCTAAAGATTCCATTCCCTGCCATTGTAGAGTATCCACCTGGGTGTGGTGAATTATAAACCAACCTTTAAGTCCATCAGTCTCTTCAATCTTAGGTTGAAACGGGGCTGGCAAGCCCAGAGTGCTGTACCGTTGAAGTGTGTTATCGGACAATTCATAAATGACAGGAGCATCAAAGGAACCTTCGAGTAGCTTCTTTTTTATGGCGTCGTGAGCAAAAAACGATTCGTTCTGAAGCTCTTTGATTGGTATCCAGGATGAATTTAATAGAAATTTTTCAGCAGAAAATCGTTTAGCGGTCAACTGGTATCTTAAACTGACAGGCACCAATCCATCGATAGCGGGTAAAGTTGCTTCAATTGTCGCAGAAGTCTCGGTGGTATTGAGAACCAGAATGTCGAAATCCTTGAACTCTTGCCTAAGTATTTGCCCAATTGCATCCCGCGCTGAAGGGGCGGTCACAATTAAGTTGGTACCAGTGTGATCCCCTTCCTTACACTCCAGCCACATTTTTATTGAGTCTCTAAGAGCTTGCACCCTTTCGAATCTGTCTTCAAGTTCAAAGAAACGAGCAGTAATATGCTTCTGAATATCTACGGTGATTTCGATAGGCTTCAAAGGAGAACCAACGACCAGGCGAATCGTATATAAGTAATTGTTCCCCTCCCACTCTATGGACTGAATTGGCAAGCTACCTTTGAATCGGGACTTGAGCCTTTCCAGAATTTCATTTTTATTTAACAGTCCCTCATAACGTATTTTGATGTGTGCTGGATAAAGAAAATCATATAGGAAACTCTCTACACCGGTTTCATATAACCAGGCGAAATGTTCGATCAGTTCTAATACCTCATGTTCAATAGGCTGCAGTGCCCCACGCTCTGGCACCAGCAACCTGCGCACATCTACGATTTTCCTTGTAGGATTTCTACTAAGCAAGAGGGCAATTCTGTGGTTGGAATCTTGAGATGCATCAAAGTTACTAAGCCACACTTCGTCGTACACACCCTTTTCAAATATTGAATCCACAATAAAAGATTCGAAGTGAAAATGTTTTTGCCAGTGGGAAAATGCTTCGCTTAAATACTCGCTGGCAAATATGGTCTTGTCATTATTCGCAGCCCTTTTCAATAAGTCCTGTAAATCCAGTGGTTCTTTTGGAAATGGATAGAACATATAAAACAGAATGTAAACTAATAAAGGCATCCGCATGGCTAATCTTTATTTTATTCACTTTAGTGATACTGGATTCTGGATGCTTTATACTCGAAAATAACATCATTTCCAATTAAAAAATCCAGCATCCAGCAACAAGCATCGAGTATCTTATCATACTTTTACGACTAGTCACTTAATAATAAATATATTCGATTGGAAGCTTATTTATTTAGCTTTCTATGGAAACTCAGGAGGTTCAGGCAGGGGTTCAGCTTTCCCACGGGAGTCAATAAAAAAGAACGTACCTCCAGCAATGGCAGCAGCAGAGCTGGTTAAAAACCACCACTTGCTATAAAATGGCTTTTTAATGACTTCCAGTTTTTCCACCAGATGAATCTCCTCCGGGCCTAATTCAATATCGATAACTTTCTCAGTGTATTTATAGCCTGGCTTTTGCAGCATCAATCGATAGCTGCCAGGTTCAAGATAAATAGCACCCGGAGCCATGCCAACAGCTTCCTCGTCGATTAAGATGCCCACTTCCTGAAGATTGTTCTCTATATCAATTTGCACACGCAATGCTGTTTGGGTCAGCTCGATTTCCAACTCGCTGACCTTATTCGATTCAACGGTCAATGTTTTCTCTTCTGAGCGATATCCTTCCTTTAAGATTTGCACATAATAGTTTCCCGGTGGCGCTTCATCAGTACGATACGGTGTTTTAGCATCAACAGGAACACCATTAATGCGTAAACTGGCACTGTCAGGCGTGGTTTTGATAAACAAGGTTCCTGGGACTGGTCTTACCTGAGAAACTTTAAGACGATAGGCGCGTTTGGCCTTCAAATTAATGACCCCTGTTTTAACAGGCAAATAACCGCTGGCCCGGATAGTGATAATCTGACGACCCGGCTCCACAAAAAGCTGCCACTCGTTCTCGCTAATTTGCCGCGTCTCAAATAATTGCCGAGTACTTTCAAATTGGAGTGCAGGCACCTCTGATACAATTGATAACACCGACCGATCTTCACTTCTAACCACAGTAGTCAATTCTTCTGGTACACTAACCGAAATCTCACCATATTTTTGCTGACCAATAACCAGACTGCAAACCAAGACATTCAAAAAACTGATAGTAAATAAAGCCCTCATTACATTTCTCTCCATCTATATAATATTTAAATTAATCAATGATTTCAAAATCCCCCAAACCTACTACAGAGCCGTCTTCAAACTTTTCAGGCTGCCAAGCACGCACATGAATCAAAGGTTTATCCGGATTCATAAAATCCATCATCACAAACAGATAGCCTTCATCACTATAGTGGCTCGAGTTCCACCGCTGCCTTAGCTTTATCCCATAGATATCTGGATACTTTTTGTGTTGGACAATTTCAACATCATCAAAAATAACCCTTACAAAAGAATTCAATTTGAAGACGTGGCGTAGACGCTGAATGTATTCCTTTTTGCTTAATCTAATAAACTGTATTTTGCTTGCCCCAAGGGAACTTGAGGCCAAGTAATCGTTCCCAATTTCTTGTTTTTTAAGTACCCGACCCACTATGATGAGTGCATCGTCGCTATAGGCTTTTTCGAGATAATCAATATCTTTCCTATTATGTGCCGTGCGAAATTCCTCCAAAAAATCCAGAATCTGTTGTCTAAATATCATATCATCAAGTTTACGACCTTCTTCTAATATGCGTTTATAGTGATGTGTTTCCATGGCATAGTGGACGTTTTCAATAAATAAATGGAAATTGAGAACAAAAACCAACTCTTGAATAGGATCTCCTTCGGTTTCTCCCAATTCCACACGCACTTTAATGCCCCGGACTTCATAATGTCCGGTTGAGGTTTCTAACAGGCGGCTACGATATTCTGGAATGGTTGAATAAAAATTTGTTTTTTCTACTAAATTCTTAAACGCTTCATATCCACTCTCTGTATAATATTCCCGTACCGTCTCTACATTTCCTATACCTTCCTTCACTTTATTTGCCTCTTGAATGACTGCCGTCAATGCTTTTCCAATATGATTGCGACTAATAATACTACCACCACTAACAATAATAACTCTCGACTTTACATAGGCTTGTAATTTTATAGGGAAGACACTGTTCATACAGAGCATTCCAATGATAAATAGAATTACCTTTTTCAATTTCATTTGCATTTACACCCTCGCATTTAATAATATTTTATGGCATTGCTATTATTTCGACGAAGCAATCTTAAAGCAGTCTATATATCAGAATTTGTTAGGCTCGCATTGCCCGTAATGAAAATTTAGTAATAGCAATTGAGTGTTACGGTGTAATGTTTTTAATCGAAACTGCATTACTGTAATCTTTAACCCAAATTGCGACCCTACTTGTGAATTTGTCCGATAGTCTAGAGTATCTTTCGTTAGTACTCAAATCAAAAAAAATTTTGTCCTTATATTTTAAAACGCTCCAAACCTTAATACTATCAACGATAAAAACGTAACAGCCGTCTGGTGGGTCGAAATCTTCTTTTTTACCCACGGTAATTTTCATGGAATGCGCATAGTCGCTTAGTTTTTCCTTAAGGATCTCTGTATTTGAAATTTGACTGAGTTCCTGAATTAGAACTGAATGTTTAAGTTTTTGTGTGGTAAATAACTCTTTTATTCCATACCATGATTCGTGATTCCATAAAATTACACCACTCAATGCTATTGTTAAAATCATTACTAATATAATTATAATAAGGACATTCTTGGATTGAAAATTATGGAATAATTTGGCAAAAGTCGATTGTTTAAGTTCTTCCGGCTTAACTTTTTTTATTGTAACAGTTTTTATGGCTTCAGAATAATTGTTCCTTTCTTTTTTTAAATCAGCCAAAAAATCAGCACTATTCTGATATCTTGTTTCCCGGTTCTTATCCAAAGCCTTGTCAACGATTCTCTGTAATCCTTCTGAAACGCCAACTTTAAATCGTGCCAAAGGTTCTGGATCAACGTAATTTATAGAGTAAGATATTGCAGCTTCATATTCACCTCTGAATGGTAACTGTCCTGTAATCATCTCATAAAGAATTACACCAAAGGAAAAAATGTCGGATTGCCGATCAACATCTGCACTTTGGGTTTGTTCTGGGGACATATAATAAAGCGTTCCTAATGTTGATGTTTCGCTCGTCAGTTTGTTAGCCTCTTTTAACTTGGCTAGGCCAAAATCGAGGATTTTTACCCGACCGTCTTTGTCAATCATTATGTTCTCTGGTTTAATATCACGGTGAACAACGCCCTCCTGATGCGCCTTACTTAAACCTTCACAAATCTGTATAGAAATATCTATGACATTGCTAATTGGCAGTTCTTTTTTTGCAATCAAATCCTTTAATGACTTCCCTTCAACATATTCCATTGCGATATAGGATCTATTCTCGTATTCAGCAATTTCATAAACCGTAATTATATTAGGATGGTTCAAATTAGCAGCAGTCCTGGCTTCTCGCTTGAATCTGGCTTTGATTTTTTTGTCAGAGGTGAATTCAGGTGATAAGAACTTTAGAGCAATTTTACGCTTAAGTTCCAGGTCTTCAGCAAGGTAAACCTCACCCATGCCCCCTTCACCAATTTTCTCAATTATCTTATAACGTGAAATCGTTTTGTTTAATATAGTCAACATTCTGTCCCTCCTAATTTGTTAGTAAATTTATGACTTCAGATTGTCTGAAGTTCAACCCAAATTAGGAATTCATTAAGTGAGACTCAAATAACCTCGTAGATTTTACTCTTAAATGATAATAGTGTTAATATTTTCCTATTATCTTAAGTAATTTTTCTTTTAATTGCAACAATTTCCCATTAATCCGAATAACTTGAGTTGTTACATTGTCCTCACCGCCCCGCTCGTTAGCCAAATGAACGAGCCTTTCACAAGCCTGCTGTGGGGTTTTTGACAAAATAATACTTTTTATCTCTTTATTATCAACTTTTGCAAGTCCATCAGAGCACAGCAAGAAGTACTCTCCAGCTATTAACGGAATGTTATTGATAGCATCAACTTCGACTGTTGAGTCAACCCCCAAAGCACGCGTGAGAATGGATCGATCTGGATGAACCTTAGCTTCCTCTTCGGTTAATATACCTTGACGACGCATCTCTGCAACATGGGAATGGTCCTGAGTAAGTTGTTCGATTTTGTTTCGGTTGATAAGGTAGGCTCGACTGTCGCCTACATGGGCGATAAAGGCTTTGTCATCTTTTAAAGCCAACACAGTACATGTTGTACCCATTCTGTGAAGGTTGGGGTTGCTGGTTGCGACCTGATAGATTTTTTCATTTGCGGTCTCAAAAGCCTTATGGAGACTTTTAGGAATATCCCCGGAAAGATTTGAAAAATAAACTTGTTGAATGATACTCACTGCCATATGGCTGGCTTCCCGACCTCCCATATGGCCTCCCATACCATCCGCAACGAGAAATAACTGTCCTGTAGGGCTAAAGAGTTTAAGACTATCTTCTGGATACTTACCACAGTAATCCTGGTTATCTGTTCGTATTAATCCACGATGAGTATCACTGCCAAAAGTGATGGTCAACAATTGATTCATTGGATAAACTTGCAGTATTAATGATCGGATTATCGATGATTTCTTGCTGTGATTCCATAAGTTTTATTTTGTAAAATCTTTTTTTTCTCTTCAAACTCCATACACTTCTGTAAAAGCTCTTTTACTGGTTTACCTTCTTTTTGATTGCGATGAATTTCCTCTCTAATTTCCTTCAATTCTATTTGGATTTTTTCTATTTCAATAACCGAAATACAGTCTGCTGCCCAGCGTTTTAAATCCATTTCATCCCATTCTTCATTGAGGGTGTTGATAATAAATGAAGACAATTCAATGTCGTTAAAATTATTTATTAATTCTGATTCTTTAGGGCGCTTTTTTGCTTCGTAATGGTTTTTCATAAAGTGTAGAATGGGCAACATCTTGGACTCTTTTAAATTCTCAAAAATCAAGTTAGTGAAAATAAAGTCAGCCATTCCCCATTCATGAATCAAAATCCTAATCAAATCATTTAAAGCCGCGTCTGCTTTATCTTTTTTAGATACTTGGCTCACTTCTTCGAATTTCTGGCTAAATTTTGACCGGGCGGCCTCTCCCCGACGTTTTTGACGAACAATAGTGTCCAATTCATTCCAAAGTATTTTTTCATCAATCTCTAATTTTTCGGATACCTTTCTAAGAAGAAGACTTCGATGAATATTGTCTTTGAGCCTTGCCAAAGACTCCAATAACGAGCGAATTGATTCACTTCGTTGCTCCGAGGATTTTAAAAGCAATTGGTTCAATTTAAAATCAAAAAGAGATGTGGCTGTTTTTAAATGTTCAAGAACGACCTGATTTCCATGTTTTTTTACAAAGCTGTCTGGATCCTGTCCTTCTGGTAAGATAGCCATGAAGACTTCGAGGCCGTTCTCAATTAAAATATCTGCACCGCGTAACGCAGCGACAGATCCGGCAGTATCGCTATCGTACATTAAAACCACATTTTTGGTATAGCGGCGGATCAAACGGGCATGATCCTCAGTTAAAGAAGTACCCAGAGTTGCCACTACATTTTTAATTCCACTGCAAACGAGACTCATTAAATCTGTGTAGCCTTCTACAAAAATTACCCGATCCAGCTTTCGAATTTCATCTCGATTTTGGTACAATCCATAAAGCAGTTTCCCTTTCTCATAAACCGCGGTCTCTGGTGAATTGATATATTTGGGAGAATCATCTTCTTCATTCAGTTTACGACCACCGAAAGCGACCACACGTCCAGAAAGATTCCAAATCGTAAACATAATTCGGTCTCGAAAGCGGTCGTAGTAGCCCCCGCCTTCTTTTTGTAGAATCATACCAGCGCGAAACAGGAGCTGGAGATCAATAGATTCATTTTTGGCGTACGTAATTAAATTAGCCCATCCAGAAGGTGCATAACCCAAACTAAAGGCCTTTATCTCTTCTAATTCAAATCCTCTGTTTTTTAGATAATTTAGAGCAACTTTTCCTGCAGAAGAAAATAGCGACTCCTGGAAGAAACGGGCAGCGAACTCATTTATATAAAACATAGCCTCATTCTCTTTTACCGCGCTTTCGTCTCTCTCTTCATATTCTAAGTGGATTCCTGCACGCTGAGCCAGGAGTTTAACACTCTCAGGGAAACTGATGCCTTCATGCCGCATGAGAAAAGTAAAAACATTTCCACCGGCGCCACAGCCAAAACAATGAAAAATTTGCTTTTCAGGATTTACGCTAAAGGAGGGCGTTTTTTCGGTATGGAAAGGACAAAGGCCAAAAAAGTTTCGTCCACTTTTCTTAAGCGTTACATAGCCCGAAACCAAGTCAACTATATCTGTGGCCTCTCGGACTTCGTGAATTTTATGTTCTGGAATTGTCAAATCACTTTGCTTTCAAATTTGAAATGGCCATTTTCAAGATAAAAAATAGCATAGTCACCTGCACTGGTAAACCCAATATTTACCACCAATCTTCCATCCTTAGTTTGGTAAGAGCTTTTGCGGTGTAGATGTCCACAAAGGTGTAGTTTAGGATTTACTACTTTAAACGCTTCGGTAAAGCATCTCTGTCCGCCATGAGTCCCAAGCGGAGTCAAATCTGCCAGGCCTATGGGGCAGCCATGGGTCACTAAAATATCAACATTTTTGCCTGCCAGCTTGGCTGCGATAGCGGCTACTTCCTCATCAGTAATGTACCAAAGCTTTTTATGAGATTTTGCCCAAATGCCATTTATACCAGCAATAGTAAGATTTAAATAATGTTTTATTATGCCATTTTTAAGTAAAATGGCAGTTCCATTCTGATTTTTAATTGTGGAAAGAAGTTCAATATCGTCGTTATTACCAAATACTGTGAGAGTATAAACCTGTTGCGTGATAGAGTTAAAATCCCTGGCTAAAATTTCTTCAGCCGTACCCCAATCGCCTGCACACAGAAGTACATCCGGCTTTTCTAAATTAAGAATTTTATAAACCGGCTCGAGATGGCCATGTAAATCAGAAATTGCTGCGATTTTCATTCAATTTACAATAACACCTAATCTTCATCTTCCTCCATAGAAGGACGATGATAGAGTTTTCTTCGAATAAATAATTCAACAATATCTCCATCTAACTTTCCAGCTTTAACTTCTTCTCGCAAAATATCTAAAGTCTTATCCAAAGGAATGGCTTTTTTGTATGGTCGGTCTGGGGAACTTAGAGCGTCATAAATATCCGCAATGCACATTATTCTAGATTGAAGAGATATTTCATTGGCCACCATACCTTTTGGGTAGCCCGTGCCATTTAAATATTCGTGATGAGCAGCCGCATACTTGGGGATATTTTTCAAATCTTTTGTAAATGGGATTTTATTTAAAATGCTTAGAGTATGCTCTACATGGGATTGGATTTCTTTATATTCACTCTCTGTGAGATTCCCTTTTATTATTGAAAGGTTTTCATATTCATTCTGTGTAAGATAAAAACACTCTTCACCTTTGCTGTTTACATAGGTTATTTCAGCAATGTTTTTAAGTAATCTCCTATCTTCTTTACTTAAAAAGCCCGGGATGTTTATTCGTTTGATAAATTCTAAATTATCATCAATAGTTTTTAATTCTTTTACTAATTTGGCTTCTAAATCATTTAAAATATCTGGGTCATATCTCTCTTCATTGAGCAATTTGATTTTTTGTTCTAAATAACGGTTTTTTATGCTATGCTTAATACTCTCAAAACGTTCTGAAATAGCACTAATCTGGTCCTCAGTGAGTTTGCAAGATTTTTCAAGCACGCTTTCTTTTACCCCAATTTTACCAATATCATGGAGCCAGGCTGCCATGCGAAATTCTTCTATCTCTTGAGGAGTAAAATAGATATTACCAAGCCGGCCCTCAGTTTCTTCATTAATAGCTTGTGCAATTCGAATCGAATACTTAGCCACGCGGCCTGAATGCCCAGCCGTATGGGGACTTCGCGCATCAATAGCTTTAGCTGAATAGCGCACGAGTGAACGAAATAAATTTTTAATTTCTTCAATAAGCTTTACATTTCTTATGGCCACAGCCGCTTGAGACGCTAATGACAATATTAAGCTTTCATATTCAGATTCAAATGGTATGACTTCACTTTGACCATTTAATGAATTAATTAACTGCAACACACCAATAATTTCATCGGTGTGATCCCGCATGGGGACTACCAACATTGATTTTGAGCGGTAGCCCATCTTAATATCAAATTCTTTATTGAATTTATAGGCAACGGTAGGTTGGATATGGTATACGTCTTTTATATTTAATGTTTCTCCAGTAACAGCTACATACCCTGCAATGCTTTCCTTTGTTAACGGCAAGTAAAAAGACTTAAAAGGCTGCCTTTGTCCATTTCGCTTTTCCAGAGATGCCGTTTGAGCCACTAAAAAATTAAGCTTGCTTTGTTCTTTAATATAAAGGCTCCCACCATCGGCGTTGGTAAAATTTCGAGCCTCTTGGACGATAAGTTCGAGCAATTTATTGAGGTCATGTTCACTGGAAAGGGCGATCCCTATGGCATTGAGTTTGTGTATCTGTTCTTGAAGATTAATGTTTCCCCTAGAAGGCAGGTTAGCATTTTCCATGATGTCATCCTAAGTTAGAAAATCATAACTATCAATTGTATTAAAATTTAACAAAATGTTAAATTAGTGTCAAGAAATTTTCTTGTCACACAATTGAGAAAACTTCATGGGTCGTGTTGTATGATTAACTATAAACGCTAAATTGTAAAATGTTTTTAAAAACGGTAAACGGATGTAGTGTTTGAGTCTCAGGTTTATTTATCCTTCCTAGAGGTCTTCATCCTCATCTGGTTTTATCGAGCTAAACATGGTGTTAAGCATATCTCTGTAAGAGGTTTTAGTATCAATCATATCTTTACTTAGCATTGAATTTTGATGAAGCCCATCAAGAATAAATTCCATGGTAGCCCCTAATTCATCTTCTTTTCCATGCTCAATTATTTTCATGTAGCGATTGGCTATTCGTTCTAATCCTTTGACTTTTTCCAATTGTTTTAAATATTCTATCGAATTCATTTCATCAGAAATATCTATAGAATTATTATTTTTAAACCAATTCACCACCTCGTTGTATACGTTCTCACCTTTTTTCATTGACGAATAAGGTTCGGGGAAATAGTTAAGGAAAACGAATTTTAACGCTCTACCAATAAGGGCTTTAGCTACATTAATTTCGCCCTCTTGTTCACCTTCATACACCAATTCAACTTTTCCAGTAATGGAAGGAAGAGCCGCATATAAATCGCAAATACGCGGAATCACTATATTTTCGTTATGTATAATTGCTCTGCGCTCGGCGTTGCTGATTAAATTTTCCAGGCTTGAGATGGTCATTCTGACGCTGACCCCAGACTTTTGATCAACAAATTCACTTTTTCGTGCTTCCACCGCTATTTGCTCAATAATCTCTCGAAAAAAGTGTGGAATATAAATTTCCCTTCCGCTATCCCGATTTTCCCACGCTTCTTGAGCCGTGATATGTAATCCATCTTTCAAATCTCTAGGATAATGGGTTAAAATTTGGGAGCCGATGCGATCTTTTAAAGGCGTAATGATGT
>JBHIAC010000087.1:0-14022 GCA_046758365.1 bacterium
TTTATTTAGCTAATAAAACGGGAGTCATTGAATTTCTCATAACATATTCAGTTGTACTTCCCAGAATGGCCTTTCGTATCCTAGAATGACCAAAGGCTCCCATGACTATTAAATCACAATTAATATCTTTTGCCACTTTAACAATTTCTTTTTCAGAGCTGCCAGATGTCCCAATCAATTCTACAGCAACTTCATAAGGTTCTAAATAGGTATTAGCTTCTTGGAGAAACTTATTTCTTATTTGTTCATTTTCATTTACAGTAAGAATTGTAACAGGAACTTTCAATTTTGCGGCAAAATAGCCTGCCAATTGTAAAGCTTTATTTGCCTTATCACTTCCGTCATAAGCAAATAGGATTTTAGATATTTCTTGGTATTTCTTTGATGTAATTAAAATAGGTTTATTACACTGCCTGACAACCGCATCCAAAGTAGCGCCTACTAATTTGCTTTCCCATTTTGCATATTCTCCTCGTGCTCCCATGATTAGTAAATCTACTAAATGAGATCTCTCACATATTATATCTACTGGTGAACCATGAAGCTTTTCAGTCTCAAATACAATCTTTTCTTTCTTTAAAATAGACTTACACTTATCAAGGACTGCTTTCGCTTTACTTTCCAATATTTTTTTTGACTCCTCTTGATACACGCTGTAAGGAATGACTGGAACAAATCCGTCGGTTCCCATAACTACGGCCCATTCAAATATTCGGACATCCACTATGGAAATGACTTTAATGACGGATTCAAAAGCATTTGCCAGCCGGATACCCTGTTTTACCACAGAGTCCGTATATATAGAGCCGTCAACTGAAAGAAGAATTGATTTTATCATAAGTTGTCTTACTAAAAAAGTTAACCCCAATCTTCAATTTTTGCTGCTCGAGTCATTAAATCAAAAACGGCTTGCTTTGGGTCTTTGTTTTGAAAAAGTACATTATAGGCTTCCGTTATGATGGGAACTTCTACATGGTGCTTAGCAGCCAATTCATAAGCAGAACGTGTGGTTTTAACGCCTTCTGCAACCATAACCATTTCCGAGAGCACTTCATCAAGTTTTTTACCTTTTCCAATTTGCTCTCCAAGATAACGATTTCGGCTATATCGGCTCATACAAGTTACAATTAAATCTCCCATACCCGATAATCCAGCAAAGGTCAAGGACTTTGCCCCCAGTTTAGTTCCCAGACGTGTAATTTCGGCTAAACCTCTTGTAATTAAAGCAGCTTTTGTATTATCTCCTGCCCCTACGCCATCTATAATACCTGCAGCCACCGCTATAATATTTTTAAGGGCGCCTCCTATTTCTACCCCTATCACATCGCTGTGCATGTATACACGAAACGTTGGTGCCATAAAAGCTTGTTGAACCCATTTAGCTGTTTTTAAATATTTTGATGCGCATACCACAGCGGTTGGAATCGCTTTACTTACCTCTTCAGCATGACTTGGCCCTGAAAGCACCGTTATATTATTCTCATCAAACTTCTCCATTAAAATTTCACTTACTCGAAGAAGCGTGTCATTTTCTATTCCTTTGGCAACACTTATAATAACCGTATCTTCTTTAGAGATTTCGAATTCATTTATAACAGAACGAACCGCATGAGAAGGCACGGCGATAATAACACTATCCTTTTCTTGAACAATATTGTTTAAATCTGGTTCAAAATTGATTTCATTTGGTATGACTGCTTCAGGTAAATATTTTCTATTTACTCTTTCTTTAATCATTGAATCAAATACTCGAGGATCGCGATTCCACATGGTAACCATGTGGCCATTTGTTTGAAGTAAAATTGCTAAGGCAGTGCCCCAACTTCCAGTTCCAAGTATTGCAAAGCGTGCCAATTTACCTCCCTTCGCTATTTTGGGATAATTGACCCAATAACGTATGATTCTTCACGATTCTCTCTAAATAGGTTTAAAAACTCATCTGTGCTCTCCTCTTTCACAATTAAGATCAAACCAATCCCTAAATTAAAGACATTTCTCATTTCCGATTCCAACACCTTTCCCTCCCTTTTAATAATATGAAAAATGGGTGGGACTTCCCAAGCAGACCAGTTAATTTTTAAATCTAAATTTTTTCTAAGTAAACGTTTTGTATTTCCAACTATGCCACCCCCGGTTATATGAGAAATACCATGCAAGCTTTCAATAGATTTAGTTTTATTTATCAGATTTTGATAACTACGATGCGGTCTCAATAGTTCCTCACCTAACGTGGATTGTGTCTCTTCTATAAAACAGTTAACATTATAATTCTTTATTTCGAAAAATATTTTACGAGCTAAAGAATATCCATTTGTGTGCAATCCATTTGAGGTTATACCTATCAAAGCATCACCAGCTTGGATTTTACTTCCATCTATGATGGCATTTTTTTCTACCAACCCAACAATGGCACCAGCAATATCCCAATTATTTTCGGCATATACACCGGGCATTTCCGCAGTCTCACCACCAATTAAAACACAGGTATTATTTTTACACGCTCGTGAAATTCCCTGAACAATCTCTTGTACAATTTCAATATTAAGTTTGTCCGCAGCCAAATAATCCAAAAAGAAAATCGGTTCTGCACCACAGACCATGAGGTCATTTACACAATGGTTTACCAAGTCTTCGCCAATAGTATGATAGATTCCCATCATCTGGGCAATTTTAATCTTCGTACCTATACCATCTATACTCGTTACTAGTACCGGTTGTTTTAGCTTTTTTATATCTAATTCATAGAACCCACCAAAAAGTCCAATATCTTTTAACACATTTTTCGAAAACGTGGACCGAACCATGCCTTTGATATTTTCTTTAGCTTTGTCGCTAACAGCAACGTCTACTCCCGCCTCTTTATAGGTCACTTTTGTCATTTGAAAGTTGTTTTAATTTTTCAATATAAATGGCTCGCACTTCTAACAAAAAATTTAGTACAATTTGTGAGCAATAGTCAGGGTAGGTCCACTCATTGGTCACAAATTGTCCCTTCCGATATCTCAACTGAACATCCCCAAATACCCCTCGACCTAAATAAATTCGATGATCAAAGTTTTTGGTGGAGGATATGACCAATTTACTTAGTTCTAAGTAACCAGGATCTATATTGACCTGCCTTCTGTCTCCTTTTGAGAATCTTTTTTCCAACTGCAAAGAAAATAATTTGAATTCTATTAATTCTTCTATTTTATACAATACTTGGAAACTGAATAACTGTTTCATCAAATCGGGGCCCATTTCATGCTCATAATACTGCGTATGATCAAATGCAAAGGGAGGAGATTCATGGTCTATCCTTCCGTATTGAAATTCAAGTGCCTTTTTTGTCTCTTTTAAAAGCGTATCATTCTTATAAGTAACGGCTGCTAAAAATTTTATAGGGAATGGTTCCTTTAATTGCCCCATAATTTAAGACATGCTAAGGATGGATAGTTCAACAAATATGACCAAAGTAACAATAAAATGAACGGACATTGACAAATAAATACTACTAGTTTTTTTAACTAAATAGCCTAAACCCATTCCAAATAATCCTCCTAAGATAATACCTTCAAGTCCATTGGGCACGCCAGTTCGATAATGCATCAAGCCATAAAAGATACCTTGAATTGGAATGGCCCAATTAGTTCCAGCTACGACTTTAGCTCTTTGAAAAATAAAGCTGCGAAAAATCGTCTCCTCAATAATGGATAAATAAATGGCAAATCCAATTCCCAAAATAATTAATGAATCTATTGGCCAATGAAGAGGAACAGGATTTGGGATACTCGAACTTTTAAAATAAATCCAAAGAACATAAAGCAAAACTGCAACAATCGAAATGGTCAAAGATAATTTAAAATAGTTTTTGGTATCTCCTGGGAGAAAATATAGCTGACGCCATTCTGGTCCTTCAAAAAAAATTAGAATTACCAAACAAGTAAGTACAATAATCAAAGAATAAGGATAATAAATACCAAGTTGATTTATAAAAAACAAAATAAGGCAGAAGAGAAATAAAATCTCAACGAATTTGCCAAAAGTCTGGGTCTTTCTATTAAATCTAGTAAAGAGGGTTAAAAGTAAAAGTACCAACATTACCCAAAGTCCCTGCCCAAAAACAAAATATCCAATCCCAGTAACCGTAGCAGTGAGTAGCACCAAAAATTTAATCATCGATAATCATTAAGTTTACGTTAATATCTTAATATTAAACAAAAATGTCAAGCATTTTTTATTTGACAAATTTTCGGAAAATTAATTAAATCCCATCATAAATTCTAAAATTATAGAAATCTCAGAAGTGCCGTAAATTATTAAGTGGTTTTATTGTGTTTAAATATTGAATTGCGGTTATCAGGAATTCAATTATGGTTGGTTTTCAAAATGTAGGATTAAAAGTTTATTTGTGCCGGGGGAGGGATTCGAACCCTCACGGACCGAAGCCCACTGGATTTTGAGTCCAGCGCGTCTGCCAATTTCGCCACCCCGGCAAATTTAATTCCAATATTATATTGATAATATAGAAGATTTATGAAGAAATGTCAAGTTTTTTTAGTTTTGGATTATGCAATGAATTCGTTCTTTTCTTTTTCATCGTTTTATCCGCGCCGTCCCACCTTTCATCACATGCATAACTTCATCCAGAGTCACCATATTGGTATCTCCACGTGTACTTTGCAATAAAGCTCCGTGAGCCGCACCCAAATTCACACACGCCTGAGGAGGCCAATCATTTAGAAAACCGTAAATCACACCACTGCAGAAGCCGTCGCCGCCTCCCACTCGATCTTCAATTTCTAAATTCTCATAACTATGGGAATCAAAAAATTGTCCCTCGTAATACAATATAGCTGACCAATTGTTTAAAAGCCCACTGATGACTTCTCTCAATGTCGTGCCCACGACCTGGATGTGGGGATAAGTTCCCACCACCTGTTTGACCATGTTTTTATATCCTTCAACCGGCAGTTTTTTAAGAATCTCGTCAGTCCCTTCAACTTCAAATCCCAACGCTTTCTGAAAATCTTCTTCATTTCCAATCAGGACCGTGATGTAAGGTATCAGCTCTTTAGTAACCTGAATGGCCTTCTCACTTGACCACAGTTTACTGCGAAAATTCAAATCGTAGCTTACAATCGTTCCAGCCTCATGGGCGGCCTGCATAGCTTCTTTGGCGACTTCAGCACAGCTATCGCTCAGAGCTGTAAAAATCCCACCAAGATGGAACCATCTCACTCCTCGTTCACTAAAAATACGCTTCCAATCTACCTCTCCGGGCTTTATATGAGAAACCGCAGAATGACCACGATCGTAGAGAGTAACACTGGCTCGAACCCCAAGGCCCACTTCGGTAAAATTCAAACCTATTCGCTCAGCCCGTCCAACGCCATCGTAGGGCGTCCAGAGCACTTCACTCAGGTCCATCCCACTCCCTCGGGCATGATTGCGAATAAACCAGCCCAGTGGATTGTCTACCAATTTAGAGACCCATCCTGTTCGTAGTCCAAAGCGTGATAGTGCATACGAAACGTTATACTCTCCTCCACCAGCCCAGGCTTCAAAATAAGGCGTGAGCTCTATGCGTTGATGGCCAGGCGGACTCAAACGTATCATGCATTCCCCTAAAGATAGTAAATCCAGCTCACAATCAGAAGATGATTTAATTTTTAATGACATTATGGACCTCCTAACCCGGCCGAGCCGGAACTAAAACTTTACTAAACTTTGGAAGTTTAGTAAAGTTATTTCACCAAAAATTAGTAATTGCTTACTTATTACCCTGACTCTGTTCTACCCTAAATCCAAGTGCTTTGAACATTTCACTCAATGTTTTGTTGGGCGATGATAGAATTACCGTCGTGTTAAAAAACTCACGGCGCAAGGGATATTGCGACCTGAGCTGTTCAAAGTAACCTGCAGACTTTCTGTCTGGCATAGATAACAGGACTCGCAGTTTCTTGTCATCTCGTTCAATGTTATAGCACTGTTTCACCACCTTACGTATCATGTTTTCCGCGTTAGCGCTGTCATGCGAGATTTGGATTTTAGTAAGTTCTGGCACAGGTAGGTCTGCATTGGCCTTCCATCTGGTAGGCACATTGAAATAACGACATACAGCCTGATAGATTATCTTGGTAGCATTGACTTTTCCATCCAACGAATAACCGGCAATGTGTGGGGTCCCAATAGCGGTAAGAGAAAGGAGTTCTTTATCGATATTTGGCTCATTTTCCCAAACATCGAGCACACACGCTTCTAGTATTTTTCGGGAAAGAACATTCTTTAGCGCGGCTGTATCTACCACTGCGCCCCGTGATGTGTTGATAAGTATGCTGCCAGGTTTCATTTTATCAAACCGCCTTTTATCAAATAGATGAAATGTCGCATCTCTCCCTCTTTTAGTAAGCGGAACGTGCAAAGTAAGGATGTCTGCTTCCATTAAAGCATCGAGCGGCAAGAATCGGGATTTCCCTGTGGTTCTTGCAAGAGGCGGGTCATTCTGAAGAACTTGCATTTCCATCGCCTGTGCCATTCTAACTACCCGGCTTCCAATATTACCCACGCCTACTACACCCAACGTCTTCCCTTTAAGGTCAAAGCCTTTCCGTTCACCCAGTACCAGGAGCGCTGCGATTACGTATTCTGCTACGGCATTGGCATTGCTTCCTGGTGCATTGGCAAAACCAATGCTTTTATCGTGAAGATAAGCAAGATCCACATGTTCAGTCCCGATGGTGGCTGTACCCACAAAGCGTACTTTACTTCCTTCGAGGAGGATTTTATCAACCTTTGTCTCCGAACGCACAAGAATTACATCAGCATTCTTAACAGCGGTGGGATTAATCTCATGGGTATTGAGCGTCTTTAGTTCACCCAGGTGGCCAAACGCAGCCTGGACAAATGGAATATTGGCATCTGTAACAATTTTCATAATGCTATTCTAAGCTACCAGACAGTGTGGAAAATTCCTTCTTTGTCAATTCGACGATAGGTATGGGCGCCAAAATAATCCCGCTGGGCCTGGAGGAGATTCGCTGGCAACCTTTTTTGTCTATACGAATCAAAGTAATTCAGCGATGCACTCATGGCGGGACACGGAATGCCCAAGTTTAATGCTATGTTTACAACCCTACGCCAGTTTTCCTGGGAGGCATTAAGCTGTTCACTGAAGTATTCATCAACCATCAGATTTATGAGTGCGGGGTTCTTGCTGTAGGCGCGCCGAATCGGCTCAAGCAATCTTGCACGGATAATGCATCCCCCACGCCAGATTTTAGCAATCTCATCAAGCTTCAATTCGTAACTATACTCGATTGACGCAGACTTCAACAGAGCCATCCCTTGCGCATAGCTTGTAATAATCGAAGCGTGCAGCGCATCTTCTAGCGCCGAAATTATTTTCTTATTCATATCTGTTGGTGTTCGCTTTGGCCCCTGGAGAATCCGGGCGGCCTCCAGCCGCTCTTCCCGGTAGGCAGAGAGGATTCTTGCTTCCAAAGCAGCATTGATGGTTGGAATCGGCACCCCTAAATCAAAGGCATTTTGGGTAGTCCATTTACCTGTACCTTTTTGCTCCGCGGTGTCAAGAATGAAGTCCACTAATGGCTGCCTGGTCTCGGGGTCCACTTTTGCCAAGATTTTGCCCGTTATTTCGATTAGATAGGAATTCAATTCACCCATATTCCATTCGTCAAAAACAGTAGCGGTTTCCGTAATAGAGAGACCTATGCCAGCTTTTAGAATATCATAAGTCTCGCAAATAAGTTGCATGATCCCGTACTCGATTCCGTTGTGCACCATCTTAACGTAGTGGCCTGCCCCGCCGGGACCAATGTACGTACAACAAGGTTCACCATTTACCCGGGCAGCTATCTTGGTCACCACCGGTTCTATGACCTCATAGGCATCTTTTGAGCCGCCGGGCATGATACTCGGACCCTTTAGGGCTCCTTCTTCCCCACCCGAGACCCCCATACCGATATATCTGAATCCCTGGGTCTCGAGTGCGCTAGCTCTTCGCTGGGTATCCAAGAAAAAAGAATTGCCTGCGTCAATGATTATGTCACCATTGTCCAGATGTGGTTTCAGGAGGGCAATAAAGTCCTCCACTGGCTTTCCAGCTTTCACCATTAATAGGATGCGTCGCGGTCTTTGGAGCGCATTTACAAACTCAGCAATATCATAGGTGTCAATAATATTTTTCCCTTTTGCTTTGCCTTCTATGAACTCCTTAGTCCTTTTTGCTGTCCGATTGAAAACAGCTACTGAGAAACCATTTCTTTCGATGTTGAGGACAAGATTTTGCCCCATAACTGCAAGTCCTATGATTCCAAAATCACTCTTCTTCATCATTTTCTCCGCATTTAAGATGATCAAATTCTCGAATGTGCTGCTTTAATATTGGCAACTAATCTCTTAGCCCTTTCCGTTAATACTTCAAACAGGTCAGACTCGATAGCTTTTTTGTCCAATAAGTTTGAGCCAATACCAACACAACAGGCACCAGCTTTTATAAATTCACCGGCATTTTCGATAGTGACGCCTCCCGTGGGCATCAATTGAAGATGCGGCATCGGCGCTTTAATAGCTTTGAAAAATGCCATCCCCACAACATCTGCTGGAAAAACCTTGACAATATCTGCGCCCTGTTCATGAGCAGTCAGTATTTCTGTTGGGGTGAAAGCGCCGGGCACGGCTGGTAAATCATAGCGATGTGCCGTTTGAATGATCTCAGGTTTGAAAATAGGACTCACAACAAATGTCGCACCGGCATTGATAGCTTTCCGGGCCGTTTCCGCATCCAGAACCGAGCCCACCCCGATTTGCATGAAATCTCCCATGGAGTTAGCACTCTCTTCAATGACCTTCAAGGCGTTCGGTGTTGTCATGGTAACTTCAATCGCGGCTATTCCACCTCTATGAACGGCTTCAGCAACCTTTTTAATCTTATGAGAATCGTTCATTCTGATGACAGCAATAGCTCCACCGGCAATTAAATTCTGAACAATTTCATGACGTGACATACTTTCCTCCTACCTCAAATTAAATTGTCATTGCCGAAAACCCCCCATCCACACGGATAATAGCTCCTGTTACAAATGACGATGCCTTTTCGGAAGCCAGCCAGATGGTTGCACCAACCAATTCATGTGCTTCGCCAAAGCGTGCCATGGGCGTATGGCGGAAAATAGTTTCTGTACGTTCCTTTGTCAGAATTTTTCTATTTTGTGCTGAAGGGAAAAATCCTGGCGCTATGGCATTCACCCGAATATTGTATGGCGCCCACTCACGGGCTAGAAATTGAGTTAGATTATTTAAGCCAGCTTTGGAAATGCCGTAGGTGAAAACTTTTGACAGAGGCGGACCTGATGAGGCCGAGGAAATGTTAATGATTCTGCCTCCCTTACCCTGTACAATCATTGTTTCACCGAAAACCTGGCATGCAAAAAATATACTCTTTAGATTTACGTGTAAAATTTGTTCCCACTCTTCGTCTGTAATTTCAAAAAATGGCGTTACCGAATTGATGCCGGGGGCATTGACAAGGATATCCACTTGCTTCCAATTGTTGAGAATTTCATCCTTTGCTTTTATTAAATCAGTTTTACTACTTGCGTCAACTTGTATTGCTATTGCTTCGCCTTCTAGTACATTCTTTATTATATTTGCTTCCCTGTCAGCCTTTTCGCGAGTACGACTCAAGACTGCTACTTTAGCGCCTGCCCTGGCCAAACCTTCCGCCATGGCTCCACCAAGAACTCCCCCACCCCCGATAACAACAGCAACTTTATTATTTAAAGCAAACAAATCATCTAAAAATGACATTATCTTTTCCTAAGAATTATTGATTAAATTACTAAGGTCTCTATTCCTAAATAAAAGGTTTTATATGACGCCTAAAATGATTCTGCAGATAGTCATTATAAATTTCTTCATGCTCTTTCAAGCTATTCAAAATACGATCTCTGAATAGATATTTGCCATTTTCATCCTTAAAAGTCAAAACCTTACCAAATGTCACGTGTAATACTTGCCGTGCATCGTTTTGATCAAAAAGCTCTAATAATTGATTGTCAGTAAAATTATCAGAGGATAGTACATTTTCGATTGCCGCAGAAACATGATAGGTTGCTTTTTCAATCTCAAACTGATCTCTGGCAAAATCAAGAATTTCTCTAAATAAATCAGGCTTTTTATCAGCGAGAGTTCGCAAGGCTTCTAAATAACTTGTACCGGCTGTTTTGATATGTATATAACCCTGACCAAGTTCACCTACGGCTTCATAAATGCTGAACTTGTCGCTTCCGGAATGAAAACTTATTTTATAAGGTCCTAATAATTCAGAAATTTTTACGTGTTTTAAATATTCTTCTTTAAATTTTTCCAAATTCCCTTTATAGTCAATTCCTTTCTCAAAGTCACCAACAAATCGTGGTGCAAAACTAATTAAACTAATACTTCGTCTTTTAAGCTCATTGACAACAAAAAAATGCTCAAACGATGTAGTTGGTGAATCGGTTTCGTCCACAGACAGTTCTAGTTCAAAGGGATAGGTGGGATATTTTTCTTTTAAATGTTGATACATTTTATTCGTATGAGCAATCACTCCACCGTATTTTACTAAAGCTCGCATTACTTCTTCCCGGCTCGCTCGAATCCTGTAATCTATTGTGATAGAATAACTTTTGTTCTCATATCTTGCCATTACATTTTCAAAACTATCATTCAAAAGTTCCCATGGTAATTCTTCTGCACGACTTTGCAGTTCATGCAAATATAATTGGCTAGATTCATTCACGACATATTGACTAGGATCGATGGTAAACATAGTAAATCCAGCATTTACCATTAGATCAATATCTTCGGGTGTTTTCAAATGATCTGCGTCGGCTCCAAAACCATTTTTAAAACCTTCTTGAAAAACAGCCCAAGTAGCAGCATCCAAAACTTCTTCTGGTTTACGCTGGGTTCTCTGGAGTTCACGAATGGATTGCTGAGCGAGGATGGGCTTTAGATTCGTGCCAGCAATCGCGCGTATATGCCCGGGATTTGCCACCCCAAGCCGGTCCCCTAAACCAATGGAATTTTGCAACCCAATCAGAACCGGTCTTGTGAAGTCAAACAATTGTCGAATAATCAAAGAGTTTCTATGAGTCAGCCGGCATTGTTTTACGAATGTGGTCGCTTCAAACCAGGTATTTTGCAGAATTTCGCCTTGAAATTTCTCTATTGTGGATTTATTACCGTCTAACAAAATAATATACAAATATTTATCAATGCCTTTCCTTGCGATAAAAAGAAAATCACCGTTTATCTTATTTATCGATTTCGGATAGACATTAACCGTTTCTTCTAATGATAGATCCAAAGGAAAAACTTGATTGGCTTCATTAAGATTAGAGGTTAATTTTTGTATTAATTGTTTATTTGTCATTTTCTTATCCAAGGAGTTAAATAATTTAATTTTGCAAAATTTTAATTGCAGTTAAAGAAAGTTTTATAGCATCTAATCTTTCAGTTAATGTTTGAAATACGTGATATGGTACCTCGCCTTTTTCCTTCTCTTCCGCAAGGAACGTTTTGAACGCCTCAATCGCTGTGAAAAAATCTCTAAATGCCTGCTTATTCACCGCTTCAGATTCAGTGGCAATAAAGCGCGAAAAATTTTCCATCTGATCACGCAGCCGCTGTGCTGGCTTTACAAGGAGTATCTTCTTGGTGCCCCGCAAAACATACTGGATGCGCTCTTCTAATCCTTTAAGCTGTTCAAACAACAAAGGTCTATATAATCTCAAAACAGCTTCATTTGAAACTCGAACAAACAGTGGGATTTTATCCAATGGCGCAGGGTAGGATATAATCGTTGTTGGTCCTTTGGTTATCTTGTGCGACCAGAAATCCATCCATTTACCTTTCGGAAGATATACTGATCGCGAGGTTCCAGGTTGATATACGGGGGCCGCCAGCAACTCACCGCCAAACATGTACTCAAATTCCTCTTTGTATGCTTGCTGGTCCTCTGGAAATTCTAAGAAAAGCGGCCGCATGATGGGTGTCCCATCTTTTAACGCTACTTCAGCATAATGAGAGATGTAAGGGAACAAGTAAGTATGTAGTTGTGCGTAAGCTCTGAAGAGCCTTTCGACCTCATCATCAAACATCCAAGGTTCATGATAGGATTTGCCGCCGACTTCCATAATGGGGGAAAATGCGCCGAATTGAATCCAGCGGGCGAAAACCTCTTTGGTTGGCGCCCACCGATACCCGCCAACATCCGAGCCCCAAAACGGAAAGCCCACCAGTCCGATGCTTTGCCCTCCTCGAATCACCGAAGGCAATCCGGTCTTGAAATCAAAATCAGGGGATTGGTCGGCAGCCCAAAACGCAGGCACGTATTTTTGCGAGCCGGCTGATCCGGCGCGAGGAATCAGCACAAAATCACCATGGCGCCTTTCTTCCATTAATTCGTAAACCGCTTTGTTGTAAAGCAAAGGATAATGTTTCATTTCAAACCCGCGTTTGCCATTAAAGAGATAGGCATCGTCAGGCAATATGTACGGATCACAATCATCCATTTTAAAGCCGTCAATGCCAAGGTCCACCACCTTAGCAATTTGGTTTTGCCACCATTTTACCGCGTCGGGATTAGTAAAGTCAATCATCCCTCCCTTGCCATTGGTCGTAAGCCCTATCTCTTTAGACCCTGAGGGAATCCACCAAGCAATCTGATACGTTTGTCCTGTTGAGTCTTTCACAAAGTAGCCTTTTTCATCCGCCTCTTTATAATTCTTTGCGGCAGGATTGACAAAAGGTAACATCCACAGCAACACACGATACCCCATCTCATGTAGATCATCAATCATCTTTTTAGGGTTGGGAAACTGTTTTGGGTTGAACTCATAATCAATGTACTCATTCGACCACGGACTGTCGATGAATATCACACTTGCCGGGATATCCAGTGACTTCAGCATCGTAGCGTCTTGATAGACTTCTGTTTCGTCAAAGACCCAGTCGCGCCATTTCCAGACCCCGAATTCCCACGAGGGCGGCTTCATCATGCGGCCAGTCATAGCCGTATAAAGCCTTATGATATCTTTGGGAGTTGCTCCGTAAATAAAATAGAAGCTCAGGATTGGTTGTTCTACCCAGAACGAATATGCGGAACTTTCACGCGTGCAAAAATCGAATGTGAATTTACCATTGGTCTTTGCGTAAATTCCGTACCCTCGACTGCTTATGAAGAACGGAATCGGCACGGTCCATCTTTGATCATACGTTGGAATTTCTTGTCCACGTAAGTTCAACGAATTAAATCGCTGCCCCAGGCCGCTAAAGTGTTCATCCGGGTAAGCATGAAATGAATAACCCAAGGCTTCGATGTCATCTGGAGCTTTCATTTCGATCTTCGTGATCGAAGATTCTTGTGTAATCACTATCTCCACCGATGTACCAGATTGCGTAATACCCTTGAAAATATATTTACCTTCTTGCTGATTCATTTCTGTCAAGTGGGTAACCCGAGACCACTGACCGTTTCTTTTCAAACCAAATAAAACCTGCGGGTGCTCCGTGGGTGCTGTGCTTTCAGTGAGTATCTTTCCTTGTGCATCTTTGAATATCATCGTGAATGGATTTTTCTGAATCTCAAGCGTTAGCTTCGAGTTTTTAATAACCGTTTCTTGTGCAAATGCCAATGAAAGAAACCAGCAAGGCATAACGACAAGAAAAACCTGTTTTTTAAGCTGCAGTCTCTGCACAGCCAAACAAAAGATTTTAGATAAGATTCTTCTATTGTGCTTCAACGTAACCACCTATTCCTAAAATAAAGGGATTCGGCCACGTCCCTAACCAATGTGGTACTGCGGGGCCTAAAATATTATCTCGAAATGCAATCATCCTGTCTTCTCTGAGAAGCGTTTTATCTCCCAAAACGGTTCTTAAAGCGCTGATGTAAGTGCCGTGAGTAAAAGCTATCAAAATTCTTCCTTGATATTCTCTATTTAATTTTTCTATCAAACGTTTAGCTCGAAAAAC
>JBHIAC010000088.1:0-13761 GCA_046758365.1 bacterium
GGTCAGGCTCAGGAACTGCAAGATAGGATTATCGTGGATCTACAAGTCACTAAAAAGAAAAGAGGCGTGGATGGATAGAAATATTTTGTTAGTTGAACCTAATTACAAGAACAAATACCCGCCTTTGGGATTAATGAAGATTAGCGCCTATCACAAGCACCTTGAAGATAACGTTGTTTTTTTCAAAGGCGACTACAATCAGTATTTCTTTGATGAGAAATTTGAAAAGTGTATTTCAAAAATAAAGATTCAAAGTTTTGAAATCGACGACTGGAACTATTTGCAATCAAAAATAAAAGAATACTTAAAGTATCGAAGAAAGTCTTGTTTGGCTGAGATTCTAAGTTTTTTACCTTTCAATTACATTCACACGGTTGAGAATATTTTGCGATTTTATTCGGCAAAGTACAAATCAGAAAAAAAATGGGATAGAGTCTATGTAACCAGCCTCTTTACTTACAATTGGAAACAAACGATTGAAGCAGTCGAATTCGCCAAGAAAGTAGTGAAATCCATTGATGGACTGTTTCTTGGAGGTGTCGCCGCCTCATTGATCCCCGACCTTTTCGCAAAAGAGACAGGGCTTATTGTTGGTAAAAACGTTATCGTTGGACTGTTGGACAGACCTCGGGTTTTTGATGACAATGACATCATAATTGATGAGATAACCCCAGATTATAGCATTCTAGAGACTATCGAGCACCATTATCCATTAGATACTGGCTACTTGACGTATATGACTAAAGGGTGCACAAGGACATGTAGTTTTTGTGCAGTACCGAAGCTTGAGCCAACATACAAAAATATGGTCTCGGTAAAAGAACAAATCAAGCGAATCGCAGAAGTACATGGAGCCCGAAAAGATTTGATATTGATGGACAATAATGTCTTAGGATCATCTAAGTTTCCCGAAATTGTTCAAGAAATCTTGGACATGGGTTTCGAGAAGGGCGCTCAGTTTGTAGAACCGAACAGATTTATGATATTAACAGATTACTTGATAAAAGGTAATAATGAGCACAATGAAAAAAAATACCTCCAGAAAATATTTACCCTTTTATCTGAATTCGGTTATAAAAGAATTAAGAAACTAGAAGATCGAGAGAAATATCTTCGCTTGCTTGCTGATAACGGATTAGATTCATTGCCGACATTCACAAAAGAGAGTTTGCTCAATTGCAGAGACGTAATTAATGAGTTTATAGAGAAATACAGAAACAAGTCAAGAAAACAACGTTATGTAGATTTTAATCAAGGTATTGATTGTCGCTATATTGACGAAGACAAAATGAAGTTGTTAAGCCAACTTCCAATTCGTCCTATGCGTATAGCATTCGATTATCTTTCACTTAGAAAGCCTTATGAAAATGCAGTAAGGTTGGCAGACAAATATGGTGTGCGTGAATTATCTAATTACATCCTCTTTAACTATCGCGATAAACCTATTGAACTTTGGCAAAGATTGAAAATTAATAGCGATCTTAATCGTGAATTGAAGACACCCATTTACTCCTTTCCGATGAAATTTATTCCGCTTTATGGCGAAGATTCCAAAACTAGGACATATATCGGAAAGCATTGGAATCGCAAGTATGTACGGGCAATACAATTTATCCTACATGTAACTGGGGGTGTCGTCTCAGTGAATCCAACATTTTTTGAACGAGCATTTGGAAAGAACCCTGATGAGTATTTCAAAATTTTGATGATGCCAGAGTCCTACATCATGTATCGCGAACATTTCGAACAAAATGGTAACGCTCAAACATGGTGGTATCAATATAAGAATCTGAATTCAAGAGAATTGAAGGAGTCTGAAGAAATTATTCATTCTAATGATTTTTTTAGTCTGAATGGCACTACGAGTAAAGCTGTCATTGAATTTTTGAAGCACTATCAATTTATTTATAGACCCGAAAGAGATTCAGTCAAAATCGTTTATGTTAAGATAGGTCAGCGCTCAGACAAAAAAACAAGAATCGATTCCTATCTACGAAGTACTACAAGTATACTTGTGCCTGATTAGTATTAGCTGAACTTGGACGGCATTACGTAAGTGATGGTATAGCAATTCATTCACCCGACAAAAGGGCGGCAGTTCTCTGGGTTAGTTGGGTGCTCTCTCGAAAGTCATTTTGGGATTCAGAGTTCTGTGCAATGAAGCCCTTTTGCGGGTGATGATTGTGTTAGCAGTGTAAAGGAAGGAAATAGACAGAGAAATAAAAGGATTAAGAAAATGGATCAAAGAACGGCTATCGAAATAGCAAATAGATATATTAACTATTTAAGGAAGAATAAATTCAATGTCCAAAAAGCCTATTTATTTGGTTCATATGTTAGTGGACAATATAATGAAGACAGCGATATTGATTTGGCTATAGTTATGAACAAGTTGTCAAATAGTTTCACTACACAAGTTGAATTGATGAAAATAAGTCGAAAATTTGACACAAGAATTGAACCTCATCCATTCGAAGAATCAGATTTCAATACTAATCCATTTGCGAAAGAAATTCATAATAAAGGAATCCGTATTGCTTAAACATTTCAGGAGGAACTCACCAATTGGGGAAAGAAGAACAGCAAAATGCTAAGAGCGGTCATTCAGGCAGGTCTGTTTTTTTTATTCCTCGCAGGCACCATATTTAGCGCGGCCGGCCGAGTTGACTGGCCGATGGCGTGGGTCTTCCTCGCTATCTACCTGGCTTTCATCGTCCTCGGTTTCTTGCTCTTCGACCCAGAGTTGATTCGAGAGCGCAGCCGCAAGCATGCCGGGATCAAAGAGTGGGATCTGGTATTGGCGAGTTTCTCCTTCGTCTGGATCTTCCCGGCACCGCTTCTCGTCGCGGGACTGGATACCGGACGTTTCAAATGGTCGCCACCATTTCCAGTGGCGGTGCAAGTCTCGGCTCTTGTAGTCTTTGTTTTCGGACACGCCATCGCCTTCTGGGCCATGGTGGCCAACAAGTTCTTCTCCACATTTGTTAGAATTCAGACTGAGCGTGGGCACCACGTCGTAACCGACGGACCTTACGCCTGGGTCCGCCACCCTGGCTATACAGGCACAATCTTGTCAGCCATAGCACTCCCAATTTCACTTGGAGCTCTTTGGGCTCTCATCCCGGCATTCATTGGGGCGTGCCTGTTCGTCGTTCGTACTCTACGTGAGGATAGGACCCTGACCGACGAACTAAATGGATACCGCGAATACACCTCCCGTGTTCGTTGGCGTTTGGTTCCGGGCCTCTGGTGACGTCGGACGGACAGAAAGAATCTATGATTAGAGCTAACTTCAAAGACTTTTTGAATTATGCCACTTTGAGCAGAAAAGTCTGCATAATCATCAAACTTCAGCTCGATGACGATTTCTATGCAGTCTTTTCCGGCAATAAGCGTGAAGCTGGAGTGTATGTTGTATCGTGGTACGCTCAAGGAGTTTCTGGAAATTTCATGCTGTCCAAATAATGAGTAAAGAATGTCCAATCACATTCCATCACGATTCAGTCAGAAACCGATGTAGAATCTTCAAGTACTATATTGTGTGATGCTCATAAGGTAAGTCTATTTTATCTACTTTCCGAAGGGCCTCAACTACGGTGGGATTGAATTGCTCGCCAGCGCATTCCGCCAAAATCTTGATGGCCTTCTCATAACTTCTTCGCTTACGATAATGACGATCGGTAACTATAGTATCAAAAGCATCAGCCACAGCAATAATAGCGCCTGCAAGAGGTATGTTATCTTTTTGCAATCCCCTCGGATATCCTTGACCATTATGCCATTCATGATGGCTATAGACCGCTTCCACCACAGAAGATAATCGTTTAATGTGTTTTAAAATATTAAATCCTTTTTCAGTATGGGTTTTTATAATTTCATATTCTTCCAGGGTTAAACTTCCTTTTTTAAAGAGAACTGAATCCGGGATACCAATTTTACCAATATCATGTAAATTCCCGGCCCATTCCAGTTCCTCTAATTGATCGTCCTGGAGTCCCAAATTCTTACCGATGGCTACAGCCACCTGCGCCACTCTTTTTGAATGACCATGAGTATAGGGGTCTCGTTCATCTAATGTCTTGGCCAGAGATTTCATAGTCTCCAAAAATAATATTTCCAAATCGAGAACTAAATCTGCATTTTCTAAAGCAATCGAAGCATGACTTGCCAAGATCACGGCCCCATCTTTGTCAGCCTCCGAAAATTCTGATTTATTTTTATATAAACAAAGTATGTTATTCACACTGCCATTTAACTTTAGAGGAACGCCGATAGCTGTTTTGGACCACTGCTCTTCTCCAATGGAACCAAAATTTGTAATACTGTTATCCCAATTATTTATTATTATCGAAGACCGATTCCTTAAAACTTTTCCCGGAAGGCCGCCATATTTTTGAAAATGTTTTTCTTTTTCAATCAAACCATCTAAATTAAATCCATAGCGTAAGAATATTTGTTCATTCTCAGGGTCTAATTCAAAGATGCCCCCGCGGTCGGCTTTGGTTTCTTTCACCGCGGCCTCTAAAAGTAAGGAATAAATTTTCGATGGTTCGTGAAGGAAACTTATCTCCTCGCTTACTTTAAAAAAGTTAAACAGGGTTTTTAACCTAATATTCTCTTGTAGCAGCTTCTTACGCTCAATCGCGCTTTGGATAGCAATAAGTATTTCATCTACGTTGAAGGGCTTGCGTACAAAATTGCTGGCTCCTTCCTGGACGGCCTGAACCGCGACTTCCAAAGTAGCATGGCCGGTCATCAGAACTACCGGGATTTCCGGCGAGAGGGCTTTTAATTTCCGCACCAATTCTAGTCCATCGAGTTGAGGCATTTTAATGTCAGTGAGAACAAGATCAAAGGGGATTAATGAGACCTGGTTAAGAGCTTCGATGGGGTCAGAGATAGTCTCTACCGAATAACCTGCATTACTTAAAAGATCATAGCAGAGTTTGCAGATATGGCTTTCATCATCAACAACGAGTACTTTTTCTTTAATCTCTTTGCGGATCTTACTTATTGGCATTTTTATCGAGAGGCAAATAGACAGAAAACTCAGAACCTTTATCTTTCTCGCTCTTCACTTTCACACCACCGCCGTGAGCAACAGTAATTGCCCGAACTGAAGGCAACCCTAATCCCAAACCTCCCCCCATAAAAGCGTCTTTACTTGTGCTGTGATAACTGCTATCCTGAACTTCATAGAACTTTTCAAATATACTACCCAATTTCTCTGATTGAATTCCTATTCCGGTATCTTTGACAGATATGATACAATAATCTCCTTCCGTTTTGGCAGCAATTTGAATTTCCCCTCCATCAGGTGTGAATTTAATGGCATTTTGAAGTAACTCTCTGACAACCCCTTTGATTTTATTGTGATCAGCATTTAATGATATACCTAACTTATCTTTTTTAAATTCTAACTTCAAATTTCTTTTTTGGGATATGATTTGATATTCATATACTACTTGGTTGATAAGCTCGTTAACATTAAATCTCTTGAGTTGGAGGTTCAGAGAGCCATTCTCCAGTTGACTAAGGGAGTGCATATCTCTCACAATAGATTCTAACTCATCAATCGAATTAAAAATTACTTGCATACACTGCTGTTTCTCTTGCTCAGAAAGCTGTTCATATATTTCATCATTTAATATCCCTAAATACCCTTTTAAATGACAGACAGGAGTACGTAATTCATGGCTGGTGATCGCAATAAATTTATTTTTCATCTCTTGGAGTTCAAGCAACTTTTGATTTGCTAACCGTAACGCCTTGTTTTCTTCACCCAAGTGAATTTTCTCAAAACATTTATCAGCCACAATACGAATTTGATCCGGTTGGATAGGCTTTAAGATAAAATCGTAAGCTCCTTTTTTCATTGCAATTATCGCACTTTCAATAGTCGCGTATCCCGTCATAATAACGACTTCTACATGAGGGAAGTCACGTTTGATTTCCTCAAGCAGTTCCATACCATCAATGATTGGCATTTTTACATCGGAGAAAACAAGGTCGCATTCTCCTTTCTGCAAATGCTCTAAGGCCTGAATGCCATTTTCTACAGTGAAAACCTTGTATCCTATTTTTTGTAAGCTTCTTAGACAAATATTTCTAACGACCTCTTCGTCATCTACCACCAAGATATTTCCACGCTTATCTCTCATGATAAATAAAAATTCGTTTTAATTAGACCAAAACAGATTATTGATAATTCTGGTAAGAATTATCTTGTTTGTTAATTTGTATGATCTTTTGAAACTTTCTCACTAACTCTTGCAATCGGGCAGCCTGTTTTGCAATTTCAACAATATCATCAAAAAGTGGACTTTGTTGGTTGAGATCTTCTTTGATCAAATTGCAATAACCCATAATACCAGTAAGTGGTTGATTAAATTCATGACTTACAGAGCTGGCCAATTCGATCATAGATTGTAATTTTTCTCTTTCCAAATTCCCCAGCACCGCACCGGTGCAAGTGGCAATAACGGAAAGAAATCTTGCATTGTCCGAATTATAGGCATTCCAGGCATAGCTTTGAGTGCTAATCACACCTTCTACCTTATCTCCAACCAGTATTGGTGAAGCCATAATAGATTTAGAAATCTTCTCTTTATTCCCAAATGTTTTGGCTGTCTTTGGATTGATAGAACTTATCTCTTTTTCGGTTCTATTTAAAAGAATGGTTTCTTTTTTGAAAATGGCTTGTGCAGCTATCTCACTCTCTAATTGAGCCGAGACTCTCGGATACCGCTTATTTTCATCCATGATAAAGACGAAATCCAAACTCTCTGTTCCCCCTTGATACAATCCAACATAAAAAGCTTCTGTAGGCATCACTTTCCCAAGTAATTCATAAATTTTGTTAAGCAATTCGTCTAAACTGGAGCTAAAGCCTATGTATTGACAAATTTCATAAAGGATGCCAAATTGTTTACAAAAACTCACTGCTTCTTCCTGATAAGATTTTTCCAGAGAGGACTGCATAATACAAACATTTAATTTTTACTTATTCTTTAAATTTATCGGCAAAATTAATTCATTCTAAAACGTCAAGTTGGAATTTGAAGTAAGTATCGAGGAATTTGAAACAGACCTGAAATGACAAAGACTGCGATTCGTATATACTCTTGCACAGCCACAAACCAAATAGTTTAAGAAAACGTTTTAGAAGCGTAAATACTATTATAAACAAAAATTTGACAAAATCAAGTGATTTTTTTATTTTTTTCGCAATTTCAGGCAGTTCTTATCACAAACGGTTTGGTACAAGAAAGGGGTCGAAAATATTTGGATGTTTGAACCCCAATAATGCATTTGAAAAAAAATAATAAACCACAAAGGGCACAAAGAACACGAAGAAACACAAAGATAAATATATTTTAAAAAAATAAAATTTGAATAAAAAAAGTGAAACTGAAAGACACTATTTCCCCTTTTATCTTTTTAAAAATTAGAACTTTGTGTCTTAGTGTCTTTGTGGTTAATGCAAAATTTGGGTTGAATTTGGCATGGAAAAGAGGAAATTCCTATTAGGGAATAGAAATTAAAATAATAGATGGTCCACTTCTAAAATGTGACTTCCTTGTATTCCTCATACAATTTTAGAACATAAGGTATGTAATTGCTAGTCTCGGTCCAGAGTATACCCTCAGCTTTGTCATTAGCAAGCCAAATAGCCGCCCTTTTCTCCCCTCCATTATAAGCCGCTAAACCGCCTTCTAAATCATACATCTCAATTAAGGAAGAAAGGTAGCGAGAACCTATTCTAATATTATAAATTGGATTGAAAAGAATATCCTCTGGAGAGCTCCATGTGATTCCTTCATAGTAGGCCACCCACATTCCGATGGTTGGCATAACCTGCATCAGCCCCATAGCACCAGCCTTAGAAACGATTTCTGGATCCCAGGTATGTCCACTTTCATGAGTGATAGTAGCGCAGAGCAAATCAACATCTAAGTTAGGGTATTTCACACTCATTTTATATATTTCATCAGCAATTTCATATTTCAAACTCGAGGGCATTTCTGGATTGTATTTACTAATTATTTTCATTACCTTCTGGATGGTAAACTGACGCACACTATCTACATTCATGGCAGCACGGATATCCTGAAGAGATTTTTCTAACTGACTAATTTTAAAGCGCTCCCTGGGAACCCGTGTCCGTAGAAATTCATAGGTGAACACACCCACAAATACCAATGATAATACCAAAACAATCCCCCTCAAAATCAAGGATTGATTTAGTACAACCTTAGAAACATCCTTAGACATTTGTGAGCCCTCCTATTTACCCCACACTTAAAGATTTTATATTTTGTTCAATTTCTAGTATGGCCTTTTCAATAACTTTTTTTAAACTCTGGCTGATTGCTTTAACCACCTCGACCGGCTCTTTTTTATACGCTCTGGTTTTTTCTGAAATTTCTTTCTCCCAAACGATTTCATTATTTCCCGCGCTTTGTAGTTGGAATGACAGAGTGACAAGGCCATACCAGGCGCTCTTTTCATCCCACTCTTCAAATGCCTTAATTTGGCCTTTTAAGATAAAATCGATACTAAAGTTAGAGGGTATCCTCACAACCCGTTGAAAAATTCCTGAAGCTCGCAACTGTTCTAAGACCTTTTCAGTTACAATTTTTTTGGGAGGGGCAATCCATCTGCGGTAGTGATAATACTGAACTTCAAACGAGGATTGTCTATAAACTATCCGATCCCCTTCATAAAGAATATCCGCGGTGAATTGACTAATCCCCAAAGTAACGGGAACAATAGAATTGCGGATTTCGGACTCAGGTACTTCATAGTGAATTCGATAATAAAAAGTTGGTGGAACACTGCCACAATGAATTGAAAAGACCAATAACCCTAGATAGCCAGTACTTAGAAAAAACTTTTTCATGCAACACCTCGGTTCAAAGCTTATTGAATTTTTCTTTCAGGAGGCGCCGCCTTTCTGACTAATAGCCAGGGCCGCTCCTTGACCATGCGAGTAAATTCTTCTAAATTTTGAGAAGCAAATTGAAAATTTTCCATGATTTGAATAATGTCACTGCTGTTGGCTGACATGATAGTTTGAAATTCTGCCAATGTCTTTCGAAGATCAGAGATAAATTCTCCGGTTTCTTTTACGGTCTTTTCTAAATGAGCTAAAGTATCCTCAATATTACCTTCGTTTTTGTCCATCAGATGGTTGATTTCTTTACTCAAGTCCGCTAATTGGCCACTGAGTTCTTCTAAATTTTCCATCATATTTAATAATTGCACATGTCCATCTCCCATTAATTTGTCCATATTTTCTAACATCGAGGTAAAATGGGATTGATTTTCGTCGTTGAAAATCTGGGTGACTCGACTCAACAAGCCCTGCAACCGGGCATTTAACTCGCCTAAAGGCTCTGCCATTTGTGAGAAGCTGGGCACCTCTTTACTATCCAATACTTCGCCGTCGGGTAAGAACTCTGCGTCTGGTGAACCGGCTGTAATTTCTATGTGGGGATCGGCCATGATACCTACCGAAGTGACATAAGCTTTTGAATTTACTTTCACTGGCGTCTTTTCATCGATTTTAATTTTGACGCCAATCCCGGTTTTATCGCTCTTGGGTAATGTAATTTCTGTTACATAACCAACATCCATACCTCCATACTTTACTAAAGACCCCTTTGTAATTCCTCCAATATATTGTAAGTAAGTTTGATATTCTTTTGTATTTTCACCAAAATTAACTCCAAATATTAAAACCAAAAATAGAATTAAAATTGCAAAGCTCACAAAAATCATCAACCCCGCTTTGATCTCGTTTACTTTAAATTCCATTCTTATCTCCTTTTATGCTAACCAATCTTTCCAGGCTTTAAAAAGCTGGAAGGATTCTAATCAAACAATCAGTTACATCATTTTTTCATAATTGTTTTGACTCCACCTGCCAAGCTTCACCAGTCAAGGTACTAAGATACCTTTCGCGGTCGATTTCCTCAGCATCAGGCTGTCGTTTAAAAAATTGTTGAATTACTGGATTTGTATTTTTTTCAAGCTCTTTTTGTGTACCCACGGCGAGTATTTTACCATCATGCATCATGGCAATGCGGTCAGCAATTATCTTTACCGACGCTAACTCATGGGTAACCGCAACAATGGTCATTTTAAAAGTATCTTTCAGTTTTAGAATTAACTGGTCAATGCCAGCCCCAACTACGGGATCCAGGCCGGCAGAAGGTTCGTCACAAAATAAGATTTCAGGATCCAAGGCTATGGCTCGCGCCAGTCCAGCCCGTTTCTTCATGCCACCGGAAAGCTGAGAAGGCTTAAAGGTATCAAACCCAGATAATCCAACAATCTCTAATTTTATATTTGTCATGATCTTGATTGTGCTTTCTTCCAAGTTAGTATGTTCTCTTATTGGCAGGGCCACATTATCGCCTATTGACATAGAGTTAAATAACGCCGATGATTGAAAAAGCATGCCTATCCTTCTTAAGATTTCAACTTTTTCATCTTCACTCATGGTGGTAATATCATGACCTTTTAGGATAATTTGACCGCCAACCGGTTTAGCAAGACCAATGATATGCCTGAGCAAAGTACTTTTCCCGCATCCGGACCTGCCAAGAATCGCAATGGACTCTCCTTTATAAATATCTAAATTCACGCCATCCAATACTTTTCGAGGGCCATATTCTACCACTAAATCTCTTATCCGTATAATAGGTTCTGGCATTTTCATAATGTAGAATAAAATAGAGCCGTGAATAAAACGTCAGCCGCGATTATTAAAAAAATGGAGGTCACGACAGAGCGGGTCGTTGACTTGCCAACGCCTTCTGCGCCTCCTTCAACCATAAATCCTTCATAGCATCCTATTTTAGCGATTATTAGAGCAAAAAAAACGCTTTTCACCAAACCACTAAATAAATCTTTAAAAACCAATGCAGAAATTGTTTGATCTATGTATCGAATACTGGTTAAGTCCAGGGTAAACATGGCAATAATATAGCCACCTAATATTCCAATGAAATCGGCAATTATTGTAAGACAGGGCAGCATGATTAATATGGCTACAGTTCTGGGGACTACTAAAAATTTTATGGGATTAAATCCCATGGTCTTAAGGGCATCGATTTCTTCATAAACCTTCATGGTTCCAATTTCAGCCGTCATGGCTGAACCACTGCGGCCGGTGATGACAATAGCTGTCAAAAGTGGAGATAATTCACGAACGATCGATACGGCAACTAAATTTGCCACATAAATAGTAGCTCCAAATTTTTTTAATTGATAGGCTGACTGCATTGCGATAATTAAACCAACGAAAAAAGCGATAAGGCAGACAATGGGAATGGATTCGACGCCAATTCTTACCATCTGCTCAACAGTGCTTTTCCAGCTAAAACTTTTCCCTCGGTATGGAGCTACAAAAGTCCAGAACAAAGTCTGCTTGGCGAGTTTTGTAATACGGTCTAAATGACCCAAAAATATGAAAGCTCTTCGTCCGAGACTGCCGAAAAATCCATTAACAAGTTGCATATTAGTTAAGGGTGTTTAGTGCTTCTTCGATGGTGTCATAAATTTTAAAAACTTTGTCCAGTCTACTGAGTTCAAAGACACCTTTTACTTCATTACGTAAATTGGTCAATTTAAATTGACCACCATATTTACCCACTTTTTGCAGTCCTTCCACTAAAGTAGCCACCCCTGAGCTATCCATATACCCCACTTTACTTAAGTTTATCAGGATAACCGGTGTTTGAGCTTCGGTAAGCTGAATAATAGCTTTTCTTACTTCTGGAGAAGAGTAAAAATCCACATCTCCCTCAATTTCAATAATAGTAGCCAAGTCATGCTTGACAGTATTTAATTTTAACATCGTTTCTCCTTCATTCCTGGCAGAAATTTCGCTAAAGTTAATTGATTACCATCTTTAAGCGAGTTGTCATAAATGACCACGTCCATAGTACTTTTAATAAAATGAACTCCAAGACCCCCAGGTCTAATATCTTCTAATTGTCTTGACTTTATTTTGTTTAAATCAGCTTTCTCTCCAAAATCTCGGAGTTTGATTTCTAACCGATCCTCTAACACCCGACAACTTACAATGATTGCTTTGCCTTTCTGTCCATGATAGGCATGTTTAATGATATTTGAGGCAGCCTCATCGACAGCCAAAGTTACAACGTCTCTATCTTTTTTGGAAAACCCGCATACCTCACACAGATGAGATATTCCACTGCGAACTATTTTCAGTAATTTGGGATCGCTGGGCACTTTAATTTCAATGACTTCCATGGACAAGCCTCCTAAACACCAAATCGCAGTCTACCACTTATTGGCTTTAAATTAGCTCCATTTAAGTACGACAACAGTTATATCATCATGCTGGTCATTACCTTTGATAAAGTTTTGAACATCTTGTATTAAAGTATCGACTGTTTCTCGAGCAGATTCTTTTGGTTGAGACAACAAATCTAAGACTCGATTCAATGTATAAACATCTCCATTTTTTCTTTTTGCTTCGATAACCCCATCAGTAATGAGAACTAAAATATCACCTTTATTTAATTGAACTTTACTTACTTTAAAATTGAAATTCGGCGTAATTCCTAAAGGAATTCCTTGAGCATCCTTTAGTAATTCAATCTTAGGTTTTCTTGAACTAATTTTTATAAACGGAATATGCCCAGCATTAGAATAAGTAAGCTCACCGTTTGAAGCGTTCAAAATGCCATAGATGAACGTTACAAACATACCCCGGCGACTGCGTTCAAACAAAATCTTATTTAAAGCATTCAGTACCTTGGAAGGTTCTTTATAGCGGTGAGTAAAAATTCGAAAATCACTGATCAATCTGGCCATAAAAAGAGCCGCCGGGATACTTTTTCCAGAAACATCCCCTTCTGCCACGGCAATGCTCTGGTTATCAATTTCAATAAAATCAAAAAAATCTCCCCCGACAGACACGGCTGGTAAACTTTTAGCCGCCACTTCAAATTGTTTGCTTGGCGAAGTGGGAAATTGTTCCGGCATGAAACTTTGTTGAATAATTTTGGCCGCTTCTAATTGCTGTTCAAGCTTATGTTTTTCCAATTCCAATTGGTGCATTCGAGTATGCTCTATGGCTAAAGCTACCTGGCGACAAAAAGTAGAAAAAAGCTCTAAATTATTTTCATCAAATGCTTTTCCATCTCTTCGATTAATGACCTCTGCCACACCAATAATCTTTTCCTTTACTATCAAAGGTGCTGCAAGAATCGAACGGGTCCGGAATCCGGTTGTTTTATCGATTTTCGGAAAAAACCGCGAGTCCTTTAGTACATCAGTGACAATTTGAGGGACCCCATGAACCGCTACCCAACCCGCAATCCCCTCCCCAAGTTTTAGATGCATTTTCTTCTTGACTTGCTCCCCGACGGCTCCTAACGCCACTTGACACTCTAAAATATTTTTTTCCTCATTTACTAACATCAAAGAACTGGCTTCTGCTTTCATAACGCTTTGAGCCTTTTCCATAACCAGCCCAATGAGTTTTTCTAAATCGAGCGTTGAATTGATAATGATACTAACATCGATCAAACTTGAAAGATCATTTACTTTAGTACGTAAAGCAGATACTTCGCTGATTAACTCCTCATCCTTATATTGATCGTCATATTTACGATTTTTCTTTATAGTGGTCATTGTTTAGAATATTGCTTAAGCTTATATATTTCAAAAATATTAATCATCAAATTAAAATAAAACCAGCACAAATGCAAGTAAAAAAAG
>JBHIAC010000089.1:0-13230 GCA_046758365.1 bacterium
TATGCCAGGTGGTGTGGGAGGAGCGGGATCGTGAGGCCTCGCCCTATCCCGATTAGGTTGCATTATAAAATGCAGTTTCAATAGAAGGAGGTGAAGCATGAAAAACTCTTTTCTTTATTATTTGATTGGAATATTAGCGGTATTTGCACTATTCTTTTCTTGCGTAAGCCCGCCTACGGATCCTGAACCCCAAATATATTCCCAGCTAGCCAATTATTCATTAGCTCCAGATGGTTTCTACCCTGGCGAGTGGGCGGTTATCGGTGTTGATGTGTATGGAGACACCAGAACCGGTCCAGCCGTAAATGCCAAAGTTGACCTTGTATTTATAGTTGATGAATCAGGGAGCATGGCAGGGAGTGATCCAAGTAGAATTCGACACAATACTATCAAACAAATTCTTACAAACCTTAATTCTAATCAGCACCGGGCTGGAATTATCACTTTTAGCGATAATGCAGAAATATTAGGGGGATATTCACAATTAACTACCAATTTCACACAACTGGTGGATTATCTCGATGCGTTACCTGCCCCAGTCGGATTTACAAATATTGCACATGCAATGCAACTAGCTAATTCTTTATTTTCAGGAAGCACCGCAAATCACCGTGTTGCGATTCTCCTAACTGACGGTTTTCCCGAGTCAGAAACGTCTTTTGGATATGACACCTCTCAAGATGCTGAGATAAATACAACGCATGTGCCCTATGCCATATCTGAGGATATAAACTATTATGTGGTCCATTTATTTGCAGACGATTGGAACGCTCTAGGAACAGCATTGTTACAAGATCGGATCGCAGGGGACACAGGAGGGGAATACTTCGTTGCAGCAGATGCCTCCCAATTAGCAACTAGACTTCCAGCAATAGTAGAGGAGGCCTCTAATACTCTCGTATTAAAGGATGTTACTCTGGATATTCAATTTCGTATGGGGCCAAACGAGTACTCGGAGATTGATGGGAATAACATTTTTCTCGCGGGTTCAAATTCATACCAAGTTTTCCCATCCCATGTAACTACTGAAACTCGGCCTGTCCTCCCGAACAATCAGGCAATTACGCTCAGAATTCCCATTACAGCCTACGAGCCGATACCGTCCGGAAGCCCGCCAGAGGTCACTGAGATTGAGCTTCCCTCACTTGAACCATCGGCGGAACTATCCTACCACCTTGGCGACGATATCATTAAAACAAAGACAATTCCTCAGGTAATTGTCACCTGGCTACGAGCGCCGGAAGTGCTGGCTCTAAAAAGACTTGATCCCGGCTCTCGCCGGTTGACCGTTTCTGTGACTAATTTCATACGCGAAGGGCCGATTACAGATGTAAAGCTCTGGGAGTTATTAGCATTCGACTACTTTGAGGCTGTGTATTTAAGCGCTACTCCTTCCCCGCAGCGAATTGCCCCAATCGTATCTAATTACAAGGATTCTGCATATCTCTACTGGATGCTCGGGGATGTCGCACCTCTCGAAACGAAAGCGGTATCATTCGATGTCCATTACCATGGCCCAACGGAAGGTATAGTTGCCGTAAATATGGCCAAACCCGAATCAATTGTTCAGTTCACCGCTCCTGATGCCTCAGTACGAAGGCTTTCAGCTGGAAGCACTGACCCCGATACAAGATGGTATGGCGACAATACGATTGATGCAGCCATTCTCAATGCCGCTCCGGAGGAGAGCCAGGGGGCTGACTTGCTCATTTACGACAACCATAGAACAAGCGCTGGGGGTGATATGACGGTTCCACCTGTCCCGCTTTCCAATTCACTTTGGAATGATGCTTTTGCAGACAACGGGTATGATGAACAAGCTAACGACGCGGCGCATGCCAATCCGGAACCATTAGACCTGGGTGGCGCAAACAAACTCTGGATCAGGATCGATAATCGCGGCAATCAACCCACGATGGGAGAAATCAGGGCGGAAATATATATTAAGCATGAATATTGTGCCTGCCCAACAGACCTGGATATCAGCATCTGGCACCACCTTGGTACTTTGGATTTCGGGATAACGTCGATGACGCCTGGTCAGTTCCGGGTGCAAGGCTTTGAGTGGAACGCTGCAAATACGCTAAGTCCAGCACTTATAACCGAACTTAATGCAACAGGACAAGCTTTTTTCAAGGTTGTCGTGTCATACCTTGGACCTGAACTCCGATTGAATAACAATACTGCTGTAAAGAGGATACCAATCGCTCTCTAATGAAGAAAAGCGAAGGGTGTGAGTTTAATAATTCAGCCACAGAGCAAAATAAAAGTTAACTCGAAAAGTTGCCATTTTGTTCTTATTACGGTTAGTATTAATACCTAACTTTGCTTGCCGACAAAGGGCTTTTTTAAAATGATTGTAACTATTTAGCCATTTGAATAAATCCTGTCTATTTGTTTGAGTAATTTGCCTTTACTCCGAGAGGATTTGAACTCTCTTGCTTAGATTCAATACAGATACGCAGTAATTTATTTAGCCTGTCATTTTTATAGCTCATCTTTTTTACAAACTTTTTCGCCTGATTGGACAAACGGGCATATCCCCACCGCATTCTGAATAAAGTTTCTTGTTCACTATTTCGTTGAAAATATAATGGCAGATTGACTTCAAAAAAAGATAGGCTGTCCGCATCCTTTAATACGAGTAATTCTGGGTCACCATCCCGGCCGAATTCATGCAGTTCAATGAGATATTTGATACGTGATTTTATAGTATCGCTCAAAGGATATTTTTCAAGAATTTCCCCAACGATGCGTGCACTGTTTAGAGCATGGGCTCTTTTGAATGCGTTAAAATCCTCGTACTCACTTCTTGTAATCTTTCTTTGAGGAATAGCCCGTTCTATATCATGAGCCAAAGCTGCCAATTGCAGTGCCCAATTGGCATCCGGTTTTAGTTTTAATATCCAAATTCTAGTATTGTGCGCGTGTTGAAAATCTTCCGGTAGGTTCGATTTTTGGATAATTTGTTCTATTTCTTTTTCGATATTTGTGAGAAAATCTAAAAGCATTTCTGAAAATAATAAGTCTTCGAATTGATTCTAAGTTTGTAATTAGTGTCAGAGTCATTAGCGTTAAAAATAATTGGTTAAATACAGCCCCTACAAAGATGATGAATAGCCTTAGATCACGACCAAATCTAAAATGCTTGATCCCCAACAAAAGGTCTTTTTTCAAAATCTTATCAAATTCTGGTGCTGTGTAGCTTGTCATGAACGATCCTATCAAAGCGCCGAAGCCGATCAACAAAACCCAGTGGCTTTGAACGTTTAGCCATACAACATGCGTAATACCTAGAATGATAAGACCATCGGCGTATCTATCTAGCACTTTATCGAACCATGCACCAAATCGACTCTGCTTAAATTTCAATCGAGCAATTTCACCATCACAGCCGTCTAAAATAGAGGATACTTGCACCAACACACCGCCTACTAAAATCCATACATATTGACCCGTATAAAACAGAACAACTGCCAAGACCCCTATTATAAAACTGAAAATGGTTATATGATTAGGTTCTATGTCATAATTAACTAATATTTTTGAAATCCTGTTGGATATAGGACGATTCAGATATTTGGAAACGGGGCCATCTGTAGGTTTGCTTAAACTTGGTAGAATCGTCTTTTTTGTTTTCTTGAATAGCCTTTCATCATTGATATCAAATTGATTCGAAATTGATTTATCAAATGATGCCATAGGCATACTCCTTTCTTAATTAGAACCAGACTTCTGCAAAATTAATTTAAAGCATGCTCAAATTGGGTGTACAGGCTTCAGCTTGCCTATGACAATCTCAACCTAAAGGTTGTTCACCCTATTTTGCAGAAGTCTAAATTAGAACAATTGGTTTAAACAGTCTCGTTCTATATTTTAGTCGTGAGGACAAAGATTTTACTAATTACGCCAGTCCTCACTACCGAAGCTGCATTACCCTGTTAAATATTTTTTAATATGTGATAAATGGCAATAACTTGCCGAGAGACGTGTCAATTAATTATTTGCGGGCCTCGTAGGAGTTTAAATTTTGGACCCTTTTAAAATGCCCCTTAATAAGTTATACTTTTAAATTAAAAAATTGTTCGATTAAATCAAGTAAAAAAATTGAATAGTGGGTGGGTAAATAGGTTAGCAAGCGTTCTTAAGCTTCTAATTGTCTTTTTAATTTTTCTAAATCAGCGATTATTGATTCCATGCATTGGTAACGCTCTTCTTTGTCCTTCTGCAAAGCCCTTGCTACTAAGTCTTCAAGCCCTTCTGGCAAGGCTGGATTTAGTTCAAGCAAAGGCTTAGGTTCCTCATTTATAATTGAATATAAAACCGAAAGCTCAAATTCGCCAGTAAAAGGAAGTTGACCGGAAAACAATTCATAGAGCACGACCCCAAAAGAAAATATGTCGGTGCGGTGGTCAGTAGGTAAGCCGCTGGCCTGTTCAGGGGACATATAAGCGAGGGTGCCCAGTGTGGTTCCAGTTTTAGTAAGTCGTTCTGCTTTCTTTTGCATTTTAGCTAAACCGAAATCCATTATTTTCACTACCCCTTCCTCAGTGACCATTATGTTATCAGATTTTATATCCCGGTGTACGACATTCTTTTTATGAGCATGGGCCAATCCCTTTCCAACCTGAGTTGCGATATTTAACTGCTCAAGAAAATTCTCAGAATGGTCCTCACGCCATGATTTTAAGGCTCGGCCTGCAATGAATTCCATGGTTATGAAGTGTCGTCCCGCATCTTCGCCAACTTGATATATAGTAGTTATGTTTGGATGATTTAGTGCTGAGGCAGCCCGAGCTTCCAATATGAATCTCTCTTTATATTCTGAATCAGTCATAATTTCTGGAAGTAAAACCTTCAAGGCCACTAAGCGCTGGAGATTAACATCTTTAGCTTCAAAGACAACCCCCATGCCTCCAGATCCAATCTTTGCCAAAATTTCATGTTGCGCCACTTTTTCGCCAACTTCTGGAAGTCTCTGAACCTGAACCTTCGAGGGGGTTATTTTCATGGAAGATTCTGCCTTTTTCAAAGTAGAGCGCTCAAATAGCTGTTCTTTTTCCCTTTCCAACCATTTTTCAAAAAAGTAATTCGATATTTTATATTGACCGTTTTCCTGCTTTATATATCCCAATTGAATTAAACCATACAGTAACTTAATCAATTGGTCGGCTGGCTCTTTAATTCTATTTTCTAAATCTGCTGATGTGAGGTCTTGGCTCTGAAGTATATACAGCAGAATTTCTTTTTCTTTAGGATGCAGGTATTGAAAATCCACTGAGAAAAAGTGAGACACCATATCGTCAGCACTGACTTCCTGAATCACTTTTTCCATATCACCGATATCAAACAGACGCTTGCAAATGAGTTGAATAAGATAGGGGTGATTGTCTGTTTTTATCATAATCTCCATAATTAATTCATTTTTAAATCCTCCTAACCGAATCAACTGCTCTGCTTCTTCGTTTTCTAATCGAGTTAGATAAACGGGTGGAATAAAACCGTGCAAAAAAGGAGACGTATCTGGAATCATACTGCGTTCAAGCTTACTGAGTCGTTTGGTAGCAGTAAGTATAGTGTATATATTCTCTCCTTGTTGAAATACCCGCCGCAATTTAGGTAGGGCTTCTGGATTGTGTTTCTCAATATTAATTAACTCCTCAGATTCGTCGCAAAGAATCATCAACTTAAGATTCTCCTCTTTGGCCTTTCTTTTGAGAATTCGAAGGATTCCGAAAACATCTAATCCTTCCAGTGCGTCAATATCGATGCCAATATCTTCGAACCGTTCTTCAGCATCTTCTATACTTTCAAGTAAGGCATCTTTTAATCCGGTTAGGTCTTGACTTCCCTGCATATCCCAGAACAGGGAGATATATTTATTAGAGTATACACCTTCCTGAGTGAGAAATTCGATTTGCTTTAGCAAAGAAGTCTTACCTAAACGCCGGGTACCTGCCACCCAAACATAGTTTCTACTTCCATCTAAAATTTCGTGTAGGAGATTTTCGCGTCCGAAGAAATTTTCTCCTCGAACCCAGCTCCCTGCTATAAATGGATTCTTCATACGAATTTATGTGATTTTTTTGTTAATATTTTGAAAATTATACAATATTCGTTTTAACTAAGACATCTGTTAAAGTTGACAGTATGCGATTGAAAAACGGAATACTGCCTACTGCTTACTTTTAATTAATCCGTTAACTCATTTGTACTCAAAACTTGCATTCGTACAGCTTCCACGTCCTCTGCCGTGACTCTGCGGCGTTTTTCTTCAATGATGCGATTAATTGCATTGATACAGAATCTTTGGATAATATACGGTTTGCATTGGCTGTATTCTAATATCTTTTCACTGGCCTCTTGGTCGTAACTAAAAATCCCTTTCACCGGTTTGCGAATTAAATCTATCGCATCTTCTCTTTCTAATGGAGGGAGTTCTATCTCTTCAAAAAAATTGTACCAGGGACTGCCTTCACTTTCCCAATTTTTTCGAATGTAAGACCCAGACATGATGGCCACTAAATTCTCAGCAAAAGTTTTCATAAATACACTGCGCAGTTTCTGATTCACCTGTTCACTGTATTTGTTCAGTTCATCCACCTCATCCATGAGGAGAACCAGTTTCAATTTTTTGCCTGTTTTAGATTTTAGAATCTGCAACAACTTTTTGAGATCTTTGGAAAATTCACGACCCGAATAACCCTCTTTTTTATTATAAATATCCAATGAAATTTCTCCGTCAACTTGGGATTTGCAAACTTCTAAAATATCTTCCATCATGGTGGCAAAAAAGCGATCTTCAGAGGTACCCTGTAAATCGATCAAAACCGGAATGAATTGAAATTCAGAATCTTGCGAATTTTCCAAACGACGTTTTAAATGATGTTGTAAGGAGGTTTTACCAATCCGCCGTGGACCATGGATCAAAAGACTGTTATTATGTAGAGTGTTTAATATGCGCTGGAGTAATTTTTCCCGTCCAAAAAACATCTCTTCATTTCTTACGGGTGATCCTGCAATGTAGGGATTATATTTGTTAATAATGGCGATTCGATATTTGACCATTTTTGAAATAAAAAGTCCGCTAATGCCAAGCAATAATATGGCACCCATGGAAACCCCAAATGTGGTGGTTTGATAAATGGGTGGCTTACGAATCACCGTGAATTGTTCAATCGTTCGATGCGGAGAGGAGTCCACATCGTAAGCTGTTAAAACGATTTGATTTTCTCCCATTTGCAGCGGGATCTGGCTCAAAAAGGAAAACTTTTTCGCATCTTCATTCTCTTTTGGTTGAATAAGTATTTTTTCACCAGAAGGTTTCAAAAGTGGTTTCCCATTTAAAGTAAGTTCAATGTAATCAATCCCCTGATCGTCACCTGCCTGTCCAGAAAGTTTAAGATTTTTTGAACGGATTTCAGTAACTGATTCAATTGGTGTGCGGATGACAAAAACCGGTGCTGTCGTTTGAGTAATAATTTTTTCAATAACTTGCGGCTTTAATTTTTCTTCTTTTTTGGGTTCTTTTACATCCAACCTTAAACGATCAATTTCCGTTTGAGTCTTTCGAATCCAGCTTGTGACTGCGCTGAAGTCGGGATCAAGGTTTTCAGCAGATCTAAACTCAGCAATAGCTTGTTCATATTGACCGAGGAGGTAATAATCTAATCCCTTTTGAAAGCGTTCTTCTGCTTGATTTTCTAACTTTTTTGGCTTTGGTTCTATTGTGGATTTTTTCTGTTCTTTTTGAATCCAATTTTCAAAAATAGGTAATCTTTTGTCATCAGGATTAATGCGTTTTAGTTCTCCTAACGAATTAATAGCCTGATTATACTCTTCATCATAAATTAATTTTTGAAGAGAGGAAAGCTTTTTCTCAAATTCATTATCACTTTTTGTTTGTGACTTTTGCTGTTCAGAAAATTGAATCAACTGTTCGGTTATTTCCATAAATCTTTGAAGAGCCGGGATAAAGTTTGTGCCTTTAATAGCCCCCGCAGCCAGTGAGTTTTGGAAGCTTTCCAAAGCTCTTTCATAATTCCCTGAATAAAAATAGGCCTGCCCCAGGTGGTAGTAAGGCAGATAGTTTACCATTAACAAGCCTACAGTGGTGGCTTTAAGTTCTGGATTTGGCTTAATTTGTATTGCTTTTAGAAGACTTTCTATCGCTTGCTCCCATTCACCACGTGCCAAAGCTGATGTGCCTTGATAGTAAATTTCATCCCATTCGTCGGCTAAGAGATCTGGAAAAAGAACTAGAAGGCTGAGAATCACTGCTAGTGTCCAGATCAGTCCTTTTGTTTTACAACAACCAAATGTTATTTTAGTTAAAGGATTATTCATGAATAGGTTGTGGCTTCATTTTGCTAAATTTAAAAGATTAATCTATAAAGTCGAGAACAAATCGATTATTACTGTTTTTTTAGTTTGTCTTTGCCTTTTAACGATCCTCCCCTTCCCGCAGTCTGTTTTGTCTGTGCTTCTATTTTGAACTCTCTCATTACATCGTTATACTCTAACGCCAGCTCTCTCTCCATTTCTCGCTTTTGAATCTTGGACTCTTCAAGGTCTTCTATAAGGCTCGCAATCTCGACAAGTTGTTTAAACAGATCTTCAAAAACGGGATCAAATGCAGCCAATTCTGAGCAATACATAAGAGTAATTTGCAATACATGACTGAACCCTGTTTCATAAACAGAATTTGGAATAAACTCTTCCAGAGTATGTCTTATCCCATAGGAGCCGGTCTTACCATTCTTTCCAAAAATAAAGACTAACGATACTTCTGGATCGAGCGTATCATACTTCCAGACTTCATATTCGGGCTTGTACTTAACTGTCTCTATGGTGCCAAAATGGCCCCACTTTTTCTTTGTTGGTTTGCCATATGTGACATAGATTAGCCCTCGGTCATCTGTACCATAAATCGTGTTATTGTTTTTCTTGAAATTCTTTCTAGCAAAGGCAATGCGCTCCCAGTGGAGAAGCAATCTTTCATTTCCTTCCGTGGCTGGCGAAGGGTCTCTTGCAAGCCAAAATTGCTTTATCTTATTAGCTACTGTAGAAACATCACCCTTCTCCAAAGAAAGCCGCCAGTTTTCACGATCATCATCTTCTAACCAGAGTGCAATCCTGCTGTATTCTTGTTCAATGACCTCAGTATACTCCGAAATGTTATCATGAGAAAAACCCCAAAAGTACATATCACTGGCCGTACCATAATACTTTTCAGCCTTCATTTCGGTAGCCAACTCAATAAACGCAATTCCGATTCTTGGGTCAGTTAAATCTTCTCGTTCTAATGCGTTGCGCCCCTCCCACCACACTTTCAGTGCTTGCTCCCAATCACCTACCTCTCTGAGTTGCACACCATGCTCATAGTAATTGTTTTGAACATTACTTTTCGGGAAAATTTGTATGCTTTGGGTAAAAATAAGTGTGAATAAAAAGCTGTAAAGGGAAATTGACGGAAACATAATCATATCTTCATTAGTTAATTTCATTAAAAAATTTGGATTAAGAAAAATGGAAACTTAAGGCTATCCTTTAATATAGATTGTGTGGTTGATGAGTTATCCTGTTAATATTCTAATCATAAGATATTGATAGTTTCAGAAACAGACTGCTATTTCATTAACTTATTTTAAATTTAATGGATTAATTCACACTGTCAAGTGCTTTTAATTTTAGTGTTTCTAGAAATTTTTTTTCTGCATTTCCCCAATTTTCCTTCTAGAGATCCGATATGCTGTTTTTGTAAATTTCATATCACTCGTCGGCAATCAGAACTGGTGTAAAAACAAAGAATTTGTAAACTACGACTAGAGACCAAATCAGTCTATTTGATATAACCTACTTCAAATATAAAGTTATAGTATTATCCATCAAATTTTTGTTTTTTGTGCTAAAAAATTTTAATTGGCAACTAAACATAAAATTCGAATTTCGAAATACAAAATCTCCGACAGGAGTCGTGAGTCATCGGACCTAAACAATATCAAAATTCTAAATCCAAATTACCAAAAACATTTTTGTTTTTTTACTACAAGACGGAGTTGGCAAATATGAATGCCTGTCTGAAGAGAACGTTTTTATAAATTTAGAATTTTGGTCATTCGAATTTGTTTCGAGTTTCGGAATTCGTATTTTGGATTTATCTAACACGAAATTAGCCAATACTCCTTAAATTTCTCCGAAACGTGAAATTGCGGCTCCGCCGCGCTAAGAATTGTTTGTTTTTTATTGCTTTCATGACAAAAGTTAAAGTGGGACAGTAAGTAATGTAGAACCGACTATTTCAAATCCATCGGCAGATACATTGATGCTGCCATCAAATTTGAGATAGCTACTTAATAGGATTCCCAGTCCGAAAGTAAAATGAATCCTATCTTTTGCTTTTGGAAAAAGTCGCTGGAAGTCTGGATCATTCCCCGAAGTGTAAATCCGATGCCCAGGATTTGTAAATATTCCAAACCTCAAAGGGATCAAACCCAATTTTGGAATTTTATTTAGTAACTCAATCCCAAAATGATATTCAGTAGCATCATCAATGGTTAAATCATCTTTCATATCGGGATCTTCGTAGGCTCCAGTCTGGCTGTTAAATACGTCATCAACCACCACATTGAGGTTATTGCTAAACAAAAGATCGGAATATTCTATTCGGACTACATCAAAAGCAAAGCGTAGACGACTGTTGGCCACAAAGTAAAGACCAAATCCATAAGTATCGGGAACAGAAAGTTTAAAATCTGTATTCTCTGGTTCTGGCGATTCAGCAGGAAAGCTTTCAGAATCAAGCTTGTATTCAGGAAGAAAGATATGACTATTTAATTTAAAAGAGGGATTCAGATTTAATACTGCACCTGCAAAAAGTTTGTCTACAATTAATTTTCCCATCAAACCAAGGCTAAAGCTTGGTTCTGTATTACGCTCATCCAAGGTGGTGATCGAGTAAGTGGTTGCTGCTGAGTTACCTCTGGGAGAGTTCCCATTACTTACTTGAGGATCCAGAAAGGTCTGTTCATTTAATTTAAAATTTAATACGGATGTCTTGCCGGTAATTCCTATGCTAAACCTTTTAGATATTGCAAAAGCAATGGACAAACCGTCGTTAACCAACTCTAATTCCAGATCAACTATTCTTCCAGGGAAATTTCCTAAGCCCCCTAGAACTTGTCTTGTGGTTAAGTCAGAATTTGTTGTGAAAAATTGTTGGGTTTCGAAATTAAATCGACTATCAAAAGCAACTTGTCGAAATATCGCAAAAGTAAATTTTCTAAAAGGAGCAAATACACTCACCAAGGTTTGGTCAAAATTACTGGAATAAAACTTCCTTTTGGCATTAGGATTTGTTGGAGAACCTCCAGGTTCTTTAAAATTAAATCGCGCCCGTCTTTGATGAAGGGAAGCTCCAGCACTTTTTAAATAGATCAAGCCGGCAGGATTAATTGGAGCTGCGGTTTCATCCTGCGCAGCACCAATAAATGCACCTCCTAACCCAGAGGGACGTGCGCCCGGAATAATAAAGTCTACTCGCAAATAGCTCAGATTTATGGGAACGGTAGGGGGACGTTGGGCTAAAATTTGGGATGAGAATAGCAGTAATCCTACAATTAGAAAAGTAGTTGGTAAACAAATATTATGACTCTGGGTTTCCTCCCTCACCTCAATTCCCTCACACCATATTTATTGGATGGTATCTCTTTTTAAATTTTATATAAAGTATGATAGATTAATTAAAAAGTCAAGTAAAATATAGCTTGACAAATCACACCCAAGCTGTTAACTTATAAAAATAATCTGAAAAGGAGTTTTTAAAAGGAATTAAGTTCTCAAAAAATTATGAAGACGTATAATATATTCTATTTATAATATAATATTATAAGAAATTTATTATGCAATCAAATTCTAAACAAAGTTTAGAACTTGAGACGAAAATTCAGGAACTAAATAAATCCCTTTACGAACTGCAGGCCCTGAACCAGTTAGCCATGGCCATTTCTTCGACCATGGATTTAGATGCCATCATAAACACCATCCTTCAGGAATCCATCAAACTTACTCAAGCTGATCAAGGGTCTATTTTACTCAGCAAAGAAGAAACAGAGGAAAAATTTACCACGCTCATTCGCATGGGCTCCAATAAAGATGAAGCATTGGTGCACAAAATGTGTTTAAATATTGCTGGATGGATATTAAGAAATCAAGAATCTGTAATTGTGAATGACATTTCGCAAGACAGCCGTTTTAAAGGATTAGAACTACTGGGCTACCCCATTCAATCGTTTCTTGGTGTGCCTATAAAAACCAGGGGCAATATTTTAGGTGTTTTGATTTTACACAACAAAAAGGGAGAAAAAGAATTTAAAGAAAACGATCTGCGGTTATTGAACATCATTGCTTCGCAATCAGCGCATATTTTGGAAAACACCAGAATTCTCCACCAACTAAAAGAAGAAAACATTTACTTAAAGAAGGAAGTAGAAAGAAAATATCGTTTTGAAGAAATCATTGGACGAAGCCCGGCCATGGAAAAGGTATTTATACTTTTGGAAAAGGTCATTCCTACTGATGTGCGAGTTCTAATTGAAGGCGAAAGCGGAACTGGTAAAGAATTGATTGCCCGGGCCATTCATTACAACGGAGCGCGAAAAAATAAACGATTTCTGGCCATTGACTGCGCGGCGCTGCCGGAGAATCTCTTAGAAAGCGAGTTATTCGGGCACGTGAAAGGCGCTTTCACCGGAGCCACAGAAAGCAAAAAGGGACTATTTCAAGTAGCCGATGGTGGCACGCTTTTCCTTGATGAAATTAACAACACCAGTCTCAATCTGCAGGCGAAGTTACTGCGTGCGATTCAAGAAGGAGAGATTCGCCAGGTGGGCGGGACCAAATCCATCAAAATAAATGTCCGCATCATCTGCGCCACCAGTCAAAATTTATCCCAATCGGTTAAGCATGGCACGTTTCGAGAAGAGCTCCTGTTTCGGTTGAAAGTTGTGACTTTGAAATTACCCCCCCTGCGAGAACGAAGAGAGGACATCCCTATTTTAGCCAACCATTTTTTAAAGAAATTTTCCCATACTACCAATAAGTCTCTACAAAGTATTACTAAAGAAGCGGCTGATTTTTTATATTGGTATTCTTGGCCAGGAAATGTTCGGGAGTTGGAAAATGTCATCGAACGGTGTGTGATTTTGGCGGAACCCGAACATAAGGTTGTAG
>JBHIAC010000090.1:0-13227 GCA_046758365.1 bacterium
GGTACCATCGTGGTCACGGGTAGATAAACTCCAACAGCGAAGGGTAAACTCGGAATCCGGAACAGCTCCGCTGCTAAGGCAATTACAATACCCATGGCTACCAGTATCCAAGGAAGAGCATTCTGGAGTACCCCTTCAATTACCAGCTTCATTAACGTTGCCTGAGGGGCAGGTAATTCTTTGGTGCCAAATCCGTAAGCGCTATCCAACAGCAGCACAGCCAGACAAACAAAGGTAGCCGAGGTTAACACACCAGCTAACTCACCAATTTGTTGCCTACGCGGTGTGGCTCCTAAAAGAAAACCTGTCTTCAAGTCTTGGGATGTGTCACCGGCAATGGAAGCGGCGATGGCCACCACGCACCCAACGGTTAAGGCGGCTGCTTTGCCTATATCATCTGTCCAACCCATGAGAAGAAATATTGAAGAAGTCCCAAGCAGTGATGCGATAGTCATGCCACTGGTCGGATTCGATGTCACTCCCACCAAGCCCACGATGCGCGAAGAGACTGTCACAAAGAAGAACGCGAAAATGACTACCAGCACCGCACCTACTAACCGCATATCAAATGTTTCAAGATGCCCGAAGACATGGGGTACCGCGGCCATGGCCAGTACTAACACGGTTACACCAATACCGAGCACAGAAAGAGGCAAGTCTTGGCCTGTTCTCGGAATGGTGATTCCACTTTCTTCTAAACGCGCTCTGATTTGTTTTGCCCCTACGCGAAAACTTTCTATCATTGTGGGTATACTACGGATTAAGGTGATAAGCCCGCCAGTAGCCACGGCTCCAGCTCCAATGTAGCGCACATAGCGAGTCCAGATGAGCCCAGGATCCATCTCAGCAATTGTTTTGATCGTCTCTGGAAAAAGCGGTATTGTGCGTCCTTCCCCCCATATTGCGATAGCCGGGATAATTACCAGTGAAGAGAGAAGTCCGCCACCTACCATAATGGTGGCTATTCTCGGTCCGAGTATATATCCGACACCGAAGAGTGCGGCAGATATGTCGAGGCCAAGCTGGCCCTTTTTTACAAACGGCACCCGGAAATGAACATCCTCGGGGATGATTCGAATCCAGCCAGTTAGAAATTTGAGAAATGCCCCGGCTCCAAGACCGAGAAAGACATTTTTAGCCCGTCCTCCGCCAACTTCGCTTGCCACCAGCACCTCAGCACAGGCTGTCCCTTCTGGATAGGGTAGATGGCCATGTTCGCGCTCAATCAGAAACCGTCGCAGCGGAATCATGAACAGTACTCCCAGAAGCCCCCCAAACATGGCTAAAAGGGTCATTTGCACAAGGGACGGGTCTAAGCCCCAGAGGAAAAGTGCGGGCAAAGTGAATATAACACCACTTGCCACGGAGCTTGATGCCGAACCGATAGTTTGTGATATATTCGCCTCAAGGATACTTCCCTGACGACCTATGGTCTGGAGCGCCTTAAATGCTGCCACCGTCATCACAGCCACAGGGATAGAGGTGGATATGGTTAATCCGGCTCGTAACCCGAGGTAGGCATTGGCTGCACCAAAAAGAATACCAAAGAGAATGCCAGGAATAGCTGCCTTAATCGTGAATTCAGCTAAGCTCTCGGAGGCTAAAACATAAGGTTCGTAATTTTCACCTTCTGGAATGGATTCGTAGGCTTTTTGACTCAGACCCGCTTTGCGGCTCATTGGACCCCTCTATCGGATTAACACAAATTGTTATAAATTGTTGCAATAATAACCCATTTGAACAAAAAAAGCAAGCTATTTCTTACAATATATTGGTTATTATCCTTTGTTACTTTATGGATATTTATCTTGATTTCTGCATAAATTTTGCATAAATTATGACAAAATTAGGGGTATAAGAATCATAAATTAGTTAAGAAGTAAAATTAGATGGAAGAATTTGAAATTGATTTATTCCAATATGTTAGATTTAGTGTGAACAAACAGGAGAAGAGCTCCTATGCACGTTGATGAAATTCGCAAAGTCGTTAAAGCTCGTCCCTTTAAGGTTTTTGAAATCCGGATTGAGAATGGGGAAAAATATCTTATCCCACACCCCGAGAATATCTTTATCACCAATCAACTCATTGTCACTGTTGACGAACAAGGTCAATCAATATTAATAGCCCCTGAGGCTGTGAGCACTATTTGTCTTGTCGAAGAACAAACATAAGATTATTTCCCAATCACTCTCGTTTCTTTTTCCGGATTATACTGATCCATCCTCAAGTCGTTTCCGGTAATTTTTAGGGGTTTGCCGGTTACACCTTCGGGCACTCTTCTGCTTTAAGTCCAGCGCAATAAACTTCCTCAAGAATTGTTTTGTTATTAAATTACGACAGCAGAATATGAGGAAAGTATACCATTTTTTACTTCCATTTCATGACTCCGACTCGCACGAGATCTTCAAGATAGCGCGAAATAACACTGGTATTAACAGAACCAAATTCAGCACTCAGGGCATTACGAATGTCGGAAACAGTGCGCTTGCCATCTACAAAATTCACCAGTTCAAAACGAACGTTACCTTTCAGCGTGAATTGTGGGGATTTATACCAAGCCGCCTCTTTCTGCGAAAGCTTACGTTCGGGAAGGTCAAAATCAATGGGTCCACGGGTTTTTCTGACCGGGATGCGAAGATCAAGCTTTTCGCTGATAGAATGCGGCTCACTATCGGTGAGTCCACGTGAAGTAACCGTATTTCGGAGACGAGCAGACAAGGATTCATAATGGCGGCTAAGCTGATTGTTCATCCAAATCACCAAATTTTTAACCGGCTCTGAATTATTGAAGTTCAAAATTGATGTTACGGCCGTCATCTCCCACTGCGCCACATGCTTATGTAAGTTCTCTGCCTCGGCCCAGGCCAATGGGAGCTCCTCTTCGGTCGCTACGATAATTTTTCTTTGTGCACGTCCAGCCGCAAGGCCCAAGCGTTCCATGGCTTTAGCTCCAACAAGGTACACCAGGTCTACTGCCTGAGAATTGTCCAGATTTGCCAAGTACCACATGGTACTAGCAGCGATGATCTCACAGCGCTCGATTTCAGCCGGATCTACTTTATCTGGGGTATCCTCGGATGTATGGTGGGTGTAATCAGGACTGTGGTTAAACATGATCCCAGGGATTTTTCGTTCGATAAACATCATGTGGTCGCTGCCTCCGCTGTACGGGGTTACCCGATAATTGAACGCCGAGAGGCTTCCCCGAGGTGTGCGAATATGCATGTCGTCTACCATCTTAACCATATTCTCAACCACATCATTGACTGCTGAGGGAATTGAATAAGGGGTGCGGGTTAGAATTAATTTCGAGTGAATTAACTCAATATGTTCGCCTACCATATCCATATTAATATTCGCTAAAAAGCTACCCCTTAAGGCAGGCCCTTTCAGCTCTGGATGTGCGTCAATATAGGCCATGGTTCCGTTCCATTCAGGCACCCAAAGGAAGCGGAAAGATCGTTTCGGGCGAGGCAGCCGTTCACGATCGATAAGCTCTTTAAAAGTACGAGCTATGTCGAGAATAGCAGCCGAACCACTTGCATTATCGTTTGCCGATTCTTTCGGATGGTCAAGATGGGCACAAAAGACAAGTTCTTGTTCAGGATGTTCTGCGCCCCGAATGTGCGCAACAACCACATCCATAAAAAATGGTTCGAGACCAATGCCTGACATACGGCCATGCAGCACAACTTTCTTGCCGGAGAACAACAAATCTCGCAGTTTTTCACCTTGTCGATTGGTGATATTGAAACCAAAGGTAACTTTCTTCAATTCTTCAGTGCGTGGCCACATGCCGGTGTAGGCCAGCATGTCCGGATATTCTTTAGCCCGGTCGTCGTCGAGAAAGCAAACTACGGCCTTCGCTCCATATTTTAGCACCGCATGGCGGTGTACCTCTCCACCGTAACCTGTCGCTAGAACAATTTTGCCTTTAACGTCTTTTCCTTCATAGTCCGTATCGCTGGTGCCTTTTCCTACCCAAACAAGCTCGGCTGTTACCTCGCCAGGATTTGAATAAGTGATGGCACTCATGGCAATCTCAGGATAGCCAATGATGCGTTCTTCATACGGCTCAACCATTCTAAGTTCGGCTGATTCAATGTCCCATCCAGAGGGCGACTGCCAGGTCTGATAATTGACTTTGCCATCCGACGGAAACGACTCGATATAGGCATCCTTCTCCGAAAAGCCAAAACTACGAAGTTGCTTAAGAACATACTGAGCAGCCGCGCGATAACCCCGCGAACCTTGAATGCGGTGATGCCGAGTAATCTGGATGACGTGCTCTTTAGCCAACTCACCACTCAGAGCTTCGTGCAGTAAATCTCGTATTTTGGAATCCAGAAGCTCATTGTAATCTTGTGCTTTGCTGACTGATACCGTGAATGTAAACAAAACCCAAAGAAGGCCAAGTAAGAGCTTCACATATTGCTTTTGATTACTGACTTTCTGCTTGGGCCGACTAATTGGATAAAGACATGAAAACATGATACTCCTCCTTTTGATGAATCATAGCAGACTTCTGCAACATTAATTTAAAGCATGTTCAAAATGGGTGTACAGCCTTCAGCCTGTCTATGACAATCTCAACCTAAAGGTTGTACACCCTATTTTGCAGAAGTCGATGAATCATAGAAGTAAAATGCAAAAATTAAAAAGAAATTTGTATCGAGTGCTAAAATTTCTGCTTTTCGAAATAAAGCAATCCTTCTAAGAAACACTGACCCCGAAAGCGAAAGCATTCGGGGTTAGCGTTCGTTCGGTATATTAAGAGATTATTTACAAATTAGTGCATAATGATAACCTTTTTATACATAAAAATCAAGCTGTATTTTATTAATTAGATTGTTAATTAAGGCTAAATTCTTTTAGTTCTTTAAGCAATTTAAGTTTTAAATACTTATGACGATAATTCGCTTACACAGCAAAATATGTTCTATCTTATATTAAAAATATAAATTTAAATGTTTCTTTCCCATCGGTGGAGGTTTATTATGAGTTTATCAATAAAATTAATTAATGATATCTTATTATTAAAAATAGATACTCAACGAGCCACCGTTGAGTTATCTAGTGAATTTAAAAAAGAGTTGAAAAAACAGATTGAAAAGGGTAAAACTAAAATTGTGGTCGATTTAAGTGATGCAGAGTTTATGGATAGTTCTTTCCTTGGTGCGCTTGTCACGGGTTTAAAACAAGTAAGATTGAAAGGCGGTCAGCTTAAAATTGTCGGGCTTCAGCCACCCATTGGTGCTATGTTTGAACTAACAAGAATGAATAGAATATTTGAAATCTTTTATTCCGTTGAAGATGCATTAAAAAATTTTTAATATGAATAAAGACAAAATAATTCTTTGGGTACCTTGTAATTTGAAGTTTACCGAGACTGTTGAAAATATTGTTGAAGTTATCAGACCTCTTTTCAATAGCTCGCTTTCAACCAATAGGGTTTTTGAAATAAAACTTGTATTAAACGAAGCGTTTGTTAATGTGGTGCGTCATTCATCTCAAAATGTTGCGGAACTTGTTGAGATAATATTTGAGATGGAACCACAAAGTCTAAAAATATGCTTAAAAGATAAAGGTAAAGGGCTGGCAATTTTAGAGCATTTCCCCCCCTATCCCCAAAAATTGATTGGAACCTCTCAAGTATTTTTAAAAACGATGGATGGGGAGGTCAGAGCATTGGTGGAAGATAGTGTTACTTTACAACTTACTTTTAATGAGATTAATATTGATGAATTCCCACCAGAATATATATTTGAAAAAACCCAGGACAGAGGCATGGGGATTTCATTGATGACGAAATTAATGGATGAGGTCCGATTTAAGTACATGGAAAATGAAGGTAATTATCTTGAATTAATTAAAAATTTAGCCCCGAAATAAATTTCTGGGTTAACAGCAAAAGTTGGCTGAAGCCGACTAATTTTTGATAAGAAAAAATAATCTGCTTTTGCGGATTTTGACTTTAAGCCAGGAATTTTAATTCATGATGTTGGTGCAAAAACAGGATAATTTCAACTTTTAGCAATTGAAAGTGTAATATTTACAACTTAAGATTTTTAGCTTCCTACCTTTTTGCACCTACGTCATTCATCGCTTTTAACCTGCCAAAGGCTGGCTCACAAAAGTTTGATATTCTAAATCTTTTATATGGTTGTTGAGTATATAATATCCTAAAATTAGTGCAGTTAAACACGCCAATAAGTAGCCGTAGCCATAATAAATATAGCCCATCTTAAGTGTAAATATAGTAAATATAATATTGCTGCCTAAAAACACTGCAACAACTTGAACAAGTTTTGTTCTTATATCAAAATACATCATAAATATCATGACTGTTAATAATAGCATTTGAAGAAATACTGCAATGACAGCTTTTTCTAATATTAGAGTACCCAAAACAGGAATTCTAAAAGCAGAGGCAATTTCCTTTGAATATAGGAGGCAAAGTAAAGTAACGATGCCTTGAATTTTTATTAATCCGAGGAAGCTCTCTCTTAAAGATTTAGCAATCTTATTTTTTTGCTCACGAATTTCATTAAAAGGATTTTTATCCAAAATGGTCTGATAAAATGCACGGAAGAATCCATAAAATTCAGTTTCAACTTTGACTAAGAAATAGGTATAGGAAGGAATGACCGTTAGATAAGCAAAAAAGGTTGCGCCATCATAATAAGTATGTGCAAACAGGAAAGAATTTATTTGCTCGCCTTCAGAACTAAACCAAAAGATTATCTTATCCACCCAGATTCCTAAATTATAAAAAAGACCGATTAAAGCTAATTGTGGCATCTTTTTAAAATATTGAATAAAAGCAAAATCAGGTTTATCTGTACTTTGAAATTCTAGAAAAAGCCTGGCAAGCAATATGAAAAGTAAAACAATTTGTCCAAAGGTATAACCATGAAGAAATCCAGTCAGTCCATGACTTTTTCCTAATTTTACAGCTAATAAAAAACTTAAAGACAAACCGATTATAAAGGCTACAAAAATAATATTATAATTTTTCATTGCACTCAAAAATATCATTATTTGCCAGATACATCCGATGGTGATAAAAAGCATTAAAGAAGTTAATCGATAGGTGAAATCAAGTTCCAAAAAGAACATGAACGGAAGACCTATAATTATCTGACATGTAACCGTTAATGCTAAAGCACTACAAAAGGTCGGAATAATACGATGAATCTCTTTGGCATAAATTAAATCTGAAAGATATCTTGTCAAAAGAAGCTGCGTTAGCCCGGTCGATATTAAAGAAAAAGCAAATACATAAACGATGGTGACAAGAAACACTTTCATGTCTTGGGACGAAATGAATGCCCTCGAATAAACACTTAGCAAGCCCAGGCATAATATAGAGAAAAATATCGGGCCTCCAGAGATAGAGGCCGCAAATAATATACCTCGTAAGTTATCTACGTATGAATCGAAATCAAAAATTTTTCTTAATTTAAATCCTATCCCCGCCATTTATAAATTGCCTGGATATTTTTATTGATTTATATTTTTTATATTGATTGTAGAGTTCGCGGTATTTATTGTCTAAATCTTTTTTATTATAAAATTGGGCAACTCTTCTTTTACCGGCCTCACCCATTTTTTCTCGAAGGTCTTTTGATTTCCAAATTTTTATTATCGCGTCAGCGATTTCCTTTGAATTGGTAACCCCTGTTATAAATCCGCTCTTTCCTAATAAAGTATCTTCGTAGGTACTACCATATAACAGTTCTCGGCAAGCCCCAACATCAGTAGCCACCACCGGAATCCCCATACAATTTGCTTCTAAAATTACTAATGGCTGCGCTTCGCTTATGCTTGTAAGTACCAATATATCGATTTTGGGATAATACTCTATCACATTAACCTTTCCTGTAAATTCGATAATTTTATCCATGCCTAATAACTCAGTTAATTTCAAACACTCTTCATAGTATGCCTCTTCTTCGTCCGTTGGACCCATGATATATACTTTTAATTTGTTCACTACATCAGCTACGCCTTTACAAGCCCGAATGAAAGTTTTAACATCTTTAATCGATACCACACGGCCCATAAATCCTATAACAAACTCATCCGGTTCTTCTTTCTTTTCTCTAATCAATGCTTGATATATTTCTACATCGACTCCATTGGGTATGATCATCATTTTATTGGGATCAGCCCCATCATCAAGTTGACATGTTTGATTACCTTGAAACAACGTTATAATAATATCAGAATATTCATAACAAATTTTACTCAAGGTGGTGAACATATTATTCCAAAGTTCTTTGAACCTGCTTTGCGATTTTAGTACTTTTACTTGATGGATATCTTTTTCATAAATCCAATCTGCCCTACTAATTTCAATGCGCCTTTCTCTAGTATAAATTCCATGTTCGGTCAAAAATAAAGGCCGTTGGTATTTCAATTTTCCTATTACAGCCATGAGGCCGGCATACCCGGTTGAAACCGTATGATATACACAGGCCTCTGGGAGTTCTGAAGTTAAAATTTTAAAAATAGGTAAATGAATAAACCGTACGGTCCAGAAATAATCAAGAAAAGATTCATCATTTGCTTTTTCTTGGTACAACTTTGATAAAATATTCCAAGCTTCTTTTGTATGAAGAATATTTTCTGGAGAGATTCTCCTGGTATCTTGCTTGAAAAAATGTTTAAAAATCGATTCAAAAAAAATTAATTTATCAGAGTTTCTTTGACACGTATGAAAGTGTTCTAAATCACGCCAGGCCTCTTTTACTATTTTATTATTATATTCATCAGGTAATTTTAAATCATGAAGATAAACCTCCCTTATTTCTATAATATTTTCGGGAATCGGATATTTAATTTCTCGCTCTGATGCTTTATCCGGCAGGATAACTGCTAAGGAAAAGGAAAACTCCTTTAGGCTGCTTATCAATTGGTGCACCCAGGTGGAAACCCCTCCTGCTACGTAAGGGTAGGTACCCTCAAGAATTAGACATACATCTGTCTCAGTTCCCATAGATTTTATTTACAATCATATTATCAATGCAAATAAAATATTAACAATAAGAAATAGTACGTTATAATTGATTTAAAAGGAAATAACATTATTTATTCCAATCATTTTTAAACATTTAACCGTGACAGAAAAAATATCCATTTTATTCAGTGGTTTAAATAAATAGGTGTAGGCGCCTTCTTTGATGGCCCTTCTAACCAATTCTTGATCACTATAGGATGAAATTATAACAATCTGAGTAGTTGGTTGTATTCTTTTCCATTTTGCTAAGGTTTCTAACCCATCCATATCTGGCATATTTACATCGATAAACGCCAAAAATATTTTATGTTTCTGGGCCTTTTCTAAGGCATCAAATCCACTGGAAACCAAATAAAGTTTATATCGGGCGTCTTTGATAATTGCACGGAAAAATAATAAGATGTCTGTATCATCATCCGCTACAAGAATAGGTATTTTATGATTGTTATCCATTGATCATCCTCGTCTACTTTAATTTTTTTTGTAATTTTTGTTTTAATTCAAGATCTTGTCTGAATATATTTGGTGTCTTTTCATCTTCCAAGATGAAGGGTGTAATGAACACCAATAATTCTGTTTTTACTTTAATAGTTTTTTTGTATTTAAATAAAAGGCCTAAGACTGGAATGCTTCCCAGAAGGGGTACCTTTCGTTGAGTTACAGTCTCAGAATCGCGGATCAATCCACCAATTACAATGGTTTGCCCGTTTCTAACTTTAACTTTGGTGGAGGCCTTTCGCGTGGCTATGATTGGCGTCCCATCGGCTGTTGTACCGTTTTGAAAATCTGCCTTAGGAGCCACTTCTAACATAATAAATACTGAATCAATAATATGTGGTTTAACCAATAATTGCACGGTAGCATCTTTGAATTCGAATGAAGTAATTCCAAATTCATTTAAAACTTTAAAAGGTATCTGGTCCCCAACTTCAATCACCGCTTGCTGATTATCCATGGTGGTCACTCTTGGACGGGATAGAAGATTCAAATTATTTACCTCGCTTAAAGCATGAAGCACAGCAGTGATATTTGAATTTAGAAGTCCTATTCCCAATCCATCTCCCATAGGTAGTGGCGCTTTCTGCGAGGTTTCAGCGTTATTTTCTCCCAACGAAATATCGGATCGCAGTCCAAAGTCTGTCCCTACTTGACCAGAAATAGATTTAACATTTGCAGTTTTCCATAACCATTCTACTCCTAGTTCTGTATTATCCTGCGATGATATCTCTAATATTTCAGCTTGAATATAAACTTGTTTAATGGGTCTGTCTAATTCTTGAATCAATTTTACCATTTTAGCTAAAACTTCGGGACTCTCTTTAATAATCAACGTATTGGTTCTTTGGTCCGATATAACCGTTCCAAATTCAGAAACAACCACACTTTTTAATATTTCTTGAAGCTCTTCGGCCTTGGCATATTTACAAGAAATATTTTTTACCACGGTTTGTTTACCTAATTTATCTGCTTTAGTAATATAAATTACATTTCCATCCAGTTCTCTGTATCCCAAATTATTGGCTTCTAAGATTGCTCTGAAAGCCTCCATCGGTGTGATATTATCCAAATAAGTATTAAGGTTTCGATCATTAATTTCGGGGTCCATTAGAAAATTTTTTCCAAGTCGATTGGTTAGAAGTTGAAGAGTGTTTTTAAGAGAAACGCCTCTTAGATTTAGAATAACTTTTCCAGAATAGTTAATTCTTTCTTGAGTAAATTTACCTTCTTGGTTACGCTTTAAATTATAAAAGAATGAGGTGGGTTCGGAAGTACCTGACCAAACATTGTTCTGAAAAAACAAAAGGCATATTAATATTGTTAAATGAAATATCCTAACCCGGTCAAGCCGGAACCAAACAGGATAATGATTTAAAATCCCAAATGACAAATCACAAATCACAAATAAATTCCAAATTCCAACAACTGTTTCAAACACTCTTTTGGGTAATTCGTTAACAAAAACAGCGATGTTTTTAGCAACTGAAATCATCTCTACTGTAAATCCACTGTTTCGTAATTTAGAATTTTGGTCATTTTCACCCCGTTAGATACAGATTATCTAACAATAGTAACCATATTATTTAAAGTTATCTAACGGGGTAGATTTGTTTGTAATTTGCTGCTTGTAATTTGGTGCTTATCTCGACTCACTCGACGTTAAGACTAGAAATCTTGGCCCCAAAAGCACCAATTTATTTCGTAAGAGACTACGTCATTTATTCTATATCAGACTTTTCTAAAGGTATCTCTAAAACCAAAATATTTTTATTAGAAGTTAAAATTGCTCTATTTGGCAAAATTTTAATTACTTTATAGGAACCTATATAACTCCCAACATTGACAATCTTATCGTTGATTATAGCCGATGGTGATGTTTCATCCCATAAAGTGCCGATTAATTTTAAAGGCTTTTTATTGAAATTTATATTTTTATCTGAAGTTTTAGATATAAGACTATTATTGATTTTTTTGATTTTACTTTTTGGTAATTCAAATGGATCTCTTATTAACACAAAGTTAGACTTTGAATGTACGTTATTATTGTATTGTGGCTTAAGCTTTAATTTTTTATACTCGCTAAATAATTTGAGATAAGTATCTTGCATTTCATCTAAAGTTGGATCAAACAATATTTCATTAAAATTCAAATGCAAGATATTTTTTAATGATAATGTATCCCTATATAGGAATGCTAAAAAAAGCAATAAAAATCCTATAATGATTTCTATTCTAAAAAATTTTTTCATCTAGCATTCACCGATTATTAAGATGATACTAATACAATAATTTTAATCTGACCTGATAATTCAACGTCATAAATATTTTTTTTTTAATGTTAATGGCATTTATGAGCAAAACTTCATCCCAAGACGCCAATACTCTTAAAAAATTCAACACCTCTTGAAAGGAGCCTGCGAAATTCAAATCAACAGAAATGGTTGTGAAAAGTCCTGATTTTTTAATCTCATTATTTACTACCGAGCTATAAACATTTAACCCTGAATTGTTGGCTTCTCTTTCTAACTTAGTTATAAATAATGGAATTTCTTCGTTAGACAATGTGGAAGAAAATACCCTCTTTTCTTTCTGTACTAAATTCTTAACTTCCTCATTCAGGATATCCAATATGGAGTTTAAATTCTGAGATTTCAACTGGGTATAATTTTCTCTCATATTATTTAAATTTCGTTCTAAAGTCTGTGCCGATTTTTCACATGGACGTAATACAAAATAAATAATTCCTAAATTCGTAGTTATGAATATTATTAGCGCAATAAGAATTGTCCTGACTTTAACAGCATTTGTTAAATCGTCAATCCACCTCATCTTGTTACATAAAGTAAAATGATATCTTATAAAATATTATTTAACCAGTTAAATTCGATTATAAAGTTATGATAATATCTTTCTTCTAACTTATTCACGTTCATATCACTTAAATCAAAGTGACTCTGGGCTAAAGAAAAAGGACTGAATTGTTGAAGCGTGTTTTGAAACTGTTGAATTTGTCCTGTGTTTTTGTTTTCTAAATCTAAAACAAGATTACCTTTAATGAACATAGATTTTTTGTGAGTATCGCTCTTGTTATTATTATCGGTCAATTCTTTGCTATCCAAAGCGGATATTTGAATTTCATTCAGCCAAATGTTTTCTGGAATGTTATTAGCCACAATTTCTAAGCTTTCAAGGACAAAACTCGATTCTAAGGAAATGTCAAAAACCTTTGCCAATTTTTGTCTGTGCTGATTTCTTTGCTGATATAACTGCACGGCCTGTTGAAACTGTGGAGAAAGTTTGTCTACTTTAAGTTTTATTTTCTTAATTTCTTTATAATGTGAACTTATTATCGATTGTTTTTTTTGATACTGGAGATACAGAAAAAGAAATGAAATTACCCAAGCTACGCTGTAAATCAAAGTTAAATATCTCTTAATCCGAGCAATTTTTTCATGTGCCAATTCAGTGGCAATGAAATTAATCTTAATCACAATGTCTAATCTCCTCTTAAAAGGGTTCCGATGGTGGGTGTCAAATGGGTGCCTAAAAGTTGTCTGATCTGTTCATCTTGCTGAGGACTAGTTATTTTAAAAAAATTCAATGGATTCCACAATTCGGTTTTAATCTTAAGTTTTTCATTAAACGGGTTAACTAATAAGTCGGTTTTGGCTACTCCACCTGTAAGAAAGATTTTCCCAATTTCAGC
>JBHIAC010000091.1:0-13200 GCA_046758365.1 bacterium
TATTAATTTTTTCTGAGTTAATGACGCAATCATTTAATTTAATTGCGGTTACGCCGCGCTAGGTTTTTAAAACAATTAATAAGCGTGTAATGCGATGCAATGCTACAATTGTCACACCACCATTGCTATTGACCGTCAACCGAGTCGTAACCAGACCTGTCCTAAGTGCGCGGCTTATTTGCGCTGCTGCCGTAACTGCCGATTTTACGACCCCATGGCTCATAACCAATGCCGGGAACCGCAAGCAGAATGGGTAAAAGATAAAGAAATGGCAAATTTTTGTGATTATTTTGATGCTGCATCTGAAATTAAAATGAATGAAAGTTCAAAAAGAGAAGAATCCCTAAAAAAATTAAACGAACTTTTTAAGAAAAAATAATCCATTGTCTTCTTTTATCGGGGTTCGTCCAAAACATGAAATTGCGCAAACCATACATCAAGCGTTAGCGCGTAAAGTTACTGTGTAATTGTTATTATTAAAAATTATCATTAATAAAGTAAGCCCGTGTTTATTAATTTCAATTCGGGCTTTTTTATATGAAATTATCCTTGTTTTTATTTTTTTAATAGCTTATTTTTCCAGTAAAAGTATTGAAAACTCATCCACGATTTTCTACTTTGTTCATCCCAGTAATTCTAATTCTTTTAATTATTTTCAAGGAGAGCTCCATGCATAGAATTAAGACCAACCGTTTGTTTGTATTTTCCCTGATTTCTGTTTTTAGTCTCCTTACCACTGGCCCTATAAAGGCAGAGCAAAGGGAGAAGGCCTCAGACAAACTACACCATCTTTTTGAGGAGTTCTGGGAATATACCCTCAAGGACGAGCCTTTGCTGGCCACTTCTCGAGGAGATTTCCGTTATAACGACCGCCTCCCTGAAGAGAGTCCCGAAGCTTTTCAACGACGAAATAGAGCAAATCAGGAGTTTTTAAATCAGTTAAAGAAAATTGATCGAGAAGAACTTTCACCAGAAGACAGACTTAACTACGATCTTTTTGAAGAACAACTTTTATGGAAATTTGAGGAATTCAAATTCGGGACTTACACGGAACCTGTGCACCAGCGAAGAGGATTTCATCTCAACTTACCCCAGATGTACGAACGGGTCCCTTTGCAAACTAAAAAACATTACGGGGATTATCTTGCACGGCTTCAGGCTATTCCCTCTTTAATTGATGACCAGATGGCTCTCCTGCAAGAAGGAATAAAGCGCGGTATTACACCTCCGCGTCTTGTTTTAGAAGCGGTGCCAAAACAGATTGAAACATTAATCTCAAAACCAATTGAGGCGTTTCCACTCTATGAACCTTTCAAATCCTTCCCCCAAGCTTTTAGCGAGAATGAACAGGAAAAATTGAAACAACGAGGTCAGCAAATACTTAAGGAAGCCGTAATTCCTGCCTTCGACAGGTTCAAACGATTTTTTATAGAAGCATACCTTCCAAAAGCTAAAACAGAGATTGCCACTTCCAAACGGTATCCTCAGGGGGATGCGTTTTACGCTTTTCGAGTTAGAAGATTTACCACGACCAACCTTTCACCAAAAGAGATTCATGAGATTGGCAAAAAAGAGGTAACCCGGATAAGAAAACGCATGCAGGAAATAATCGAAAAAACTGGATTTCAGGGTAGCTTTGAAGAGTTCGTAGAGTTTCTCCGAACCGACGCACGTTTTTATTATACTAAACCAGAAGAGCTTTTGAGAGGCTATCGGGATATCTGCAAAAGAATGGATGCCGCCCTTCCCAAACTTTTTGGTAAACTACCGCGGGCGCCTTATGGTGTTCGTGCCGTGCCTGAATATGCGGCTCCCCAGGCTACAACGGCTTACTATAACCGACCTTCGGCCGATGGAACTCGGCCCGGCTGGTTCTACGCCAACACTTACGATTTAAGAAGCCGACCGAAATACGAAATGGAGGCACTGGCCCTGCATGAAGCGGTACCCGGTCACCATCTTCAGATTGCGCTCCAGCAAGAGTTGGAAAACGTTCCCACCTTTCGAACCGTAGCAAGTTACACCGCTTTTGTGGAAGGTTGGGGGCTGTATGCAGAAAGCCTTGGTAAAGAGGCGGGTTTTTATCAGGATCCCTACTCTGAGTTTGGTTTTTTTTCTTATGAGATGTGGCGGGCCTTGCGTTTGGTAGTGGATACAGGAATCCATGCCTTTGGTTGGTCCCGTGAGCAAGCCATCAACTATATGCTCGAAAACTCGGCGCTCACCCGAACCAATGTAGCAAATGAAGTAGACCGCTACATAGCCTGGCCCGGCCAAGCTTTGGCCTATAAAATCGGTCAAATGAAAATCCGGGAGTTGCGGAAGCGTGCGGAGGAGGCTTTAGGCGAAAGTTTTAATGTCCGAGCTTTTCATGATTTGGTTCTAAGCGCCGGTGCCATTCCTTTGGAGGTGCTGGAACGAAGGATCGTGACTTGGATTACGGAAAAACAAAAGAGCTGAGGTCCTGCCATTCCACTTAGCATTGGATAATTATTTTCCATTGGCAGGAAATAATACATACTTGAAATTCCATCGAACAATTTATTCACTTTTCTTCCTCTTGAAAATTTTTGACTTATAACATAAAACATACCTTGGCACACCATTTGCAAAAATTAGCTAAAATTGGTAGCGTCAAAAGTTATATGAAAAAATGAAATTCCCATCTGATAGAAACAACCCAACAGATTAAAGATGAAAGAAGATACAGAATTTCTGTATGAAGATTTAACTCATAATATAATTGGATGTTTAGGTATGAAAATAGGTCTTATTGCAAATTTTGGCAAGAATGAATCAGAGCTGCGGGGGATTCGAGCTTGATATTTTATAGCATAAAGTTTTTATCTGTTGGGTTGTTTCTATCTGTTGGAGATTTAATAACCACAGTATTTTTACTTTTATATCTTACATCCAAGTAGGGAGAAAAGTTAAAAATCTCAAATTTTTATGATTATAAATAAGTTATCTTAACAACATCTTAAAAAATTATCAAGAAGGAAATATTATGCGAAATTTCACAGTCTTTTTAATTCTCCCTTTATTACTAGGTATCTTCTTAATTGGATGTGGCAAAAGTCCAACCACACCTACTGATAAGGGCACGCTAATAGTCAGTTTAACGGATGCCCCCGCTGAATTCCAGGAGGTTAATATTACGTTTTCGGAGATCAGCGCTCACATTGATGAGCAATGGATAACTGTACGCGGCGAACCCATAACCGTAAATTTATTGGAATGGAATAACGGTCAATCCATAGTAATTGGCACCGCTGAAGTGCCTGCCGGTCACTACACCCAAATTCGACTCAAAATTGACAACGCCCAAGTCGTCGTAAACGGTGAATCCCAATCCGTAACAGTACCCAGTGGTGCCCAAACAGGATTAAAACTCGTCTCTCAATTCACCATCCCTGCCGGCTCAACCTTCGAACTGATTATCGATTTTGATGCCAACAGTTCCATTTTCATCACAGGACCGCCGAACAATTCAAACGGCTATATATTAAAGCCAACGATACGAGTAATATCTAAGGCCATTACAGGGTCTATCTCAGGGACAGTCACTAATCCAGATAATCCGTCCATTGCTTACGCCATTGTAGAAGATGACACGGTAACCTCAACTCCTGTGGATAAAAATAGTGGAGTATTTATGCTTACGTTTTTGCCTGAAGGTACCTACACTGTAAGCATTAAGGATATTTTAAATAAGTCATTTGTAGTGAATTATTTGGAGGTTGTTGTTGGTTCTGGCCATGACCTGGGGATGATTACTTTACAACAATAAACTTAGAGCCCTATTTAACAAACTTGCTGGTCAAATTATTTTTATTCACCTCTCAAGACCAAAGACTATTCTGTCAATACTTATAAAGGAGACTATACCGAATTTTGTAGATTGGTATGGGGCAATGCAATGTAAGGAGTGTAATAATACAGGTTATTGTACATGGTGTAAGGGAACCGGCAAAGAAGGATTAGCTTCAATGTGTCGCAGCTGTCATGGTTATGGTCTATGTTTATCTTGCGGTGATATGAAAGTCGAGAAGCGGTCAATCCATGCGAAGGTAGAATACGATGAGATTCAGAGGACAACTAAAAGACCCCTATCGACAGGGAAAATTGTGGATGGTTTTGAGGATATAAATTTAATTTTAAATCAAAAGTATCATCGAAAATAAAACTCCATCAAAATCTTATATAGTGGTGGGAATTTTATACATAATTGACATTTTTTGTATTGGTATTTTAATAGTTTTATAATTTAAAAATTTTAAACTAACATTAAAAAGAACCGCTGACACCTTATTTGCATTTACTTTAAAGAAATATAATAAATATTTAATTTTATCATGGAGGCTATGTTATGCGATTCCTTTCAAGTCTTTTACTAATTCTTTTTTTATCACTTGTATTTATAATAGGATGTGGCGATAGTTCAACATCACCAAGCGAATCGGGTAACTTAAAAGTCAGCTTAACGGATGCCCCCGCCTCATTTGAGGCCGTCAACATCACTTTTTCTGAGCTCAGTGCCCACATTGATGACCAGTGGATAACCGTAAGAGGCGAGCTAATAACTGTAAATTTGTTGAAATGGAATAATGGCAAATCTATCGTCATAGGCACTGCGGAAGTCCCTGCCGGGCATTACACCCAAATTCGACTCAAGATCGATAACGCTGAGGTTATAGTAGATGGTCAAACACACCAAGTAGTTGTACCCAGTGGAGCACAAACTGGGCTAAAACTTGTTTCTGAGTTTACCATTAATGCTGGCTCTACATTTGAGTTGATTATCGATTTTGATGCTCATAGGTCAGTCGTAACAACAGGTCCACCCAACAATCCAAATGGTTATATATTAAAACCCACAATTCGTGTAGAGCCAAAGGCAATCACGGGTTCCATCTCGGGTACCGTTACCAATCCCCAGAATTTACCCTTGGCCTATGCCATCGCGGGAAGTGATACCTTGAATTCAACGGCTGTTGATACAAGCGGTGCCTTTATGCTGGCATTTCTACCTGAAGATACCTATATTGTAAGTATTAGAGATACTTTAAATCAATCATTTGAAAAAAATGATGTGGAGGTGGTTGCCGGATTAGACAATGACCTTGGGATGATTACACTACAGTAAGTACATCTGCCTTTGCTTCGCAGAACCTTTTTGATCGACAAGTTTAAATGAAAACAAATAAGCCCCATCAAGCGATGGGGCTTTGACTACTAATTGTTAATCACCAGCGGTTATTTCAACAATACCATTTTTCGAGTCTGCTCAAAATCTCCAGCTTTAATTTGATAAATATAAGCCCCGCTAGGCAACGTTCGACCAGAGTCATCTCTACCGTCCCAAAGTACTGAATGAAAACCGGCTGATGTAATCTCATTCACAAGAGTTCGCACCAACTGTCCTTGGACATTAAAAATCTTTAAGCTTACATGCGACTCACGGGGAAGGTCGTAATTAATATTAGTCGTCGGGTTGAATGGGTTTGGAAAATTGTGAGCCAGTTGAAATTCTGTCGGTAATTTAACAACTTCCAATGAGCCATCCTCAGAGGCAAGTTTTGGTAAAGCATTTACAACGTCGGCAAATAAATCAAACCTTTCTTCACCTTCCCATACGGTGAATCCATTAACAAAGACACTCCAAGTTCCGCTTAAAGGATTGCTGATGTTTAATCTCTCTGGTGAGTCGAGTGAAAGTCCATCAATATCGAAGTCACCGTCATTGTCAAGTAATAGTGGGAAAATACTACCGGGAGGGAAAACGAACATGTCCAAATCGTCAGTTGGATACATGCCCCAATCATCATCCCAGACCAGCCTGAAGCGGAGTTCGTTAGCTCCAGAAGGCACATTTATTTGAAAGCCCTTAAAACCTCCCTCAGCTACAAGTCCATTTGCGTGAAAACCTTGCTCCTCGCCAAAATGTTCTTGGACAATATTGACATCAGCCGAAATATTGCCTGCATTTGTCCAATCCCCGCTGATGGTAATGCGTGCGATACCAACATCGAGATCGGAACCCTCGAGGACAAAGGTTGCGCCTCCGACTCCAACAAAAGCGAGCGTTCCAGCTCTATAATCATCGACACCAGATGTTTTAGCGCTGTGTATACCAACAAGCAGATCGTCTCCAAATAATTGATTTTGTTCGGCAGGGGGAAGTTCAGGGCTAACGTTTGAAATGGTGACCGTTACCCTTTTCACGGTCTTTTTGATATCATAAAAATATTCTGCGCGTTCACCCGGTCGAAGTGCGCCTGTATTTGCGGAGAAATTATTCTCGGTAATGACATTGATTCCAGTTCCTTCTTGGATATTTTGTGTAACCTTTTTCTTACCAATCCCTTCGTCCGCAGGGTTAGCAGCACCGTTGTTCAGTGCTGTGTGCCCATTTAGCACATCTAAGAAACCAAACCCTTGATCATTTGGCCCCGAGTTGTCTTCAAGCACGTTCGGATTGGCACCATTCAGCAGCGCGGCTCGAATTTGATCGGGCGTAGCATCAGGGTTGGCAGAGAGCAGTAAAGCTGCCGCACCAGCCACCATAGGTGAAGAGAAAGACGTGCCGCTGACGATGGCCAGCCCTCCACTAGCGCTCTGAGCAAAGATAGCACGACCAGGCGCGGTGATATCCGGATCGAAGCGGCCGTCCGCCGTCGGACCACGGGAGCTAAAAAAGACGGTTTGGTGGGTATCGTTAGCACGCCACAGGCTCCCGATCCCCAGGCCGAATTGCAAGTCCCGAAGAATTTTCTCATAGGCTGCGACATCGGTTGCGCCAACGGTCAGATTATTGTGAGCCAAGCCTGGGTCGCCACCAGTCATACTGCTTGGACCTTCATTGCCGGCGGAAAAGCAAGTCATGATCCCCACATCTTGAAGTTCTTGAACCATGCCGGCAAAAAATGGATCATCGCCTGCAAACAGGGTTGGGCCACCGAAGGAGCCGTTCAGAACCTGGATGTTCACATCACCTGAAAGTTTCAGCTCAATAGTTTGGTCGAATGCAGCCAAGATGATGCTGTTGGACGTAAATCCTGCAACATTGAAAACCTTCAGTGCAAAAAACTGCGCAAATGGTGCTTGACCAACCATTGGAACTCCGTCAATATTACCCCTGAAAAAGCGGGGAAGAATTGCATCCGGCAGATGGGTCTTTAAAGACCGCGCAAAAGTACTTTTCGAAGAGAAACCGAAAATAACGTTTGCGCCGAGAGTGGTCGCCACCCAGGTGCCATGGGGATTATTCAATGGACTGTTTGCTCCAAGGCCATCATCAAGAGTGGGGTTTACCGACAGAAAACTTTCACCGCCAAGTACACGGCCGCTAATTGCAGCCACATCAGCGGTGCCGGTATCCATGATGCCAACAATCACGCCTTCACCAAAATGACCAGTGGCACTCCAAAAGTCTGAAGCACGAGTTAGATTGACTTCGGTTGGGAAATAACCCTCTGGCGCAGTCGAAGTGAATTCTATAATATCACCTGATAATTGAGTAGAGCTAATTTCATGTATTGAAGAGACCTCGCCAAAGCCCTGGCGCGGGACCTGGGGTGGATCTACCAGGGAAAATGTTATATCACGGACAAAGGCGTTGATATCAGGCAGCCCCTGGATATCGGACAGCTTGTCTCTGGGAATTGTTGCCGCAATAGCGTCAATGTGTTTATACTGGTGGCGAACCGTTCCGCCCACAGCCTCGATTTGCGCCACAATCTCATTGTATGGTTTGTGATAACCGATTAAAACATCAACGTCGTCCCCCCCAGCACTTGCCATTTGCGGAATTGCAAGAAAGTTTAAGACAAACACAACGGTTACAAACGAACGCCAAAATAATACTTTCATGGCTCATTCTCCTTATTTGAAGGTTCATTCAACTAAAATTTATCATATTCTCACAATTGTCTAAGAGAAAAAGTAGAGTTATCAAAAAATTATATAGCTGAGTTAAAGCACGAAGCATTTTATTTTATTATCGCTTTATCACCCCTTCCTTGTATGCAAATATATTAGCATGTTTGTTGCTCTATTTGCAAGTAATATAATTGTTGAAATTGGTAAATCAGAGAATGGGAATTCTGCAGAAAATTAAATAACTCACCTCCTTTCCCCTGCTTGAGTAGCATTCCATTCATCATTATTATATTTGGGTAGGCAGGTCTCCCCTTCCCCAAATTTTTGGATAAATCCTGAGAGGTAGTTCAGAGAAGTGATTGACAATATACATAATAAAATTTAAATGTCAAGATAAAAGTTGCGAAATTTCATAAAATATTACAGGGTGTGTTTCAATCAAAATAGAGACATCCCTTAGGTGTATTTCTAAGATAAGATATGCGCTGAGGGCTGACGTTACTTACTAAATATCAAATAAGTAAAGTCAAAAATAAAATAGTGAAAAAACTTTCATATTTACCAATATTTTAAGATTAAATCCCTGGTTTGCAAACAACCTTTTAATGCATCGCCAGCCCCTTCATACTCGACCGTTATGGTGCCATCATAACCACTATCTTTTAATATCTGTAAACATCGTTGGTAATCAAGATAGCGCTCCTCACCGTTGGTGTCGAAATCAAAGCTTTTGGCGTGAACATGAAGGGCTTTTATAGAGAGCATTCGCAGACCTTTATAGACATCCACTTCCTTGGGGAAATTGTCGAAGTCCGGGCAGGTACCAATCGATAGGTTAAATCACTGCTCACATCTAAAATCACACCACAGCAAAATTCTTGACCCAATTTCTTTAGCTTTTCCAAATGTTCTGAATCAAAGCTAAGTATTTGGCGCTCTATCAATTCAATGCCGCCAAATCTGTTGTTAAAAGCAAATTCAGGTCATGCTTCAAGATTTAGTTCTCCTTTTCGAATAGTTTCTTTCAAGCTCCAGGCCGATAAATAAATTTGCATATTTTTATTTCCAATGAATACGTTTAATTTCTCTGCCATTTGTTGTTAGAATTATGGCTGCATTTTGGTCCGTTCGAAGTATTTGAGTTCTAATTAAATTTAATCTCTCCAAAACCTGCTGATGCGGATGATTAAATCTATTGAATTCTCCCACTGAAATAACTGCATATCTGGGCTGAATGGCATTGAGTAAAAATGGACTGCTGGAGGTGTTACTGCCGTGGTGCCCTACTTTTACAACTTCACTTTCAAGCATTTCACCGAATTTGGCAATTTGACGTTCTCCTGGGATCTCTATATCACCCAGAAATAAAAAATCTGTTTCTCCATAACTTACTTTCAAAACCAATGAACCATCATTAATAGAAAAACTATTTTGTTTTAAAAAATCATTGGTTGGGTGAAAGACAATTATTTTTACAGGATCGAATTCTTCTAACAAATTCCCAGCTCTGAGAATTCGTCTTTTTATTTTTAAACTGTCTAACAATCCTAAATACTCTTGGTAAATTTTTGAATTCTTGGCCTGTCCATTATCCCAGACTTCATGCACTTCGAAATTTCGTAAAAGATATGGGAAGCCACCGAGATGGTCTGTTTCCGCATGGGACAAAATCATGGCATCAATTTCATCGATGCCTTCGCGCTTTAGATAAGGAGCAATCACCCATTTCCCAGCATCATAATGTAGGCCTCGCGGACCACCGTCAATCAGTACGTGTTTGCCATTCGGAAAAGTCAAAAGCGCCGCATCCCCTTGGCCTACATCAAAATATACAGTCTTCAGCTTATGATTATTTTCTGTAAATAAACGCCCAACAAAAACGTTTGCCAAAACTAAGGTATATATTATCAGCCAACGTTTGACCCGTTTTGAATTAAAATTGGCCAAAAGAAGCAGCCCAATGAAATAGCCTATAATTAGTAGTGGAGTTAGTTTATAGATTTCCCAATTAGATAGAGGAACTTGGCTTCCCCATTCGACGATTTTAACTAAGAGATGCAGGAAAAACCAGGCAGCATTTAAATATAATTGGGCTAACATCGTGGTAAATAGATTGATCACCGCAGCCACGATACCACTGGCTAACCCACAAAAAGCGAGAGGGATAATCAGCAGGTTGGCTAAAAGAGAAAAACTTGGCAGCCGATTAAAATAAATTATCGTGAACGGTAGAGTTCCTAAAAATGCCGCCATTGAAACAAGCAGCAGTTCCACAGGATATTGAATGAACGATCTTTCTTGAAATCGTTGTATTAAAATGAGCTTTCTCAACTTGGGATAGAGATAAATAATGGAAGCCACAGCCGTAAATGAGAGTTGAAATCCCGACTGAAAAAGTTCCAGAGGAGTTAAAATGAGGATAAAAAGGGCCGCTAAGGCCAGGGTATTTATGACATCGGTCTTCCTTTCTAATAGGGTGCCAAGAAGTAAAAGTCCCCCCATAATGGACGCTCGAACCACAGGCGGCTTTAAATTGGTTAAATAAGCATAAAAGAATAAACCGAAGAGTGTGAGAAATACTCGTGCCCTGTAGGGAACCCTAAAAACACCAGATACTCCCATAAAGATTAATATGATGAACCCAACATGGAGACCCGACACAGCCAAGATGTGAATCACCCCCAATTTTGCAAAAGCCTTGCGCAGTTCCAAAGGGATTTCGCCCCGTTCACCAATGAGCAGCCCGCGTAAAAGCGCACCTTCTTTTGCAGGAAGATTCTTTGCAATAAAGTCATCCAAATATAATTTAACCGGATAAACCAACTTCCGAAGCATCCAGCTCCCATTTCCAGTTGAAATTTTTTGAACTTGGCGGCTACCTTTTAAATTGACTACACCAAAAATACCTTGAGCCAAAAGATATTCCCGATAATCAAATTCACCCGGATTTCTCTTATCTCTGGGCTGCCTCAACTTGCCCCGAATGATAATTTCATCCCCATATTGAAATTGACTATTCTCATTTCCAATACTTACCAGAATTTTTCCCTGGGTTGGATTAACTTTGCGATTTATAAATATTTCTTTTGTATCAACGGTAAGGATAATTTTATTGACTCGCCGCTCTGGGTATCTTACAATGATTCCCGAAATAGCCACAGGCTTTCGTATATTTGTGTAATTCAAAATATGATTTTGCTGCACGTAGCCCGTAGATAATTCATAGCGGACGATTCCCATCAGAACCAAGCCTGTGGCCAAGCAGAAATTTAATAGTTCCGGATTACCTTTTTCATGATACCAAAGAGTAAAGGCGAGAAAGAGGGGAAAGATACTTAGTGCAACAAAAAGAGGAGTAGGAAAATCAAAATATCTGCCAGTAATGAGGCCAAGCATGAAAAGTAAAAGAACTTTCAATGCAGGTTTTGTATTCATTACAATTTTATTTTTATGAAAATATTTTACTACGGTAGAAGAAAGGAAGATGGACGGCGAGGATGACTATTCATTTCTCCTTCAATTAATTTCTCATTTGTTGCTTTCGCAGCCATTTGTACAATAAATCGACTTTCTTTGCTAAATCAGTTAAGCTGCCATCATTTTCAATCACATAATCGGCCCGTCTTATTTTATCCACCAAAGGCATTTGCGAGTTCATGCGTTTGAGAATTTCTTCCTTTGAAAGACGGTTGCGTTCCTGAAGCCATTTAATTCTTTTTTCAAGAGGAGCACTCACAACAACTACGGCCCCTAACATTTTATCCATTTTAGATTCAAAAATCAAAGCGGCTTCCACACCGACCAATTTTTGATTTTCCTCTATTTGAAGTCGTTGAGCTTCTTCCCTAATCCAACGGAGAACATGCGGATGAATGATTTGGTTGACTTTTTCTCGGGCTTCCGGATTAGAAAAGACGATTTGGCTTAACACGTCCTTATTCAATCTACCATCTTCGTCGTAGACGTCTTTCCCAAATTCGCCTGTCAAAGCCTGACGAATCTCGGGTAATCTGTTGGTCAATTCTTTGGCCAGTGGATCCGCTTCGATGATGGGAACACCTTTCTCTTTTAAAATATTGCATACGGCGGTCTTGCCGCAGCCAATGCCACCTGTCACGCCAAAAAGGAGCATTATAGTATTACCAATTTAATAATAGTTTTACGTATCTGTTTGCGGCTTCGCCGCGATAGATTAGAAGTTAAAAATTAGGAAATAGATCATCCAATATTTTTATTTATTAAATATAGAGAGCAAAAAAATTTATTTCAAGCAATTTAATGAGAGGCAATCATGCTATTTTCTATATTGAAGAATAAAGATTTTATTAAAAGAGTGACTGTTATTTTTTTGCTTTGGCTTTTAAATACTCCAACTGCACTTTTTTCATTCACAAAATCCATAGACTATGGTCAATATGGGTATTATCTTGATTTTCTGACTTTCCGTGCTGGGGATACCGAGAAGACTTTAGTGGAAATATTTGGCCAGTTCCCAGCACAGAACTTCAAATTTGTTAAATCTGTTGAAGGCTACTGCGCCCATTATGAACTCTCTATCAGACTTCTAAACCAAGACGATGAGCTTATCCAATGGACACATCAAATTGATTCTGTAAAAGTCAGCTCCACAAATACTATCTCAAATCTTAGTCAGCGCTTGACTCGGGCCCTCTTTGTCGTTCCTCCAGGACAATATCGAGCTGAACTTTATCTAATTGATTTGAAAACCCATGCGACTTTGACCTTCATTATGAATATTGTAGCACCAGATTATGGATATTCTGGACTTAAGGTAAGTGATTTGCAGATTTCAACGTTAATCAATTCCACAGAAGAAAAATCGGCTCTAGTAAAGAATAATTGGAAAATTTGGCCTAATATTCCGCGCCTATTTGGCATGAATTCTCCTACTTTGTACGTTTATGCGGAGCTATATAACTTTAGTCACAGATTAGGGGAACACAAACAAGGATTTGTTGCCACCTATACTATTACAAACAATAGAAGGCAGGAGGTTACGTCCCTTGATCTTAGCAAAGAAATACCCGGAGAAACCTTTGTACTTGTGGCTAAGATTCCAATTCAAGAACTCAAATCAGGTCAATACCGATTGACACTCAATGTGAAGGGCGTAGCGAGTGGCAAAGTAATTGAAAAATCGACCTATTTCAATATTGTTAATCCAATATAAAAGATGGGGCTAATTAACCGGCCTTCACATTCTAAAATTTTTTAAACTTCACCTCATCACCGCCAATTTCCCTATAGCCTTCTGCCCCTCTCCCTACCAAATTTAGAATAGTAAAATCTCCGCAGCCG